>NZ_BLZR01000001.1:0-315842 GCF_014193895.1 Clostridium fungisolvens | reverse complement strand
ATTGATAGGATGGAACAATATTAACACTATTAATACAACCAAGGCTAAAAATACTCTTCTATTATTTTTTTTCATTCAACCACTTCCTATACTAAATAATATTATTTCTAATAATACTATATCTTCCTAAATATAATATTGACACAATACAGAGTATCAAATACTTTAGTTCCTCCTACAATAAATCAATAGTTTTTATTATTTATTAATAATATACGATGGTGTTCTGAGCCCTAGAATCATCTATTTTCCCATCTCATAAATTAATGCACAATATTCTTCTCTTGTTTTAAATACAAAATCATATATATCTATATCTTTTCCGGATAATCAGTTTTAAATGTATCTTATTCTATATAATCAAATATATTAATCCATGATTTTAATTAGTAAAAATACATTAAATCTTAATTCTCTGCAAGGTTAGTTGAAAGTATTAACTCTTCGATTAAAAAAGAACTTTTTAATCAAAGTATTAAAAGTACATCTTCCATACATTATTCTCTTTTTTGTCTTTATATTATTTAAACTATCTTCTGCTATCCCACTGATATATTCTTATATGATATAATTTTTAACTTCAGCTATATTTTTAGTTAACCCCTTAATAAAGCTATTAATTTCAAATATATTTAACTGATTATCATTTTCAAGCCAAGTATCTAAATCACTTTGCTTCTTGCTAAATAAAATTTCTTTGAATGAATCAATTAATAATAAATATATTTTGGGCAAGAAAGGCGATTTCTTTGCCTATTACCTCCAATTATTTTATAGAAATAACTTTATCTGTTGGCTTATCATAGTAATTTATAAAATATTTGCGACCAATCAATCCATACTTCAGATAAGTAAGGTCTATAACTTGCCTTATTAATCCTCTTTTTCTTTTAAAATCATTCGTATTGGTCAAGCAACGTCTGTACAACCGTTTAAGCACAGATTTTCTCCAATTCTTTTAAATGTATATTTTTTTAAAGTAAGTCATAGATTACGCTATTAAATGGTAATAAAGAAGGTCTTTTACGAATTCTAAATATGCCGTGGACCCCACAGGCATTACTATCAAGATATTTTCTAACAGTTTGTCATGATACTCCTGTTTCTCTTTATAGTTTCTCTTATTCCGTGACTTGCTTATGCAAGTTACGAGTTTAATTTAAGCTTTTCTCATTCTTAATAACTTTTTCTTTATGATTTAAGTTTGAAGAATTATTTTCCTTAAGAATTAACTCAGATCCTTCGGGAGAAAGATATTCCTTAACAACACGTCTATCCATCATTAATTCAAATCCTATTTGTTTATAAAATTCATCTCTAGCACATATAGTCTTTGATTGATTTATACAATTAAGAATGCAAGCTATTTATCGCCTAGGATTCCTATTGTTTTGTTCTTTCACTTTATCTTAAAACTCAAGGCATTAGTTTGATAGTTTTTAAACTATTCAGTTAATTCTTCAATAGATTAAATCTATCACTGATCCGGATCGATTCCAGATGAACCCTCTTTATACCAGTTGCATATGCTTTCAATCATTCAACTACATTATCTAAATCTTTAGAATCTATATATTTATTATATTTTTTGTCTCAATATCAACCATAACTGTTCCAGAAATACTACATTTTTTCATTGCAAAATCATCTTTACAAACTTTGATTGTGAAACCCCTATCTATTATATTAACTCATTCTATAATCTAGAACTTTTCTCGTTAGGTTCTAAAAACCCTAAAATTTATATCAACACTTTCTAGAACAGTTTCGTTATTCCAAAAATTCTTTCTATATTCTTAAAGTAATAATTATTTTCTTAGGTAAGTCTTGAAAACTCTTTTTTTACTATGAATTAGATTTATTATATTTGCCCACACATTAAAGGCAAGTTAAACTTTTGCGAGTAGATGATACTTCAATATATAGTATCATTAACTAATTCATGCTTAATATATTGTAAATTAGAATTGTTGATTTACACTTAATAATAAATTAAAAACTATGTTTTTAGATGGGATTGTGAAAGATATGCAGATACTGGATCAATTTTTATGATAATAATGTTGTCAATGCCATATTCAAAAACTTTTACTGGAAAGCTTTGTTTCTACATACTCAAGAGTTACCAAGAATGTTATTAAATTAATAACATTCTTAGCTTTAATGATTAATGCTGAAACCGTATCAATTATATATATAATGATACTATATTAACATTAGTAAGAAATTTATTTAAAGACGCAATTAAAGTTCATTATTTAGTTAAAAATATAGATTCAGATGTTTTTGCATTAAAAAAGATAGAAAAATATTGTACTCTAATCCGCTATATGTATAGAAGCATAATTCCATATATATTAACGAGTAAAAATAAAGATGTGATATCTGAGCGTTTAAGAAAGTATATAGAGATGATTCAATATAAAATTCTGGAGCAATTACCGAGGTATTAACTAATGTCATTCACGTAACTGATAAAATCAATTTAGCAAAAAACTTTCTTCACAATGTGAATTGGTATATCAAAAAAATTTTTCTAAGAACTCGTTTAAATCAAATCATCTAGAAGAGATTAATTATATTAGTTAAGATAAAAACAGCATGAAATTATCATTAATATATGGAAAAATAAAATCTAAGTGGTATATTATGAAAGAAATAATAATAAGCATCACTCTGAAACAAGTGTTGAGGTAGCTAGATAGAGAATACTTCATTTGTAAAAACACTAAAAAGAATATTTAAAATCAGACAAATGAATACAATGACCTCGTGGAATAAAGAGAGTAAGTGAGCTTTATAAATGCAAAAATTACATTAATAAGTTATTAAAGCAGGGTAAGACCCATAAGGAAAATTTAATCAAACTAAGCAAGTTAGCCTATAAGAGATCTCTTTCATACCTGTCTTCATATAATCAAAAATATAATGAGACCTTCAGTACTTTATATAGAAGATAATAATATTGATTCAAAGAAAAATTATACTGTAAATTTAAACTTAGTGATTAAAGCAATATGTAAGAATATCGAAAATTTAAATAACAATGATTTAGATATTCTGGTTAGCTTAAAGAAAAAACATCTTGAGTTAGTAGGTCCACAGAACCTTATCAACGAATTTGAGAACATTTTAAATACGTTTCTCTCACCTTATGTGATTGCATTGCTTAAGCTAAACACTTCAGATCCCCCATTATATATGTGGGGTAAAAAACGATATTATGTCTATTGAAAATATCATTACTATAAAATATAATAATAAGCTTCTGTATGCAATAGTAAACAATGCAAAAAACTTAAAACGTACAAGCTACGAACGGTGTAATTTTGACCTTTCAAAGAGTAAAGTTATAAACTGACATAGTATACCCTGATAGCAAAATCACTACTTATTTTAGTTTTCTAAACCACGTTATAATTTCACCAAAATTGCGAGAGAACCAAAAGTACTTGACAATCTACAGACATTTTCATTTGTCATGTTATCATTAAAAAATAATCTAGCCGAGGGCTAACAATAATTAATATACACATACCAACTATCATCATAATAATTATTAGTACTGATAATTTTATGAATTTAAATACTTCTTTTCCATTAAATACAATTACCGCTACTGTAATAATAGGCACAGTAATAAAAAACATTTTTATTCTGAATATCCTAGATATAATAAATAATATGATCACACTAACAGGAAAAGTAACAAAACTTACTTTTTATAAATTGGATGTATTAATAATGCATTGTATATTATTGATAAAAATAATAGAAATGATTGTACACCTGAAATAGCAAAAATCCATATATATCATCTATAAGAAAAACTTGATGCATAAGAATATTGAACATAAATTAAAAACACATTTAAAATAAATAATGTATAGAAACCATATCTATTACATATATTTTTTAATTAGATATTATAATATACGTAGGTAAAAATCGAAAATACATTCTTAATTACAAAAAAACATTATTGAAGATGCTACAAATATAAAGTTCAAAATAATTAAAGAATCATTTAATCATAGACTATAAACAGAAAGCTTTTTTAATATTTTAAATACTAAAATTATACTTATTATATGTAATACATATCGTAATTCCATTGGTATAGTATCTGGTTTTACCTTCCACAGCCTAGTATAAACTATATTATATAAAATTACTAAAATAATTTGATTAGTAACAGCATTTTTTCATTTATAAATATACTAAGGCCTAAATAACCTTTTATTATTGCTTTAAAAAACACTGATGAACCCTCTTTAATATATTGCTCTACTAATCATTAGGAACAAGAAATTTATTGTAAAAAATAAAGAGCGCTTCTTATAAGATTTTATCATATAGACACATGCCTTAAACAATACCATACAATACAATAAAAGTGATCTAAAATAGTTATGATATTACAAATATTTCTTATGCTATCAATTAACAAATCTTATAAAAAAATATATCTTTACTTGGATTTAATGCTTGTTATGAATTAGCGCTTTACACCCTCATCATTACATAAATAGCTATAAATTATATCAACTATATCCTTATCAGTTTTCATACTAAACTTTCTAGCAAACAACATATCAGAGGTTAGTAAATCTTTATAATCTTCTTTCCTAAATATATACGGGTCTCCCCTCTCCCAATCAATTAGTCTCATTATGGCATGTATATCGTTATCAAATTTTAAATGATACAAATTATTAATAAAGGGAGAATTGACAACTAAGGTTTGTAAAAAAACCTCATCGCAACATAAAGTATATTTATAATCCTTTAATATTTGATTAGATTTTTCAATTACATATTGTGCTAAATCGTTTGTAATACTAAACCAGTTAGTCCCTTTTTGATATATTATATTACTATTTTTTATTCTATTAACTTTTAATATACTCTGGATAGACAATAATATTTTTTCTAACATACGTATCGTTTTACTAGTTAAAGTTTTTGACCTTCCAATTTTGTTTATAAAAAAATAATAATATTTAACCCTATCATAATAATTAAAATTTCCACAGTTAAACCTAATAAATTCTTTTCCATTATTTCTATCAAAAAAGTCGTGTATATAATCTTGATTTTTTATTGGTAAATCCTGGCCAGATAATAAATGATAATAACTATAAGTTCCTTTTATAGCCATATCTAAAAGCATAAGCTCACATTCTATTTGACTTACACTTCCCCAAACTACATTTATTCTATCTGAAAAATATACGTTTGATTTCTTAATCTCACGGCTGATGTAATCTCTATCAAATGATTTAACTTTTTTATCGATATGAATAAAAATATCATTTCGTTCATCATCAATCATATGCAATAAAATTTTTAGCAAATTAAATTCACTATGTGCAATAATTAAATATGCATGTCTACCCAAAAGTATCTCCACCTCTTTCTATTTTAACAAGTATTCTATTATTGACATAAAACCTAAAAATTTATTTATTTTTATGAAGTTTATATATATTATAGAATGGTGTATTTTTTATGGCTATCTTTCCAGTTATTTTTTTATATATAGTTTTACGTAGCAAGAACTTACCCATACTTTTCAATATCTTTTTTGATTTGTCTCCTTCTTTCCATGTAGCTGTATAATGATGTTCAGTAAAACCTTTGGAAGAGCTAAATGTTGGTCTCTCAAAATACTCTTTTGGGTATACAACAACATTATTATCTAACACTTGGTACTTATTATTCAACTTAAATTTACTAAAGTTATCTAAAAAATACTTTGTAAAAAGATTATTATTAGCTTCATATTTTAGTAATTTACCATCATATTTCTTCAATAATTCATTAATTATCATATGATTGCTAACACTGCCTATAACTGCTGTACCTAATAAACTGTCATACATAAATCCTATAAAAAAGTCATTATCCAAAAAGCCTGAAATATCCTTTTTCACTTCTACGTCTGTATCAAAATAAACTCCCCCAAAATCACTTAACACCTTAAGCCTAACGTAATCGGATACAAAAGCATATTTCTTTTTTTCATATGCTTCTTTTATATACGTATTACTTTTCACATCAAAATTATCTTCATTCCATTCTTTTATAATAAATCCATCTAGCTTTTTCCAACTAGTTATACACTTGTTTATAATATTGCTCTTTTCTTTTTTTCCAAACCAGCAATAATGAATTATTTTAGGAATGCTCATATTTTTATTTCTCCTATTCACAAAATCATTTTCATAATCTTCTATAAAACTATATATAAAGTTGTCCTACTTTCATTTAGACATTACTTCTTTTAAATAAACCTAAGAATAATTTATATTCTTTAGTAACCAAAAGTCCGGTACTATATGTCAGAAAACCTATAATTAATTTGACTATCACACTTATATATATATTCTCAATACTTACTGCTAAAAATAATGAATAACCAACTGCCATTAAAACAAAAATTATTAATGTACTCTTTAGATTCACCAAAAAAGCAACAAAACTTCCCAAAAAAACATCCGTTAATAAAACATAAAAGCACTGAATAAAATTGCAAATAAAGGCTACCGAAATTCCTATAGCTAAATATACTATATTTTTTGTAATAATGCCTGTAAGTATTCCTGTTATAGTAAATATTGATGATATAATACCTGTTGAAAAAAGCTTTTTTACATATCCTGTTGCTTGAAATATTGAACCAATGCTCGATAATACCATTTGGAAAATCATAGATAGTGACAATATTTGAAATATAATGATACTATCTGTCCATTGTCCTCCATACATAATAAATATTATTTCTTTTGATGAAAAAAAACAAAATACAGACGCAAAGACTCCTAAAAGAGACAATAGCTTAACAATTTTTAAATACGAATTATATATTACTTTTTTATCCTCTTGATAATCAGATAAGATAGGATGTAAAACAGGTGTAATTACATATGTTAAATTTTGCACTGGATAGAGCATAAGCTTATATGCTTTATCATAGTACGCTAGAGTATTTACTCCCAAGTATTTTCCTACCAGTATATTATCTAGATTCCTAGTAAAATAATTTATAAAGTTAAATAGAAATTGATATGTAGAGTAACTCTTTACCTTCTTTATAGAGGTTATATTAAAGCTTCTATATATTTTTACCTTTGAAGACAAAGTGCTGAATAAGAATATAGTTATACTTTTTAAAACAGAATCAAAAATTAATGCATAGTAAGACCAGCCTTTAATAGCTAGCGTTATAGTAATACATCCTACTATTATATTAGCAGATACATTTATAATTCCTACTATTTTAAAGTTCTTTTTCTTATATAATAATGCATTTGGAACTATATTAGCTATATTAAAAAGAACAGCAATTGAAAGCATTGAACCTAGTTTTATATATATTTTATTGCCATAAAAATCTGATACAAAATAAGAAAAGAAATAAAAAAGTATAGCTATTATTATTGATGCAAATATGGAAAAAATAAAAATATCAGAAATTTCTTTATCCTTTAGAGATTTATTTTGAATTATAGCTGGTCCTATACCCATATCTCCTAAAATAGCAAAAAATGAAGTAAAAACAGATATTATAGCTACTACTCCAAATTCAGATGGAAGTAATAGTCTTGCTAAAATTGAGTTTATAATTAACTGAACAAAAATATTACAATATCTAGATACAAAATTTATTAAAATTCCTTTTCTTAAAGTAGAACTTACTCCCACAATTACCTCCACTTACAAAAACACTATCACTGATAGCAAGTTTTATTATTTATTAATATATTTATATTTATATTTATTAATTCTAATTTGTCCTAGGTATGTATATACAACTGCAAGTTTGAATATAATAAGTAGAATTACCCATTAAATAGTATTGATTAGGATTACATTTAGAGACAATAATATTCCATACAAATAAACTTAAAACAAATGATTTTTGCTTCATATCATGGCATTTTTGAAAGCTTTATAAATATTAAATATTATAAAATAAATTAGCAAAATAATACCTTGCTTAACAAAAATACTTATATACTGTGAATGTGTAGCTATATCCTCAAAAATATTATTGTATTGTATAATTGTAGACATAGCTGTATTTCCTCTCTGAAGAATATGGAGAAACAGTATATCGTATGTCTTAACTCCTACAATTACAGTTACTATCATTACCTCCACAAGTCCTCTAACACAATAATAGCTTTTTAAATAGTCTTATTATAGATATTCCATCTCCATAAAAAAGGTATATTGCGCACCTGTTACTATTGCTAAATTACCTATTATAATCAATTCAAATATAGACAATAGGATGTAAAAATTATAACAATGCAGCCTATTTTTCTTTTTGAAGCAATGCAATCATACAGTACAACTAAAAATTAAATAGTTCCAAGTTTCCGGCTGCATTACTTGTATCAACAATTCCCTTTACCCGAAAAACTCCTTCTCTATAAATTATATGATCATTAAACTATCCAATATATAACCTCTTATTAGTTATATATTAAGAAAGAGATAGCACTCGGTTATACAATACAAAGTAAGAAAAATATATAAATATTATTTTGATATCCATTTATTTAACATTTAAAATATATATTAAATCAAAAATATGCCTAACATGTTGTAAAACTTTACGTTATCAACTATTTTATCATTCGTAAATAATAAAAGCATATGTCTAAATGTCATAATAAAATATATAATAACTACTAATAGATTTGATACTAGCAAACTATAGATAAGTATATTCATATACTTCGCCTCTGCCTTGCACCTGGTAGTATTTATTATAAAACTATTTTTTTATACATTTGATCAATTCTATTAATTACATTTTCTTTCGAAAATCGCTCAATACAGTCCTTTCGTATAGTAAAAGATTCAAATTTTTTATACTCATTAACTAATTTAATCATTGTTCTAAACAAATCATCTATATCGCCTACATCTACTAAGTATCCATTTATATCCCTAACTATATTGTCTGGACCTCCTGTTTTGCTTGCTATGATAGGCTTTCCGCATGCTAAAGCTTCTATAAATACAACTCCAAAAGTTTCAAATCTGCTTGGCAATACAAATGCATTACAATTTTGCATTTCTTTAACAACTGATTCTCTATCTAATTCACCTAAAAACTTCACCTGTTCTTTAATACCTAGTGATATTGTTAATTGTATCAATTTTTCCTTTTCTTCTCCGTCTCCACCAATATATAGTTGAAAATTATTGTCTCCTTTAAAAGCCTTAGCGAATGCATTTATAAGTATATCAATTCCCTTCTTGTACATTAAGTAACATATTGATAAAAACACAAATTTTTTATTACTTTCACTAACTTCACCAAGTTTAAATCTACTTACATCTACCATATTAGGAATAACTTCAATCTCTTTCTTGTTACAGTAAGGTTGTAAATCTTTCTTTAATCCTTCACTAACGGCGATTAATTTATCAGCTTTAGAAATCTGAACTCTAATCAATGCTTTTTCATCATCATTCATCATATTTCTAGAGTATCCAGTGAAGTGCTCAGTTATAACGTATGGTATACCGTATTTTTCTTTTAAATTCATTGCTGCATAACCAGCCCATAAACATGAATGGGCATGAATTAAGTCAATTTGCTTAGTATGTTTTATATACTTTTCATACAGTTCCAATATCCCATTAGCAAAAGAGTAGCAATCACCAATAGGACCACTTTTTAATTTTCTCAGTTTCTTTTTTCTATACACTTTAACATTATTGTCTGTATACTCTGTTCTTTCACAATAACTAATATACTTTTTCAAATAACTAACTCCAAATCTATCCACATACAAAACAGTCACATCATGGCCTAGTTCTGCTAGAGCTTCTGCTTGCTCTTTAAAAAAACTTCCTAATGTCATATTATTTTTTGTATGATACCACGACGGAATAATAAGTATATTCATAGCTCCTCCATATTACTTATATTTAAGTTTATAATATAAATTTTCCCCTAATAACATTGAAATTAAGTTTTTAAATGCAGATTTATTTAATGGATAATATTTAAAAGCCCTAAAGTAATATACCTTAGCTTCATTAAATTTTCTGAATTTCATATATATATTAGCAATATTCAAATATTGGTTAGATAATATATTATTTTTTCTTTTGATATAAGTCTCATTATCCGAAATAAGATTTGATACTTTCTCTAAAATTAATCTATGTCCAGCTATAGCTTTATCCATATTTCCAGAGATGCTATTCGAGTGTATATAATATTTTAAAAGAGGCTCGTCTATTTTAATTATCTTATACTCTCTTGCAACATTTAAATAAAAATCCCAATCCTGACAACTCGGTAATCCTTCTTTAAAACCTCCGACAGAATCAAATACTTTTTTCTTTATAGTTATCAATGAAGTACTACCTATTATATTTTTACATAACATACCATAATACTTATCTTCATACTCATCTTGTCTATATAATGTAGTTGTCCTTTTTTCAACATCAACCAAATACATATTAGAATAAAGCATATCTATAGTAGAATCATTTTTTAAACAAGCAACCTCTTTTTCTAGCTTAGTATCTATCCATTGATCGTCGCTATCCAAGAATGATAAAAAAGTTCCTTTTGCTAATTTAGCTCCAGTATTTCTTGCACCTGATCCCCCCTTATTAGTAGTATGTTTATGATATGTAATAAATTGATAACGTTGTACATATCGATCTATTATATCTTTTGTATTATCATTAGAATTATCATCTATTATTATAATTTCATAATCCCTATATGTTTGTGCTAAAACACTATCAATAGTATTTGAAATAGTATTAATACGATTATATGTTGGTATTATTACACTTACGTACGGATTCATATACACTCCTCATTTTCTAAATATTATATTTAAATCTACAAACAAATGTATTTAGCAATATTTTCCTTCCATACTTATTAAATATTTTAAATATATAAATTCTAAGCTTGCTTACCTTTTTTCTTCTTAGTCTTCTTACTATAAAACTTTCTTTTTCATTCAGTATTGATTGTATTTCTTCAACTGCCTTAACATTTTCTTTTTTATCCTTATACATTTTTGAAATATAACTTGCAACCTTTATCTGATCATAGATTTTTGATTGAGTAATTCCATTACTTCTAATTCTATAATGTAATGTACTTTCTCTTAACTGATAAACTCTAAAATCATTTAATAATAATCTGCAAAGCAAATCATAATCTTCTGCATATGGAATATTTCTATAGCCATTTATTTCTTTACTTTTCAAAGTCTTAGCTCTCATTATCCATGTAGGGTGTACTACATCATTTTTATATTTTAAACAATTTTTCAAAACATCCACGTCTTTGTACTCCCTTGACTCTCCTATCTCTACTCCAGCTTCATTAATAAAAATCGCTTTAGTACAGAGTAACGCTATTTCCTGATGCTCGTGCATAAACCTTACTTGCTTTTCAACTCTGTCTTTAAATGAAATATCATCTGCATCCATTCTAACAATGAAATCACCTTTGGCTTGTATTATACCTTTGTTTAAACTATTAACTAATCCTTCATTCTTATGATTTTTTATATAAATAATTCTTTCATCACGTTTTACATACTTTAATATTAACTTGTCCAAAGAAATGTTATCAGGGTTATCAAGTATTATAAAAAACTCTAAATTACTATAACTTTGATTAAGTATGGATTCAATTGCCTTCTTTACCCATTCTTCATTTTCATTATATGCACTCATAATGACAGATACTAACGAATTATATTTCATACATACCTCCAAAAATTAAGTTTCATTTACAACTCTTAAGTAAAATTTTCTGTAATTATGCGTAAAAGTTTGTAAATCAAATAAATTACGATATGTATCAAAGGCATTTTTTTCATACTTATTAATATCCTCCTTATTTTTATATAATTTAAGTATAGCCTCTGATAATTGTTTAGAATTTCTAGCTTCAACTAATAACCCATTATATCCATCTTTTATTATTTCAGGAGTCCCATCTACATTAGTTCCTATAACTGTTTTTCTTTGTGAAAAAGCCTCTATCGGAGTTAATGGTAACCCCTCCCATAAAGAACTCAATACTACTAAATCTAATTGACTTATTATATTGCTTATGTCACGTCTGAAACCAAGAAATTTTACATACTTCTCTATATTTAAGAACTTACATTGGTCAACTAACTCATCTTTCAGTTCGCCATCTCCAACAATTATAAACCTAATATTCTTATTTTGTTTAATTAATTCACTTATAGCCTCATTGAAATATTTAAACCCCTTTTGCTCAGAAAGTCTTCCAATGTTACCAACGACAAAGAAATCTTTCTTTTTAAATTCAGATATCTCTTTAACTTCTTCAAAAGATAAAGCATTCTCTAAAGAAATTCCGTTGTATATAACTTCTATTTTTTCAGGTTTAAGTTCAAAATAGTCAGTAAGATTTTTCTTTACATTCTCTCCTACTGCTACTATATCAATATTAGACAATGAAAACTTAGTAAATATCTTTCTATCATTGAATGTATTATGAGCAGTACAAACAACTTTACATCTTGTAAAGTTCGAAATAATTTTTGCATAAAAAGTAGCCATTCTATGGTGACTATGAATAATACTTATATTTTCACTTCTTACTATATTTATCAATCTTACAATGGTCTTAAATATATTTGCAAAGCTCTTATCATCATAATCTCCAATTTCATAATGAGTAATACCTAATTCAGCAAGCTTACTCATATGTATTCCGCCTTTAGAACATACTATTATTTTATTAAAATCATTTTTTAGATTCTCGCAAAGTTGTAGAATTACCTTTTCTGTTCCACCATAGTCCATAGTTTTGGCTAAATATAGTATATTTTTATCCTTAATATCTTCACTCATAAAATCACCACTTTTTTCTATACTTAATAATAATTGATATAATCTTCATATCATCAACTAAATATCTTTTAAACATTCGTTTTGGTTCTTTACTTAACCTATAAAACCACTCAAGGCCTGATTTTTGCATCCATCTTGGAGCTCTCTTAATATTTCCCGCTTCAAAATCAATTGTAGCTCCTATCCCCAAGGAGACTGGCACTTTTAAGTCTGATAAGTAATTATAAATAAACTTTTCTTGTTTTGGAGCACCAACTCCCACAGCAAGTATATCTGGCTTAACTTCATTAATTATTTTTATGATTTTCTTTACTTCATCTTCTTTTTTTTCGAATCCGAAACTTGGAGAGTATGCTCCAACTATATTTAGTTTAGGATACTTAACTTGTAAATTCTTAGCCGCCCTATCTGCAACGCCTTCTGCGGCTCCTAATAGGAACACCTTATAACCTTTATTAGATGATAACTTGCAAACCTCAGGAAAAAAATCAGATCCAGAGATCTTTTCTTTGATTGGTTCTTTATTTAATTTTGATATCCAGACTAAAGGCATACCATCTACAAGGATTAAATCAGCATTATTATATACTTCTCTGAGCTCCTGATCTTTTTCTAGTTTTACTATATGATCAACATTTGGTGTTACAACATAATTATATCTACCATTTCTTATAAGGGCATCTATTCTTACCAAGGCTTCTTCCATAGATAAATTATCTATTTCTGTATTTAGAAATCTCATTCTCATACTAATCACCCATTATACACTTTATTTCTTTTATTTCGTTCATTTTTTCTTTTTTAGTGATTATTATTACCTCATCTGTTTCAACATAAAAAACAGCTTCAAGACCATAAAAAACTATAGGCTTCTTATGACTTATTCCTATATTATTATTTGAGTCTATAATTTTTATATTATTATCACATATATTGAAATTATTGTCTTTACTCCTATATCTCTCTAGAGAAGCCCAACTTCCAATATCATCCCATCCAAAATCACAAGGAATCACATGTATAGATGTTGATTTCTCCATAATTCCATAATCTATAGAAATAGACTCAGTAAGTTTGTAGTTTTCTTTCACATATTCATATAGTTTATCTTCTTCAATATTTTCAACAGGTTTTAACACCTCATATGTTGTCTTCAAATTTTCTTCAAGTAATTTTAATATAAAACCATTTTTCCATAAGAACATTCCACCATTCCAAAGATAAGTGCCTTCTCTTAGATATTCCTTTGCTTTTTCTTTATCTGGCTTTTCAACAAATCTCTTAACTTTTATAGCTTTATTATTGTTTATTTGAATAAAATCATTCGAGCATTCAATATACCCATATCCAGGCTCAACTCTATCTGGAGTCATACCTAGCGTTATTATTGACTCTGGATAGTCATTTAAAAACTCTCCTCCATCTCTTATAACTTCTAAAAACTTCTCATCATTATTAATAAGATGGTCTGAAGGAAGAACTACCATAGTAGACTCTTTGTAATATTTACTTATAACAAAAGCTGAAAGTGCCATACATGGTGCTGTATTTCGTCCTTCTGGTTCAACTATTATATTTCTCTCATTTAGCTCAGGAAGCTGGCTTTTAACCAAGTTTACATAGTTCTCTCCAGTACACACAAAAATTCTTTCCAAAGGTATGAGCGGCTTTATTCTATTAACAGTCATCTGAATCATAGTTTCTTCGCCTAAAAGCTTTAAGAATTGTTTAGGTTTTTCTTCTGTTGAAAGAGGCCAGAATCTAGTTCCCTTACCTCCAGCCATTATCAATGCACACAGCATAAAATCCCCCCTAAACTATCTCCTTTTTACCAATTGAATAGTACTCAACCCCAGCAGTTAATGCCTCAGAAATATCATGACAGTTTCTTCCATCAAAAAGAACTGCTTTATTCATCAATTCCTTATATCTTAAAAGGTTAACCTTCTTTATTTCTTCCCACTCAGTGAATATAAAAGCCAAATCAGCATCCCTTAATGCATCTTCAGGATTTTCAACATAATTGACTCCACTGGGATAGATTCTTCTAAAATTCTTAATTCCAACAGGATCGTAAGCTATAACTTCAGCACCTTCCTCTAAAAGTCTTCTTACGTTTGGAATGGATGGAGCTTCTCTTAAATCATCAGTTCCTGGCTTAAAGGTAAGTCCCAGCACTGCAACCTTTTTGCCTTTAAGAGTTCCATACTTCTGTATTGCCTTTCTAATTAATTTAAACTTCTGATTTTCGTTAACTTCTATAGTAGCCTTTACGGTTTTAAGCTCATACCCATTATCTGAAGCTAGCCAGTGAAGAGCTTTTGTATCCTTCGGGAAACAAGATCCCCCATATCCTATACCTGCTTTTAAGAACTTACTTCCTATTCTTTCATCATAGGACATCCCTTTAGTGACATCTTCAATATTTGCACCTACAATCTCACATAGATTTGCTATTTCGTTAACAAAAGATATTTTTAAGGCTAAAAAATCATTTGAAGCATACTTTATCATCTCCGCACTTCTTCTATTAGTGACAACAATTGGCTGGTTAAATCTTTCATAAACTTCTCTTAAGATTGACTCCGCTCTCTGAGACTCAACTCCTACAACAATCCTACTTGCATGTAAAGTGTCTTTTATAGCTGTCCCTTGAGATAAAAATTCTGGATTTGAAGCAACTTCTATACTAACCTTATTTTTCAAATTAGATTTTATATAGTCTTCTACCTTGTCATTAGTACCTATTGGAACTGTAGATTTAACTACTACTAAGCAATCTTTCTCTATATTCTCTGCTATTTGTTTTGCGACATTATACACATATTCTAGGTTGGCAGATCCATCCTCTCTTTCGGGGGTACCTACTCCTATAAACACTACATCTGCATCTTTATATGCATTAACATAGTCTAATGTAAAATCAATTCTTCCTTTTTCATAATTACTCATCAAAAGTTCATCTAAACCAGGTTCATAGATAGGTGAAATACCTTTTTTCATCATCTCAACCTTATTAGAATCAATATCAACACATACTACTTTGTGTCCAACTTCTGAAAGGCAAGCTCCTGTTACTAGTCCTACATACCCTGTACCTGCTACTACTAATTTCATTATCAATTCCCCCTACCTTGCATGTTCATCCCCAAACAATACACCTATAGTTTTAAAAATAAGTTTTATATCTAAGAAAGTATTTCTTTCTCTAACATACTTAACATCCAGCTTCATCCAATCCTCAAAGTCTATATCATTTCTTCCTGAAACCTGCCAGTAGCAAGTTAAACCGGGTTTCACATTAAGCCTTTCAAGCATCCAAGGCTCAAACATAGTTACTTCCCTCGGTAAACTTGGTCTTGGGCCAACTAGGCTCATGTCACCCTTAAGCACATTTATAAGCTGCGGGAGCTCGTCTATGCTTGTTCTTCTTATAAATTTTCCTAGCTTAGTTACTCTAGGATCTTCCTTTATCTTAAACATCGGCCCGCTCATCTCATTTTGCTTATGAAGCTTCTCTTTAAGTTCCTCAGCGTTGGTAACCATAGATCTAAACTTATACATCTTAAATGTTTTACCATTAAGGCCAACTCTTTCTTGTGAAAAGATTACTTGCCCCTTTGAATCTAGCTTTATCAAGATAGAAGTGATTAAAAAAACAGGTGATGCCACTATCAAGCCGAAGAAAGCACCTAGCAAATCTAGAAGTCTTTTTACTGCTCGATAGACAATTCTCCTGTCGCCATTGATAGCAAAATCATCTTGAACTTCCTGTTTTATACTTATTTCTTCTTCCATAGCTAATTCATCTTGGATTTCTGCACCAAACAATTCTTCTCCAAGGCCAGACATCATGCTTCCCCCTCACACCAAATTTATAATGTTATATATTTATTTATAAAGTTCATATAAAATTCCAATTTTGTTTGTTAATTTTTAACATTTTTGTAACGTTTTTATTATAATGCTATAATTTTTGTATGTCCAATTTTACTATTCATGAATTTTTCACATTTTTTTCACTTATTTTTACTTTTTGTTTAGTGGAATTATAATATTTATTCACAAGTACATTTTATAGACAAATATTTTTATGGAATATATTGTAAACAAACTTATTGATGATATCTTTTTTGTCATTAAAATTTTTTTGTCGAACCCATTGTGATATTATACAATTTATCTATTTTTTTTTGTAATTTATCACATCTCATTCTCACTTATATCTTCCAATAATGCATTTTGATGTTAATAAAGCTAAATATACTGATACTTTCTCCTGTTTTCTCGGATTTTCTCAGTCTTTGTATCATATAAATCAGTTGACTTTTCAATACATTCATCACATATTTTCACATAATGGGAATAAAAAAAACTCACTGAAGCAAATTTCCTCAGTGAGTTTTCTGTATATCATTTAATAGTATAGTGCTATAATTATGCTTTTTAATCTTTTATATCCATCTCCAAAGTCTCATTAAAACTCTTCTTTAATTGATGTCTTACATATTTACTTCTTGGATTTAGACTTAAATATGCTTCATCATGCTTTTGTTTAATTCTTTCAATCTGCTTAGTAAAGCTCTTGCTGCTATTTTCCTCTAAATCAGTTAGATAATTATAATAGGTTTTATAAACCTTTGGATTATATTTCTCTACTGAGATTATATTATTCCAAATACTAATAGCATCCTCATACTTTCCCTGCTTACCTTTTACATACGCCATATTCCATTTAAGATTTAGATCTTCCCCGTCATATCTAATTGCTGCTCCTAAATTATCTTCCATTTTTTTTAGCATATCAGGATCATGAATTTCGGAATACTGATCTCTATAGCTATCACTCATTAGCTGATAATATCTGCTATCTCGAAGTAGAACAGTTGAAATAATACTTCTTCCAGTTTCATAGTTACTACTATTTATCATGTACTTTCCTAATTTTAATGTGCCTTCATTATAGAGAATTACTGATAAGAATATAAACATTCCACAGATTGCTGAAACAATGCTTTTTTTTCTTAAATAAAACTCTTTATTGCTATCTAGTAAAACTGAAAATGGTAGCATATAAAGTGCAAATATACTTGAAAATGAAAAATCAAAATCTAATAAACTGTGAAAAAATATTATAAGTAAAATGCTTAAGTTTAAAACATTTATAGCTTTGTTTTTATCATTAAAATTCTTGCATATTTTAATTACAACATAGAATATCAAATATAAAAACGGAATAACTGCAAAAATTCCTATATCAAAAGCTATCTGCAAAATTGAATTATGCACATACTTTACACTATAATAGGCACTCTGAAAATAATATTGCAGTTTACTAAAAGTATTAATTCCATGTCCAAAAGGTATTTTTTCAATGTCTTTAATAGTATCCCCAAAGATTATTAGTATTTCCTGAATTGATCTATTGATAAAAGATATATTTCTTATTCTTTCAATACTATTACTGCTACCTGTAACTAAGATAACTATAAATGCAGTAATAATTATAACTAAAGCAAAGATTATTTTTCTCTTTTTGTAGCCTTTACTAGTTCCTTTAGCTATTGATTCATATATGTATATAAGTATCGGTGCAAGTAATAGTCCTGCTATAGAAATTGTTGATATCAAAATATATACCATAAGTCCCATTAAAATATTAATAATAGGCTTAATTTGTCTTTTACTTACTGCAATAACTACGCTACATATAACTAACCATAAAAAGGTATTCCTTGAGCCAGTAAAAAATATTGAAGTTATAAATATAATATCTATGGTTATCTTATAAAAATCTTCTTTTCTTATATTGTTTATATGTATAAGAACCAAAAGTGCTAATGCAAAAGTATTAGCATAACCAAACAATCCAAAGACTCTTTGATTTAGATACATACTTTTATAAACAACTGACAAAAAAGAAGCTATAGCCATTATATACACTGTATATTTCATTATGTCATCTTTTCTCTTATCTTCCTTCAGAGAACAATAGATCACATAATAAAGTATAGGAGATAAATATAGACTTACTCCTCCTAAAGCTAAAAAATTGAAATTACTTACTAAGGAGATTACAGCCAAAAGAAATAGGATACCTAATGCAATTATTATATTTCTGTTTAAAGTAACTTTTTTTACATATATCGCAATATATAAGATTGCCACTAAAGGTAAAAGTATATTACCAGCTTCAAATCCAATTACAGTGTAGGGAATCAAAAATGGTAAAACAAAAATAATTACGTCTTTAATCAAACTATCTCCTCCTTCAGTTAAAATATAGTATCAAATCAACATAGTTTTATTGATAAAATTTTTTCAGTAAGAAAGTCACTATATTATTAAAAAAGTCGCTGAAGCGATCTTCTTCAGTGAGCTTTTTTTGCGCATCTGCCTTTTCTGAACGTACGTGAAGAAATTCTGGCAGGCGAACAAGTTTTATTTTTTACTGTGTTCCTTAAAAAGCTATGATAAACACTTGAAATTTCTAAATCTAGATGCCATAAAAATCTTTACTTCCTTAACAGTAAAAAAGTGGCCTAGCCACCTCTTCCATTATAAGTAATTCCCATCTATTTAACAATGTTAATATTAATTATTAACATTAATAATTTTATACGTTTCTACATATTTCTTTCATAGATATAAAAACCAGCACTTAGGTTACAATTGACTACTTATATATACACTATTTTGCTATCTATAAGTTATTCACATATGCATTTTTATTACTTATTAAGCTTTACAAATTTTCTAAATCCTAAAGCCCCGATTCCTAGTACTACTAATATGCTTGCTATAATAGCTATTGTCTTAGCATCAAACCTTGTTTCTGTTTTAGGGATTATTTCTTTACTTTTTTTTGACTTCTCTGCTATTATAAATTTACTAAAATGAGGTGTCTTAAAGGTTACTTTGTTTCCATCTACCTTTGTTTCAATGTACTCAAATTTCTTTGTATCTTCATTGTAGTAGAATATTGCTAAATTACTCTTATTTAAATCAGTTAACTCTTCATCACTTAAAGTGAAATTTATTTCTGACTCTCCATTAGCAAGCTTATGAACAGCTGTTTTCTTCTCTCCATCAACCACTTCAACATCAATACTATATAGCTTCTTCACAGCTTTTAAACCCTTGACTAAATCTGTGTTACTTTCAGCTGAAGTACTTAAAATTACTTTAGCTTTATCAGTAAGTAGACTCTTATCTATGGCTGAAAAAGGTAAGTTTATCACAGAGCTTTGTCCCATTTTTATTTGAAGCGAGCCTGTGCCTTCTCTTATAGCTTTTGTATCTGCTATTGTAACTTCTAATTTATTAGCATTAGTTGTACTGGAGGCTTCTACCAGATTTACTTCATTTCTATTCAGCTTATTTACTTGTATTGGTAAGACTCCATCTTTAACTAGACCTACAACTGCTTTTTCAGTTATTATATTAGGCACTCCATTAGTTTGTATTGATGTGCTTTGTCCATTTGTTGCATTTATATTAGAAGCATTATTTAAATCAGAACCTGTGCTCCCATTATTACTTTTGTCACTTCCAGTTATATCTTGTGTTGATGGCCCCTCATAATCTATTGTTATATTCTTTCCATTTTGAACCAGCGTGTAACCACCATTCATAGTGTACGTTGTTGTGTTATTATCACCAATTATCTTATTTCCTTCAAGCGAATATGATAAAACGAAATTATTATCATCATAAGCTACTACTCTATTCATTCTTTTATCAACTTCATATTTCATAATCCATTTATTATTATCAAATTTATATAATGCGCCATCCTTTACATACCAAATACATCCATTAGAATCTTTAGTTAGTTTAAACTGAACATCAGTACATTCAACTAACATATCGCCCTTGCAAAGCACATTCTGATCTTCTATCAATTCATAGTAACCATCCATAATTTTTTCACCATAGATAAAGTTAGATGGGCTTTCCAGCTGTATATAAAATTTATTATTAGCAACCATTATATTTCTAATATTATAGTTACGAGATATACGTTCATCAATCTTTATATCCTTTGTAGTTCCATTACTTTCTATAGTTCGTAAATAGGTATCAGTTAAATCTGAATCAACAGAAGGTCCTTTTATTATTCCATAAAACTTATCAGAAGAACCTGTATATGTTACCCAAGAATCTCCAGCGTCCACTTCCACTATCTTCTTACTAGGAGTTAGTATGCCTCTGGATTTTATATTATGCCCTTCATAAATATTATAAATATACCAAATTCCATTTTTATCATCAGCTATGCTTAAACGACCAACATCGAGGTTTTCCTTACCGTATTTATTTTTCAAAGTATTATCTAACACGTTTAAATCATATGATCCAGTTACTTCCCCTTGTTCCAAATCAAAAACTGCTCCAACTCCAGGGTTTTCGTTATTATATTCATTTATAATTTCTTTATTTTCACTAAAATCCGAATGTACAAATTTTCCAACTCCTAATACTTTACCATTATTGAAATAATAAACTCCCTTATTATATCCTCTATAAGATATTTGCATTAGCGCCTTGTCTTTATATATTTTTTCACTTGAAACAAATCCTTCATTATATTTTAAAAACTTAGAATCACTTGTCTCAGCTTTAGCAATATCACCAAAAACATTTGCTGGAACCATTGCAAAAACAAAAAGACAAATTAGCAATAAACTTAACGTTTTCTTTATGCTTTTCAAAACATGCCCTCCATCCATTCTATTCATATTAATTATATATTTCTATTCTAGTACCTATCCTACATTCAAACGATTTCAATATAATAGTATAATATATCCATAATTGTTACAATACACTAAGTAACTATTTTCTTAATGCGCTATAAGTGAATTTTCCCTACAGTTAATATACTATTTTAATATTTTTACTTTTTTGATAAACTATTTACAGCGCTATAATTTTAAGGCAAGGAGTTTTTAGATGAGCAAGCTTTTAAAACTTATTACTAATAATAGAAAAAAATCTATAATACTTGCAGCTTCTGGTGTTGTTTTATGTGCAGCTGTAGCTGGTGTGTTAATACATAATAATAATAACGTTAAAACTGAAGCTAATAAAACTGTTTTAACTGACGGAAAGAAAGCAGAAACAACTACAAAAACTAATGAAGTTGCTTCAAATAAAGATAAAACGCAAACTGAAACTACTACCTCAAAGTCGGAACCTCAATTTGTAGAGCAGAAGTTTGCTGGTAAAACTACAGAGA
The DNA here is from genome assembly GCF_014193895.1 of Clostridium fungisolvens. Lineage (NCBI taxonomy): Bacteria > Bacillati > Bacillota > Clostridia > Eubacteriales > Clostridiaceae > Clostridium > Clostridium fungisolvens. Next base: position 293,704 of record NZ_BLZR01000001.1, on the reverse strand, counting down.
TAGTTAACTTTAGAGACAATCCAGCTGAAACTGCTAATGTAACAAAACAATTGGCAAAGCGAACTATCGTTGAGGTTTTAGGTAAGCAAGAGGTTTGGTACAAGGTTAAATATGATTCAAAAGAAGGTTGGATAAACTCCAAATACCTTATTGAGTATACTGCTGATGATAAGAAGGCAGATGAGGAAGCAGCAAGGAAACAACAAGAGGCTGCAGCCGCGGCACAGAAGAGCGCAGAAGCTGCAAAAGCCGCTACCAATAGTAATACGTCAGCTAAATCTACCATTACTACACCTGCTACTCCAGCGCCTGAGGTAAAAAAAGGGTTTAAATCCCCTCAGCTGTCAAATAGTAGCCAGGTTATCTTAATTACAACTAGCAGCATGAGCTCTAGCTATGCAAATATAAAGTTCTATCAAAAAAGTGGTGAATACTGGAACTTAAAAACTGAAACTAACGGAAGAGTGGGCACAAGTGGCTTAGCTTATATATCTAATAGAATGCAATCTACAAATAAAACTCCTGCAGGGGTACTTGGTATATTAAGTGCCTTTGGAGTAGCTGATAATCCTGGAACTAAATATAGCTATGCTAATGTTACTGATGATATGTACTGGGATCTTAATAGTGGAAGTGCGACTTACAATAGACTTATACACAACAATCCTGGTGGTGATTTTGAACATCTTGCAAGTTACCCTACTCAATACAAGTATGCACTAGTTACAGATTATAATGTTAATCAAACTGCCAACAAAGGCGGAGCAATCTTTGTTCATATAAACGGCAGTGGCGGAACTGCAGGTTGTGTATCCATGCCAGAGGCACAAATGAGAGAGTTAATAACTTGGGTTGATCCAGGCCAAAATCCTAAGATATTAATAATTCCAAGTAGTGATTTAAGTAAATACTGGTACTAAAATTATCACATACAAAAAGAAAAAGCTAGAAAGAGCATAAAAACTCCTCCTAGCTTTTTGATCAATTGAGCCTAATATGTTGTTTCTGGAACTTCTCCACCTTGTGTAGTAACGATGCCTCCATGTAATTTTGGAGAAGCATTCCCTAAAACAGGAACAGCAACTACTGCTACCAATAATACACTTAAAACAACCTTTGCAATTTTATTTCTCATTCCCAATCACCCCTTAAATATCTATGTAACCATTATACCATATTATGGTTTACATTACATTATTTAATTGATATTTTTTGATTTATTTTCCAAGGAATGGTTCCAACTTATTTAAAAATTCAATAGATTTGATACTATCTCCTTGTTTTGCAGATACTTCTGCTAATTTATATAGAGCATAACTCTTACCCATCTCAATATCATATTGCTCTAAAGTGTTTAGAAAGCTTTCCATAGCAATCTTTACTTTATCCAGATCATTTGTTGATTCATAAACCTTCACTAAATCTTTATAATTTTCTAAAAGCATATCAAACTTTTTATATTCCTCAGCAATGTCTATAGCCAATTCAAACAGCATTATGCTTTCATCATAAAATCCCTGTTTAAAAAACACTTGTCCCTTAGTGTTTATTGTATTAGGTAGTGTATGCTTACTTACCTTGCTTTTAAGCCTTTGTGCTTCAGTAACATATTTCAATCCTTGCTGAAAATCGTTAGTTTCAAGATAATATTTACTTATATTATTATACAAAACAGATAACAGCTCTTCATCTTCATCTTTGATTTCTTCAATTATACTAAAATACTCTTTAACCGCCTCTTCTTTTCTTCCTAAATCATATAGGCTAACCGCTTTAGTAACCATTGCTTGTATGATAATTCCTCTGTTTATTTCACTACCTTTATTACTATTGAGTATATTTTCATCTATGGTATTTATGCACTTATCATATTGCTTAGTGTGATAGTAAGATAATGATAAATTATTCATGGCCTTTAAAAAAGTTGTATCATCATTTTCTTGTAAAGCATAGCTTATGGCTTGTTTGTAATAAAATATTGCTTCCTCATACTCATTCATTCTAGTTTTACAAGTTCCCATACTATTGTAAATAACGACCTGATCCTTATCATCTTTAAGTTCTTTATATTTACCAAGAGCATTGCTTAAACTCATAAATGCTTTAGTATATTCTTTCTCTGCAAAATACTTATCACCGTCTATTTTATATATTCTAGCCAATAAATCATCTAACTTGAATTGCTTAGCTATGTTTGCAAGCTCTTCAAGTTTTTTATGATCATTGTCTTTATGTAACTCTTCTTCACAATAAAACCTCGCATCCTCATCTGGTTGCCTTGAAAAGTATTCATCATCTAAGTCTAGATTGACAGAAATTCTTCTTCCTATTTCATTAAACTTTTCAGCTAAAGCCTTGGAACTTGCTTTGCTTACATTTCTTTTTCCGCTTTCCATCATGCTTATGAAGGCTCTTGTCATATTGACTCCTTCAATCTCAGCTTGGTTAATTCTAAACCTTTTTCTCATTAGTCTTATTTTTTCACTAGGACTATAAAAATTCAAACCAATCACCCCTGCCCCTTTTATTGCTTAAATCACAAAATGGTTTCTCTACTGAAACTTATTTTATACTTGCTCGAAAATAATACACCCGAATTTTCCAACACATATAAACTAAAAGTTAAAGTTGAAACCTCATATATCTATAATTATAATACTTTTTAACAAAAAATCACTAGAAAACGCAAAATAATGTTAATAATTTGAAAGTTTGCTATTTATTAAACAAATCTTTTATAAATCCTAATCCATTTTTTAGATATTTGCTAAAATCCACTTTTATCTTTATTATATTGCCTTCAATCTTTGCATCTGAAACTTTAACATTTTGAAGTTTTACCGTTATCTTATTCTGAGCTTCATCCACTGACATGGATTGATTTTCATTTTTCTTCAGTTCTTGCATTACAGTGGCATTTGCTATTTTAATTTTCCCTATATAAGCATTTTCAAGCAGCATAGCTATATTGTTATTTTCTGTTCTTAAACTAAACACCATTTTATATTGAGTATTAAGCATCCCTATAAGTTGCACTTTCTTATAAAATATAATTTTCCCATCTGCTATCTCTGCTTTAAAATCTTGAACATCACTGTTTGTTGCGATGAGGGTGTTTAATTTGTTTTCATCAATGTTTACATTTAAAGTGAAGGTCTTAAGGTCGATATCCTTGTTTGTAAATAAAGTAGTATCCGCTGAGTTTATCTTACTTGCATCAAAATATTGTACTTCCTTTTCAGGCTTTATAAGGAATAACCCTACCCCTATAAGCACAATTATAACTATTATTATTGTTGACCAGGCAACTTTTGTTACTCGTTTCATAATACATCCATCCTTTCTTATATATCTCATGCACTCACTGTACATTGCTTAATTTTCTTTCTCTAGGTTAAATTTCAACACAAGCTTCAATAATATACAATCCTTTAAGTAATGTTACTTATGATACATCTTCTATATATATGAATTATATACATTTATCGCTTTATTTATTAATATCTTATCCCATTGCCTCCTGGTTTAGTTTTTAACCTTTTATAAACTTATCACTTTTTTCATATAGGAATAAAAAAATACTCACACAATTTATTTCTAACTGTATGAGTACTTTTTGTTTTTGTATTACGCTGAAAAACTATTGATTAATAAGGTATTGACTGTAGTGTCCCCTTAATTTCAATACATCTCTGTGACGAACTTACTTAACTCCACATTGAGATAGAACTGTATCAAAAATTTCTGCGCAGTCAATAGTATCTTGAAGTGGTATTATATCACTCTCTATTTTATTATTCATATATAACTCAACAAAATGATTAATCTGATATATAAAGCCATCTTCAAAGCTTTCCTCAAAAACTTCTATTAAATTATTTTGTCTATCATACAATTCACATCTTCTTGGTCCTAGAAAATCATAAACTACTATCTGTCCATCCGAACCATATATATGTGCATCTCTATTAGTATCAGCAGTAAAGCCACAGCTTAAGGAAGCTAAGGCACCACTATTAAACTTCATGTTCATCACTACGAAATCATCAACACCAGACTTACTGATGGTACCTACACTGTTTACAACAGTAGGTTTCTCCTCTAATATACCTGTTGCAAACTCTATAGGGTACACCCCTACATCATATAGACTTCCACCTGCTAACTTAGGATTATACAATCTGTGTTCTGGATCAAAAGGAAAGTTAAAAGCAAAAGAAGCATTTATTAGCTTAACTTCTCCAATCTTACCTTCTTTCACCCACTGCTTAACCTTTTGAGTAGTAGGAATACACCTTGACCACATCGCTTCCATTAAAAGCACATTGTTCTCCCTCGCAAGCTTAACTAATTCTTCTGCATCTTTTTTATTTGTAACCAGTGGTTTTTCACATATTACAGGCTTATTGTTATTCAAACAAAGCTTCACCATATCAAAATGAAAATTATGAGTTTGTGCTATATAAATTACATCTACCTCTCCATCTTTTATCAAATCAATATATTTATCATAAGCTTTCTTTGCACCAAAACTTTCTTTAAATCTCTCAGCTCGTCCCATATCTAAAGCTGCAACTGAATTTAGCTCTACCCCTTGAGCCATATTTAAAACCTTTGCAAACCTTGCAGCTATATTTCCAAGCCCTATAATACCAAACCTTACTTTCATATAATCATCTCTCCTCTCATTTAATTTTGGCCATCAATTTATCTATTTTTTAAATCCATGAAGCTTATCTTTTATCTTAATATCACTTTATTATCATCAGCTTTCATTAAAGTTACGTTTAATAAAGTTATTGAAATTAATGGATTATACATACAGTAGATGCTATATAGGCGAGCTATTAGAATTAAATGATTTTTTCGGATGAATAATCAATTAATTTCAGCATACTATTAGTTTAAAATATACAAATAAAGCTCTAAACTTTTATCTACTGCATTTTTAACTATATCTATAAAATCATTCAAGTTTCCTTCTGTACTAGCAATTTCTAGTGACTTCATGTATTCATCTCTATTTTCAGTCTTTATAATACTTATTGGATAACCATTTCTCATTAATATTAAATTCATTAAAAGTCTTGCAGTTCTTCCATTACCATCTATAAACGGATGGATATAAACATATCTAAAGTGAAATTCTGCAGCAAGCTCAATCGGATGAAGTACAATCTTATTGTTATTATACCAATCCAATAATTCACTCATTTTTTCTTTAACTAAAAAATGCTCAACTGGTCTATGTTTACTACCGCTTATTAATACATTACTTTGTCTATATTCACCTGCATTTTTATTATCTATACTTTTTAGTATTATATAATGTAAGTCTTTTATAACTCTTTCTGAAATATCTATATTTTTACTCACTATATCTTCAATATAGTCTATGGCTTCTTTATGATTGATAACTTCAAGGTGCTCCCTTAAGCTTTTTCCTTTACCTATAGTAAGACCATCTTCAAGGATTACCTTTGTTTCTGTTATAGTTAACGTATTACCTTCTATTGCATTAGAATTATATGTTAACTCAACATCAAAATACTTTTTTAAGTTATTTAACTCTGATATATTTAAAGGTCTTTTACTATCTAACAGCTTTTTCTTATCATCTATGTTGTTAAACATCATATCAACTCCTAAGTAATATTATTCCCACATTAAATATAAATAATATATTAATTTAATTATTACATATTATAGCAAATAAAAAAATCGCCAAAGCTATCTTTTTAGCGATTTTTTACACTTCTGACTTTCCGAATACATATGAGTAAATCTGGCAGGCGAACAAGTTTTGTTTTTTTTATAAAGTAACCTTAAAAACAGTGCCGTCACCAGCCTTGCTTTCAAAGGTTATATCACCATTACATATCTCTATAATACGTTTTACAATTGCAAGCCCCAGACCATTTCCTTCTGATGCTCTTGAAGCATCTCCTTGATAGAACTTTTCATATATTCTACTCTTAGATTCTTCAGATATACCTATTCCATTATCCTTTATTGTAATTATTATGTTCTGCTTATCTTTTTTGAGTGATATATCTATGCATCCTTGATCATTTGAAAACTTTATAGCATTCCCAATTAGATTCACCCATACCTGCTGCATAAGCTCCTCATCTCCACTATAGGTAACCTTTTCTAAGTTAAGGTTTAGATCTAGATTCTTCTTACTCCATTGCTCCTCTAATAAAAGAAGAGTTTTTCTTATCTGTTCATCTAGAGAAAATACTTTTGCTTCATTTTGAATTATTTGATTGTCCAGTCGTGAAAGTCTAAGCATATTAGAACATAAATTATTAAGTCTTTTTGTTTCTTCTATAATAATGTCAGTGTATTCATCAAAGCTTTCCTTTGGTAAGTTCTTATCCTTTAATATTTCTACAAAACCTTGAATTGAGGCTATTGGCGTCTTAAATTCATGAGATACACTACTCATAAAATCTTTCCTTAAGTACTCCATACTTTTAAGTTCTTGTACCATCTTATTAAAATTATCTGCCAGAACACCTATCTCATCATGGCTTTTATAATCTATTTGTATATCAAAATTACCTTTTCCAATCTCCTTAGTACTATCACTAAACTGTTTTATTGGCTTAACTATGCGTTTTGTCACAAAGAACACAGTAATAGAGCCAATTAATACGCATATATGTAAAGTAATTATTAAAATAACATTTTGAGTTATATTCTGTCCATGGCTATAAAAATTAATATCAAGCAATTTTAAAATACGGCTTATTGCTAAGGAAATAATTAGAGATGACGCACATGAAAAACTTAGTATGCCTATAAAAATCAAGGTAAATTTAGTTCTTATTGATTTGGATATCTTCTTCATATATACTTTTCCACCTTATACCCCAATCCACGTATGGTGATGATTCTGAATTCCTCTAGATAATCAAACTTTTTACGTAGCTTCTTAATATGGCTATCCACAGTACGTTCATCTATGTCTATATCCATCCCCCATATCTCGTCCATAAGCTGCTGCCTAGTAAATATCTTATTAGGATAACTTAAAAGCTTGAACAATAAATAGAATTCTTTTTTAGGAAGTTCTATAGTCTCCTCTGTTGTAGTTACTGTTAGGCTATCATAGTTTAGACTTATATCTCCAAGTATTATCTTTCTCTCAGTGGATATCTTAGCTCTTCTTAAAAGTGCTGAAACCCTTAAAAGCATCTCATTCATATCTATAGGTTTTACCATATAATCATCAGTTCCTACAAGGAATCCTTTTTCCTTATCTTCAAAACTATCCTTGGCGGTCACCATAAGTATAGGTATATTATAATCAGCCTCTCTCAAGGTCTTGGTAAGTTCGTATCCATCAAGTCTTGGCATCATGATATCACTTATAATAAGATCTATATGAACACTGTCCATTATCTCCAGTGCTTTTTCACCATCTTCAGCCTGGTAAGCCTCATATCCAGCTTGTTCAAGCTTTACAGCCATTAGCTTTCTTATGTTTTTATTATCTTCTACCACCAGTATGCGAAACATATGCTTCCTCCATAATATTATCCACAGTTCCTATTGTTATTTGTATATTTTATCAACAGTTTTATATACAGAAATGGACAACTCTAAGCCTAAATTTATTTTTAATTATAGAGTTCCCCATCTATAGGGTTCTTAGCTCAACTATTAATTTATACATGCCCGGAAATCTCCAGAGGCCGAGATTTTTCAAGTATGTATAAATTATGTTTCAACACAGGAAACCTTTATAACATATCTTTATATAAAAGTCTAAATTATTCAATTATCTATTCCACCGAATTGATTGGACTCCCAATAAAGATTTCCATGGTTCTAAAAATCTTTATTGGGATAAATTCTAATACGAAGTAGTTTATCTATAATAACTTCTTAACTTCATCTTCTTTTTCGAATAATACACATCCCCCACTATGCTCTCCTGAAAGTATTTCATATTCCTTAAGCTTTTGAAATAGTGGAGATTTAAGTGCCTCTAGCAAAGTACAATTTTTTAAATTCATATCTGAAAAAGGAGAAAATGGACATGGTTCTGCTCCGCCATTTGTATTTATATGAAAGAATCCTCTACCTGCAGCAAGGCATCCACCTGTATATTTTTCATCTCCAGGGAAAGATAAGAAGATAGCATCTTCGTACATTTCTCTAAGCTTTGCCTGCTTAGCTTCAAGAATATCACGCTCTTTATCCGTTGGAGCAATATTTTTAGTAGCTTCTGTAACTGGTACATATTCCACGAAAACCATTGCTCTACAGCCCTTTTCATACAGTTTATCAAAAAACTCTTTACTTGTAACTGTATTTATATTTTCAGTGGTTACGGTAACGGATGCACCATATAATATACCTTTTTTCTTTAAGCTATCCATTACCTTCATTAGAGTGTCATAGGTTCCTTGACCACGTCTATCATCGGTCTGATTTCTGTCTCCTTCAATACTTAGAATTGGTACTAGATTTCTATTCTTATCTAAGAGACTTATATAAGCTTCATCAAGCATTGTACCATTTGTAAATATAGGGAACATTATTTCTTTTACTTTAGCAGCTTTTTCAACTACTTCTCTTCTCATAAGTGGTTCTCCACCAGCAAGTAATATAAATGGAATTCCTAACTCCTTTGCTTCCTCGAAAATTTCTCCCCATCTTTGTGCTGACATTTGATTTAATTCTAAGCCTTCTCCACAAGCTTTATTTGCTCTAGCATAACACCCCTTACAAAATAGGTTACAAGTACTAGTTATACTTGAGATTAAAAATGAAGGCACATCTTGACCATTCTCTTGAAATGCATCTCTTTTCTTCTTTGCTTCCTTACTAGCCAGCATGTATTTTACCATGAACGCCGTTTCTCTTGGATTTTTTAAAGATGCTTTTATTATATTATTGATTATATTCTCTATTCCACCACTCATATATTCTGCTATGTTAAACCCACCATTCATATTCCCTAAAACCCCTTATTTTTATATTCTTAATAACACTTTTAATAAACAGTATACAATTGTATTGTGCTAATCACAACATGCTTTATTATATATGCTTTATATGTCATAAATGTGACGTTGAAATTAATACTTAAGCTAAGATATGCTATTTCGAAATTAGGTAAGGTAACAATAAACCAGTGAAAGAATTTTAATAATATGTTTTATTATCAAATAATTCACCTATATAGATTTCTTCATATAATATATAGAGGTGATTTATAATATGGCAAGCCCTAAATTCATTTTAGATCTTCCCGAAGAACAATTAGAATCTAAAGCTACAGTCATTCCAGATCCAGCTTTCGTTGCTAAGACAAATAGATTTTATAAAATACCTGTATTTTTAAGTCATCCTACTAGCAATACTATGAACAACCTTCAAATAAGCTTTTTATTAAGACTTATGGAAGAATTAAAAAAAGAATTGCTGTTTCCTAGGACACTTCCAAATACTGAACAATATCCAGAAACAACAATGACAAGTATAAGAAGAATGATTTACTCTAGCTATGGTATGGTAACTTTGAATCTTGCAAGAAAGAAAGTAAGAGTTATCGAAACAAATGGTGCTACAGTTTATGATAAAGATCTTGGAACCGAATATTGGACTGGCTCTACCTTCTCATTTATCGAACCAGCTATGGCCTTCCAATATGGTTTACCTCAACTTTTTATAACTGAAGCTTTAGTTTCTGGACAAGATGTGTATGAATCTGGAGGTATAATTCCTTTCCGTACTATGGTTTGGGATTCATCTCAAGGTGTAGATTATTTCTTTAAGAGTACTGAATGGAAAGAAATGCTTCAAAACTGGTCAGCAGAAGTCAGAAGCGGTTACTTCTTAAATACTAAGGCACCTTACGATTATGTACCTGAAGGTCAATAATCCTCTGCTTAGTCAAAGTACTTTTTAATTACAATAATAAGGCGTAGATATAGATAAAAAGTATATCTGCGCCTTTGCTGTTAGTTTTTTATGTAATTATTGATTTTTATATTTTAACAACCTACTTGATTTCTACCATTTTTCTTAGCTCTATATAAAGCCTTGTCCGCATTTTCTATAAAGCTATCCATTGAATAGACTTCATCAGGAACTATTTCGCTAACCCCTAAGCTTAGGGTAACAAATTGAGATACTGATGAGTATTCATGCTTAAGCTCCAATTCCTTTAGATCCTCTATTATGTTCTCTGCTATTACCTTAGCCTGCTCTGCTGTTGTTTCAGGTAAGATCACCGCAAACTCTTCTCCACCATATCTTGCAGCAAAATCAAGTGGTCTATTCACTGATGAAATAATAGAATTTGCCACTTGGATAAGGCAATCATCTCCCTTTAGATGACCATAGTTATCGTTATACGCCTTAAAAAAATCTATATCAGCCATTATTAATGAAGCTGGCTTTTTAGAACGTTCACAGTTCCTTAAGGTCATACTGAGGTAATTATCAAAAGCTCTCCTATTTGGTATACCAGTGAGTCCATCAGTGGTAGATAAATTTTGTAGCTTATGATTATCTTGCTGGAGCTTTGTTAGCTCCTTTATCTTTAACTCTAGAAGCTTTGTTTGATCTTCATAAAGTCTCTTTTGATTATAAAGTTCTAAGAACACATTCACCTTACTTTGAAGTATTACCGGTTCAATTGGTTTAAACAAATAGTCCACTGCACCTTTTTCGTAGCCTGCAAATATACAACTAGGTTCTTTGCTTATTGCAGTGACAAAAATTATAGGTACGTATCGAGTCTTAGAGTTCCCCCTCATAAGCTCTGCGGTTTCAAACCCATCCATATTTGGCATCTGAACATCTAGGAGAACTAGTGCAAAATCATAATCAAACATTAAACTTAAAGCTTCATTTCCAGAGGTTGCTTTAATAATATTGCAGTCCATATGCTCTAAAAGACTTTCTAAAACCAGTAAATTATCGTATCTATCGTCTACTATTAATATATTCATCTTATCCTTGTTACTCATTTTCATCTCCCCAATATAATCAACTGCATCTATAACTAATAAAATATATACAATTTTAAAACATATACGATTTTTAAAATAAATTTTTATTTATCAGTACTCATTATATCCATTTGTAATCGTTAATTCAATCAATTTTTCGACAATTTTCCCCAAAGGAATTATATAATCTGCCTGCAAGGTTTTTGAAGCAATCTGAGGCATCAGACTTACCGCGGCAGTATTTGGATCTTCGATTATAGCCATTCCCCCGTACTGCTTTATTGTTTTCAACCCCTTACTTCCATCACCATTTGCACCGGTCAATATGACTCCTATAAGCTTATGCTTAAAGCAGTCACTGGCAGTTTCAAAAAGTACATCTATAGAAGGTCTTGAATAGTTTTCTTTATCTTCTACTGTCAATGATAAAGTTTCATCTTTCTCAATCAAAAGGTGATAATTTGGAGGAGCTATATATACATATCCTGAAGTAATTTTTTCTTTTTCCTCCGCTTCTTTCACCTTAAGCCTGCATATACTATCAAAATATTTAATTAAATAGCCATCGGATTCAGGGCTCAAATGCTGTACTATTACTATAGGAACAGGAAAATCTCTGTTTATAACTTTTAATATGGTTGCTATAGCCTCAATTCCCCCAGCCGATGCCCCAATAACCACACATCTAAACTTCATAATAATTCTCCAGCTTTAATTAAATTTTATAAATCATTCTCCATACTTCTTTCTATAAATTCTTTCCGAATAATCAAATTCCTTAAACCTATCTATGTTATTTGAGTGTTTAATACTTTCTCTTGAGCCTAAACAAAGAAATCCTCCATTACATAAACTATCTGAAAATAAATCCAGTACCTTATCCTGTAGTTGTCCATTAAAATATATAAGAACATTACGGCATATTACAACATTCACTTCAGCAAAGATTCCATCAGTTACTAGGTTATGATCAGCAAAAGTTATTTTTTTCTTAAGTGCCTGATCCATTATCACAGAATTATATTTTGCTATGTAATAATCAGAAAAAGAATTTTTTCCTCCAGACTTCTGATAGTTGTAAGTATACTTTTTAATATCATCGATAGAGTATATGCCTTCTTTAGCTTTTTTTAAAACTTCGTTATTAAAATCTGTGGCATAAATTTGTGTTTGCTCATACAAGCCTTCCTCTTTCAATAAAATTGCCATGGAATAAACTTCTTCTCCGGTAGAACAGCCAGCATGCCATATCTTAACAAAGGGATATGTTTTTAAAATAGGCACAACTTTCTCTCTAAACTCATTATAGAAACTAGGATCACGAAACATTTCAGTAACATTTATAGAAAGATCTCCTAGCATTCTATAAAAAAAGCTTTTGTCATATAGGATTTTATATTGCATATAGGATATACTTTCTATGTTTTCTTCAAGCATCCTCTTAAGAATCCTTCTTTTAACGTGTGCTCTAGAATAGTTTCTAAAGTCATATCCATATTTTAAATATACTCCCTCAAGTAAAAGTGAAATTTCTATATCTTCATTTTCTTGTTTATATATATCAAGATCTTTTAGCATTTATATAACCACACCCTTAAAAGTGAAATAAGTTTATCCATATCAATAGGCTTGGTTAAGTAATCATCAGCACCAGCTTCTATACATTTTTGTCTGTCATCCTTCATTGCCTTTGCAGTTATTGCTATTATAGGTATTCTTCGATTTTTCTCTTTTTCTCTCAGCTCTCTCATAGCATCGTATCCATCCATCTCTGGCATCATTACATCCATTAAAACTAAATCTGTATCAGGATGTTGCTCAAACCTTTCCATAGCTTCATTACCATTTCGTCCAACAATTACTTTCAGACCATTGTTTTCTAAAATATTTGAAAGAGCAAATACATTTCTCATATCATCATCTACAATAAGAACTTTTTTATCTTTTAGACAATCCTCTTTATCGTAATCTATATCTTTCAATTCAATATCTTTACTATTGCTTTTATTATCTAAGCTATGTATAAACAAGCTAGCTTCATCAATCAATCGTTCAACAGAATAATTTCCTTTTATTATAATACTATCTGCATACTTGTTAAGATTTTCTGCGTCTTCTTTTGCAATTCTTTTATTGGTGTATATTATTATAGGTATAGTTATGTAATTATCATATCTTAGCCTAGTCAATAGCTCTAAAGCTCCCATATCTTTAAGTTGCAGATCTAAAATCAAGCAATCAAATTTATGAGCCCCCAGAAGGCTTTCCACTTCCGATCCACTATTTGAAATATAACACTTACAGCCTTTTTCCTCTAAGATGTTAACAATTGCAGCAGCTTCATCATCACTTTCATTAGCAATAAGAACCTTGCTACCTTGTTTTAAGTTTTCTTTTTCAATCTTAATAAACACTGTATTAAGTTCATTCATATCCACTGGTTTTTTTAGATAACCAATTAAGTTGTTCATATCCTTACGCTGCATGATATCTTCTCTACCGGATATTATGTGTACTGGAATGTTCTTAGTGACAATATTGTGTTGAAGCATCTCTAAAACCTTCCATCCATTTATATCTGGAAGTCCTATATCTAGTAGTATTGCTTGAGGTCTATGCTTAATAGCTTTCTCTATTCCGTCTTGTCCATTTAATGCTACTATTGTCATATAACCTTTTTCAATAATAAGTTCCGAAAGAACGCTTACAAATTGTTCATTGTCTTCAATTATAAGTATTGATTTTTCATCATATGCTATTATATCTTTATATTGATTGTTTGCTATAGCCTCTTCTTTAGGTAAATTTATAAAATCAGTTTCTGCAACCACTTCCAATGAAGCTTTTCTTAAAATATCAGTATTTATATTATCATCGCTAATATCTACGGATTCCAAGCTATTATAATAATCCACAGGCATAGTTAGTTTGAAGTTACTTCCTCGTCCCACTTCGCTTTCTAGTGTTATTGCTCCACCAAGAAGTTGCGCTAGTTGTCTAGATATAGATAGCCCCAGTCCCGTTCCTCCATACTTTCTACTGGTACTTCCGTCTGCTTGTTTAAAGGCTTCAAAAATTATATCTTGCTTATCTTTTGGTATACCTATACCCGTATCAGATATAGATATATTTATGTACTTGCATCTTTCCTGTTTAAAAGACTGGCTTTCTTGATGAGTATCACTGACTTCTAACTTACTGGAAGAACTTATATTTATAGCAACTTCTCCTGCACTAGTAAACTTGAAAGCATTTGACAATAGATTATTCACTATTTGCTTAAGTCTTTGTTCATCTGTATTTATGAATTTAGGCAAATGCTTGCCTAATTGTATGTTAAACTTAATTTGTTTTTCATTAGCTATTGGCATGAATGATCTATTTAATTGATCTACAAAATCATATATATCTACTTTTTCAATAGAAATATCTAACTTTCCCGCTTCAACCTTTGATATATCCAAAATATCATTAATAATATTCAATAGATCCTTACCTGATGAATTAATTGTTTTCGCATATTCAAGTTGCTTCTCTGTGACCGGCTCATTCAGCTTCTTCTCTCCAAGTAGTTTTGATAAAACCAATATACTATTCAATGGAGTTCTAAGCTCATGAGACATATTAGCCAGAAATTCTGATTTATATTTATTAGCTAATTCAAGTTCATCAGCTTTTTCTTGAATATCTAGTTTAGCTTTTTCTAAATTTTTATTCTTGGTTATTATATTTTTCTTTTGTTCCTCTAGTATTTGTGTTTTCTCTTCTAATTCTTCATTTATCATTTTCAGTTCTTCTTGTTGAACCTGCAAACTTTCCTCTGATGCTTTTAAAGCTTTTGTCTGTAGGCTTAGTTCAGTATTATTTTGTCTTAACTCTTCCTGTTGTGCCTGTAGCTCTTCGGATTGTATTAAAGTCTTGTTTAATAATTCATTCATCTTAATCTGTGCTTTTAATGAATTTATACTCATCGCTACATTTGAACTTATTTGATTAACAAACTGCAATTTTAAATCACTTAATTTACCCAATACACCAATTTCTATTATTGCTTCAACATTTCCCTCATACATACAAGGAACTACCAATATATTATTAGGCGATACCTCCCCTAATCCAGAAACTATTTTCATGTAATCTTCTGGCACATCTCTTATTATTATTGGTTGTTTCTCTAAAGCTACCTGTCCTACAATTCCCTCTCCAGATTTAAATTCACTTATTGTTTTTTCATTTTCCCTATAACAATAACTTCCGATTCTCTTAAACACTTCATCTTCATTTCTAATATAAAGCGCCCCAATTTGAGCTTCAGTATATTTTGAAATATGCTTAATAATATCTCTAGATAATTCTTCAATATCTTGTTTTCCTCTAATATGTTCATTTAGTTCTGCTTTTCCTACCTTTAACCAAGTTTCATTTTTATTTCCGTCTATTAATTCTTTAAGCTTCGTCATAAATTTATTAAAGTTTTTAGACATATCCCCTAATTCATCTTTTGAATCTATATTTAATCTAACTTCTAGATCTACATCACCTTCAGCTATCTCCTTAAAAGTATTAGTAACAATTCTCACAGGATTAACAACCATTCTAATTACTAAGGCCGCTATAATAAATGCGAGTATTGTTGCAAATCCACCACCTGAGGTCATAATATATTGGGTTTGCCTCTCCATTATCTTTAAAGCATTATCTCTCTCCCCTAAGGTCTTATATTCTTTCTGATTAATATCATTTAGAACTCCTCGTATACTGTCCATCTTTTGTTTGCCGAATCCTGATTGAATAGTTTTGATTAAATCAGATATTTGAGATGTTCCAGAAGAAACGTTTTCTCTGACAGCTATTATATCTTTATCTTCCCATTCAGACCATTCCTTATAGTATTTATCCACCATAGCAAGTCTTATAAGTTGATCTGGACTATCTTTAGACAGTTCTTGCATTTTCGTATAGTGATCTTGATAATCAACTTTCCCTTTATAAAAGGGTTCTAAAAAAGTTTTATCACCAGTTATTACATAACCTCTTGCACCGGTCTCCATATTAATCAAACTCGTAAGTATAGCATCAGATTCACTAATCACCTTATAACTATGAACACTCCAATCCACAGCTTCTGATTCTTTTCGAAAATTTATATATGAATATGCTATTACCATAATCATGATCATGGTCACAATTCCAAACCCTAAAAACAATTTTTGTCCTATTTTTAATTTTTTTAATAGCAAAATATTCTCCTTCCATATGCAAAAACTTATTATAATTTCTGTTATTATTTCTTATTATATATATGATATCTAATATCAATAATAATGTAAAAGGATATTTCAAGCTGTATAGGAATTGTTATATTTTATAGGGAAACTTTTCTGTAAATAAGTTCTGTTTTTTACTATATAGCCATAAAACTTCTAAAACCATTGAAGCACTTCGGTTCAGCTAACATGATTTTTTTGATTCTTAATATAGTAAAAAAAGAACTGATCAACTGTAAAACAAATTGATCAATTCTTTTCTATTAAACTAATTCATATTTAATTTTATCAAATAAAGCTTTGTCGCTTCATCGAAATTTCTATTTTGAGTCCAATGATGGAATCGGTATATCTTTAGCTTTAGCAAGCTAATATAAACTTTTCTATAACTTCAGCAACCCCATCATCTTCATTAGTTGATGTTACATAGTTAGCGATTTGCTTTACTTCATCGAAAGCATTGCCCATGGCAACACCAAGTCCTGCAAATTCTATCATATGTAAGTCATTACCTGCATCCCCTACACAAATAACTTCTTCTTGCTTAATACCTAGGTAGTCTGCAAGGGCTTTAACACCTTCACCCTTATTACTCTTCTTGTTTAAAAATTCTAAGAAGTAAGGAGCACTTCTAACAACTGTGTACTTGTCATAAACTTCTTTTGGTAACTTTTCTATAGCTGCTTGTAGTATTTCTGGCTCATCAATCATCATTATCTTTGATATATCTGCATCACTATCTACCTTATCAAAGTCAACTTCTGATACATCAATACCATTTATAGTTCCTTCAACTTCTGTGTATTTACTCATCTTAGGAGTTATACATCCTGTCTTATCAAAAGCATGTATGTTTACTCCTAATTCCTTGCTTAGTCCATAAAGGTATGCTATATCTGTACCTTTTAATATATTCTTTGAAATTACTTCCTTAGTTTTTGTATTTTGAATTAATGCTCCATTAAAGCTTAATACATAATCATCTTCATCAATTAAATTTAAAGCTTCTAAATATCTAGTTATACCTTCAATAGGTCTTCCAGAAGCAAGTACAACTTTTACGCCTCTTTTTTTAGCTCTTGCTATCGCTCTTTTAGTTATATCAGAAACCGTCTTATCTTCTTTTAGTAAAGTACCATCCATATCTATTGCAATTAGTTTGTACATATATACTCAACTCCCGTAAAATTATTACGAGTTCATTATAGCACTTATGTACAGATTACTTTTAAATGGAAATATACTTCTATACCAGAACACCTTTATTTTGAAACGATTTCACTCGTTTTTTTGTATATTATAATATATTGAGTTTTCTAATAATTTAATCTGCAAAAACCTTTACTTTCTTTGGCTTCTTATATCCCTTAATGAAAAATATACCATATAGCAGCAGCAAAAATCCTATCACTATTATGGCTATACTTACTTCAAACTTTTGCTTTGTAAAAGTATCATTGTTAAAGCTACTGTTGTATCTAGTTAAAATCGTTAATGCAATTCCAGCCCCCATACTTATTACAGAATATAGAATAACAGCAAATTTATATTGTCTAGGCATCTTTACTTTTTTCATATTACCCCTCCTATAGATATTACTTCATCATATACTTCTTATGATTTTAATAAATTATATTATTGTTTTTTTAACTTATTCACACTTTTATGTAATTTTTTACATATAATAATTATTGCCTTATTTCATACATTGCTATACTTACTCTAAAATAAATATTTAATATAGTTTTAATAATGAATTCTCTTTAATTAGCTAATTGGCAATTTCATACAAATAATTATAAGCCTGTCCATATACTTTTTGAATATATATTCATAACAGTTATTAATGCATTTAATAACAAGATTTATCACTTCCTTATAAAATAATGATGAACTTTGTTATATTAAATAATCGATTTATACCATGAAGTTTAATTAATTTCATTAGTGTTATTTAAAGTAAGGATATTTATTTGTACTAAATCAATTTAGTTCCTTGTAAGTTCATTAGAATGATGTATAATATCTTCTTTTATTCTAAGATGTTTTATTAATACTAATGAGGTATAAACCTTAATAAAAACATTGAATTCATATAAAGATTAAAAACATTAATCTGAAATTTGTTTTCAAAACTCATCTCGGTTCTGAAATTATTGCTGACATATTTTTAAATCAAGGATCTAGAACATCTACATAATTGAAAATCATGTCCAAAACTGCTATAATAACCTTGTTTTCACAAAATTATAGATTCCAGATTTGAGTTGGAAATTATTTATTCGGGGGTTTAATGATGCCAATTAGAATTGCAATTCTAGGTGGTCCTAGGTGTGGAAAAACCACATTAATACAACAACTGTACGTAGATTTGAAAATTAAAGGTTTAAATGTAGGTGCTGCAAGTGAATACAGTACTGAATACCTTAGAGAAAAAGGCATGATAGAATCTATCGCTGAACAATATGGTATTTATTTAGGACAAAAAAACATAGAAGATTCATTAAGTAGTTTTGATTATGCTGTAACTGATTATGCTACTTTTGTACCATACATATATGGGCGTTTTATGTTAGGTGATAAAAAAAGAACTTCAAAAGATAAGGAAATCTTAAAGGACCTTTACGCTCTTGCTCTTAGAGATTTGGACAATTATGACCATATCTTCTTTGTGCCAAGAGAATTTGGATATACTAAAGATGGCGTAAGATGGCAAGATGAAACTGCCGCCGAAGGCATTGATTATGCTATAAAGCACTTTTTAGATTCAGAAAATGTTAATTATAAAGTTATTGAAGGTAATACAAAAGAAAGATCAGAAAAAATCATAGAAATGATTAATTTGGAATAAATTAAAAGCTTGCACTTTATTTAAGTGCAAGCTTTTTTTGATTCTTCATCTTATACATTTCTTTGTCTGCCCTACTTATTAGCTCATCCACTGTACTACCTTCTTCAGGGAAAATACTAGCTCCTAAACTAGCCGAAATCCTTAAGCTAATATTATCTCTAATTACAGGTTCAATAAATACCTGTGATATGCTGTTCATCACTTTATTCAAATCTTCAAAACTTAAAATATCATACACTAAGATTGCAAATTCATCTCCACCTAATCTAGCTATTAATGACTTTTCACTTAATGCCTTTTTTAACCTGTCGCCTACTTGGCAAAGCAAATAATCTCCAATCTCATGTCCATAAGTGTCGTTAACTGTTTTGAAATCATTCAAATCTGCAAAAATTACTCCAAGCTTTTCTATAGATATATTGTGTTTTGAAATTGCTTCCTCAAACCTCTCAACAAAATGTTTACGATTAGCTAAACCTGTTAAAGAATCATGGTAAGCCAGCTGTGTCAGTCTTAGTTGCATTTCCTCATGCTTTATAACTTGTTTTTCTAGCTGTTTTTTTACAGTAATATCATGACCTATTATAACAATTCCAATAAGTTCCTTAGTTAAATTATCAGAAATTCTAGAAACAGAGATTTGCATAGGTTTTAATTCCAAATTTCTATCAATTAGGTTTACTTCTTCAATCATTCTTTCTGCAGTATTTCTTATATCCACTAAATTTAATATAACATCTCTTTCCTTAAAAAAATTAGCAATATGCTTATTTACTATCTTGCCTTTTGGTATTCCCACTATGTCAGCAGTTCTATGATTTATCTTTGTTACTTTTCCCTCTGGGGATAAAAGAAAAAATACATCCATCATTTCCTCTAACACTTCATCTAGAATTATATTTGGAGAAATTTTCAAAAAATGAAATTTAAGAATTGAGTAATATATTCCTAATATCATAGGAATTGCATATACTTGTCCTATCGCTGGAAATAACTTCAAATGAATTGTATTTACAGATATTACTCCAATAATGTTTAAAAGAAAAGAAATTGCTCCAGTTATTAATATAAGCCTACCTTGGCTTCTTTCTCTGATGCTTGTCTGCTTTAAGCTCCAAAGTGCTACAAGAATCAAGGCTATAGTCAAATATCCATTATTATAAACAATATCATATAAACTATAAAATCTCTGTAACCTTTGAGATACCTGTATCTCTCCCCATATTATAACTCTCATATAAAAAATTATAATTGCTGGCACATATAATAAAAACTGTGTTGATACTTTATTAAATATCTTATTATCTATAAAACGTAGGATCAAATGTAAAGTTGATGCGCTGAAAAATATCCAGCCTATTGCGGAGAATCTAGTCCAAAAGTCCGAATTCACCACATTTCCATAAGCATAAACATACCCAAAAGACCAAAAGGCTAAGCTAACGCAAATAATTAAGAATAAAAGGCTCTCAATATTCTTCTTTATATTAAAAAAAGAATATACACCTATATAAATATAAAATATAAAAGCTATAAAAGAAAGAAGTTCCTTTACATTCATTCTCATTACCTCTCAATATATGTATATATATGAAATATTTATAATCTTGATTCGACATTATATCACATATTATTATTATTTACTATTGATTTTTTCTTAAAAATCAATAACTAATTAAATATATTAAAAGCGTTCTCGCCTATTTTGTCTTTTTTTATTCTTTAATTTTATACTATGCTTAAGTTTATTTACATAATTGCCCACAAATATAATTGAGATATAATTTCCTAAAGAATAAAAAACACTAATAGCATTAATTTAAAATACTATTAGTGTTAAATTTACTTTTTATAAAATAATTTTTAAAAATTATTCTTCTGTCTTACCAATATCAGAAAGTACGAGACCTTTATTATGATCAAGAGCCCAGCTTATACCCCAGTCATTTTGGAATATAAGAAGATTTCTATCCCTAAAGTCCTTAACTTTTTTTGTATCTGAAGTTAAGTTTAACTTATCAACATCTATATCTTCATTTTCAATCCATCTTACATATCTATAAGAAGATCTATCCATCTTAATATCAACGTTGTATTCATTTTTTAATCTGTATTCAAGAACTTCAAATTGAAGTACACCTACAACTCCAACTATAATTTCTTCCATACCAACATAGTATTCCTTAAATACTTGGATAGCCCCTTCTTGAGCTATCTGAGTTACACCTTTGACAAATTGTTTTCTCTTCATTGTGTCAACTGGTCTTACTCTTGCAAAATGCTCTGGAGCAAAGGTTGGTATACCTTCAAACTTAAACTTTGAACTATTGGCACATAAAGTATCTCCAATAGCGAATATACCTGGATCAAATACACCTATTATATCTCCAGCATATGCTTCTTCAACAATTTCTCTATCTTGAGCCAAGAATTGTTGAGGTTGTGCAAGCTTTAACTTTTTACCACCTTGAACATGATTAACTTCCATTCCCTTTTCAAACTTTCCTGAACATATTCTCATAAAGGCTATTCTATCTCTATGAGCTTTATTCATGTTTGCTTGAATCTTAAATACAAAGGCTGAAAACTCCTCTTTGAAAGGATCTACTTCACCTTGGTTTGATTTTCTTGGAAGTGGTGAAGAAGTAAGCTTTAAGAAGTCTCTTAGGAATGGCTCCACACCAAAGTTTGTAAGAGCTGATCCGAAGAATACTGGTGATAACTCTCCACTTCTTACTTTTTCTATGTCAAAATCGTCTCCTGCAATATCAAGAAGCTCAACATCTTCCATTAGCTTATTATGTAACCCTTCACCTAGAAGATCTTTAAATACAGGATCAGAAACATCACCTTCAACTGCATTTACTGCTGTCTGTCCATGGTTTCCACCGTTAAACACCTCTATAGAATTCTTATTTCTTTCGTATACTCCTCTAAAATCTTTTCCCGAACCTATAGGCCAATTCATAGGATATGATTTTATTCCAAGTTCTCTTTCTATATCTTCTAATAATGTAAATGGATCTTGTGCTTCTCTATCCATCTTATTTATAAACGTAAATATAGGAATTCCTCTTAAAGAACAAACATGGAAAAGCTTTCTTGTTTGATCTTCTACTCCCTTCGCTGCATCAATTACCATTACTGCACTGTCTGCTGCCATAAGGGTTCTATAAGTATCTTCTGAGAAGTCTTGATGTCCAGGTGTATCTAATATATTAATACAATATCCATCATAGTTAAACTGCATAACCGATGACGTAACTGATATACCTCTTTGTTTTTCTATTTCCATCCAGTCAGAAACAGCATGCTTAGATGCCTTTCTAGCCTTTACTGATCCTGCAAGTCTTATAGCACCTCCATATAATAGAAGCTTTTCTGTAAGTGTAGTTTTACCTGCATCTGGGTGAGAAATTATAGCGAAGGTACGTCTTTTCTCTATTTCTTCAACAAAATCTGCCACAGCTAATCCTCCTTTATTAATGAACAACATAAACCATTTCTTAAATTCAATAATAATCTTAAACGTTGCGTAAAATTATATTATACCATAAATAATTATTACATTGGTTCACTCTCCAAAAAAGGTCTACGCTAAAATAGCAAAGACCTCTATTTAAATTGCATTATGTCCATACATATATATTTAACTCAAAACAAGCTAATTATAGCAATTTACAAGGAAGTTTTCAATAATATATGAACATATATTACAAAATCACCATGTTATATCTGTTTTTCTTATTAAAATATTTACTAGATCAAATAGGATGGTAGTTATATCCGTGTATTTTAGCAGAACAAACACACCATTATCTTCCATATCTCTATGCCTACAATCTATTTTTTCTTTATACAATTATTTATCAATTAAATGTTGTTAAAAATTCATAGATAAGTGGACAACCTTGTACCTTAATTTGTGTTTTAAATAATCTTCCCCGAACCTATCACACCCCAATAGAGTTTTAGATACAGCTTTCGAATAAAATTATATCTCTTTTTAATCACTTCATAGTGATCTTAACTGTTTTAAAAGCTTATCAATTTCTTCGGAGTACTAGTGGCTGCTCTGCAGTCTTGTTAATTTCTTCAGAGTCATACTACTCTCCATTCTTTTTAATTTTTTTAAAGTCACAGTAGCCGCTCTACAGTATTATTAATGTTTTATAATGCTGTAAGTCTCTTACAACTTTACTAATTCTCATCACCAGCAAGAGTTTATCTTTAATAATGTTAAATTATAATCAAATAAACATCCGAGTTGGCGATATACCTCTCATGGATTATTCGAAATCATATTAAGCTATAGCTTCTTTAAAAAAGTGAATTTATGATTCTTATTTCATCAGTTTTTATAAATCTATTTCCTTCAAATAATCTATCATATATCAAATCCATGTAATCAAGCACCTTATCCAAGTTCATGATTATAAAGAAACTAAGGTATCTTTTCAGATATTTTGATGCCACCCCATGGAAGATTGATAGCCACTTTTTCAAATTTGGCCAAAGATATTTTATTCTATACTCGGTTTCTACCTTAATTGATTTATTTCTATTATGTCTTAATGCAACTGAATTTATATATCTGTCTCCATATGGTGCAATGTATGATTTCTTTTCTATTTTGCAGTAAACTTTCTCATTGAAAGCTCTTCGATCCCACTGATATTTAAATATCGGTTTTATAAACATAGAGTCTTCTTGTCCTTTTGCACCAATAACCCAAATGTCCTCTCTTGGAGTTGATGAAGCAATTATTTCTGCATTTCTACATCCTTTAAAGCTTTCTTTTATAATAACTTTTCCTACATGTACAACTCCCGATAGAGTATCTGGAATGGAATCTAGACTTAACGCTTGAAGTATTTTATGTCTCCAATAAAAAGCTGTCCCAATACTTATATTTAGCTTTTCAGCGCAAAATTTTAAAGTCTTATTTTCTGTCATTAATTCAGTAAATTCCATCCAAGTTCTAGCATTCTTTTTTGAATAACTCCACAATGAATTAGTTGTACGGGAAAAGGTTTTTTGACACACTTTGCATTTGTATCTTTGAATTCCATTATAAAAACCATATTTAATATACCAATTTGATTCACAAATTGGGCAAACTTCTACAACTCTATCTTTATAAAAATCTCTTTTTAGAACCTTGTTAGTATGCAGATCAAACTTTTTTAATTCAACGTCATGCTGTAGCAAAAGGAACACCTCTCTAAGAAAATTTAATAATTGAGCTATCCTCTTAATGCTTGCCACATGTTAATGTTTTTAATCAGTACCAACATTTATTTAACAAATTCTTATATGTTGTAAAAACTGATTGAAGTGACCTTCTTCAGTCAGTTTTTCGCACATCTACATTATTTGAACATTAGTGAAAAAATTCTTACAGAAAAATAAATTTTATTTCTTTCCTGTCGTTTAATATGTACAGATGTACAAATTCGAACCGCAATCTATCTTAAAAACTCTCACGGCTTTTTGTAAAAGAATTTAAAAATATAAATTTAAATCCGAATTGGTACTTCAATATCTTCATTTTTCAAAGTTGTATTCTTGATATTTAAATAAGCCATATCACCAAATTGAAACTCGGTGATATGGCTATATTTTCTTGAAATTTAAGTCAAAACTTTAATGTCATACTCTATTATTTTCTTAATTAATTATTTATTCACATACTTAATTAGTCATTTAATTAATTAAATAGTTTCTTAATTAATTGAGTCAATAGTTATTCATTTAATAAAAATTATTTATTCATTAATTTCTTTATTTGTGAAACAAGTGGATCTGCTAATGTTCCAACAACAACCTGAACATTGTTTTCACCAAGTCTTGATATACCTGATGCACCTGCTTGTTTTAAAGCCTTTTCATCTAATTTTGATGTATCATTTAAAGTTAATCTTATTCTAGTTACACAAGCATCGATAGATTCTACATTGTTCTTTCCACCTATTGCAGCTAATATAACTTCTGCTTTATCAGATAATTTGCTAGACTTTGAAGCACTACTCTTTGTATCAGTAACAGCTTCATCATCATCTTCTCTACCTGGAGTCTTAACGTCAAACTTCTTAATATAGAATAAGAAAATGAAGTAGTAAATAACAGCAAATACAACACCTACTAAAGCAATACCTATAGGGTTATGAGTATTTGGTTTACTGAAGTTTAAAGCATAATCTATGAAACCTGCTGAGAAACCAAAACCTAATTTCATGTTTAATGCATAAGTTACAGCTCCTGCTACTCCAGTTAATACTGCATGGATAGCATATAGAGGAGGTGCTAGGAACATAAATAAGAATTCGATTGGTTCTGTGATACCAGTTAAGAAGGAAGTTAATGCTATACCTAAAAGCATACCTGTAACTTCTTTTTTCTTTTCTTTTTTAGCTGCAGTAATCATAGCTAAACAAGCAGCTGGTAATGCAAACATCATTATTGGGAAGAATCCAGTCATGAATGCACCTGAGTTTGGATCCCCTGCAAAGTATCTAGTTAAATCTCCTCTAACTACTTCGCCTGCTGCATTTGTAAATGTACCAAATGCAAACCAGAATATTGAGTTCATAACGTGATGTAATCCAAATGGAATTAATAATCTGTTTAATAGTCCAAATCCGAAAGTTCCTACTGGGCCAGCATTAGCAACTGTGTTACCAAATGCATCTAAACCGTTTTGTATAGATGGCCATACATATCCTGCCACTACCCCTAGCACAATCATCAAGAAAGAGGTAACTATAGGTACAAATCTCTTACCACCAAAGAATCCAAGGAATTGTGGTAATTGGATATCTTTAAATTTGTTATATAAAAGTCCTGCGGTTATACCGGCTATGAAACCTGCGAAAACTCCCATGTTTATAGCTGGATTTATAGCTGATCCAACTTTTTGTAATACTAAGAAACCTACTGCTGCTGATAATGCTGAAACTCCATTGTTTTCTTCAGCAAGACCTATTGCTATACCAATTGCAAATAATAATCCTAGGATTGATATTGGTGTAGCTGTTGGTCCTTTACCAAGATATAATGTACCAAAAATAGCATCTCCAGCTTGTGCAATTATTGGAATACCATTTTTCATTAAATATGCATTTCCTGTCCATCCCCAAACATCGCTTTGACCTAATCTAAGCAATATTGCTGCAGCTGGCATTACTGCAACTGGTGTCATGAGGGCTTTACCTATTTTTTGAAGGAAAGCTAAGGTTCTGTTAGTTTCTTTACTCATTTTTCAACACTCCTATTACTATTAATTTTGTAAAGAAAAAATAGTTAATTAATAAATAAAATTAGATAATTGCTATGACTTTCTTTCTGACGATTAATTCTTTTATAATAATATATGTTATTACGTAAGTTTTTATTAAAACAAAAAAAGCCGAAAAGGGAAAACTCCCTTTTCAGCTAATGCCCTAACTTAGGTAACACGCCGAAAGAAATAAATCAATCAAGCTATTCATCTTTACAAAACTTATTATATATCATATTAATAAATATTGCAACGTTTTCAATGAAATTTTATTATATATTTTTCAATCTTTCTATGTGAATGGCAAGATACGCAACTTCATCTACAGTGACTTCTGCTTCTAACTGTTCTTCTATTACTTTTGCAGCTTCTTTTGCTAGCTTATACGACTGTTTATAACGCCTTTTTATAGTGTCTTTAAGTTCATTCTTAATAGTTTTATTCGTCACAATTCTCTCACAAGCAAATCTAACATGAGTTATAAATCTTGCGTAGTCTAGTGATTTTCTATCAATCTTTAAATTGAGTTCCTCTTCTATAAATTCTAAAATCGAATTATTTATAAAGCTGTATTTCATAGTGTTTGACAACTTTCCATTCTTTCTAGCAGAATGTATATGTAGTGCTATAAATCCAACTTCACCGTCAGGAATCTCAACTCCTAATTCTTTTTCTAGTCTTACAGACGCTTGCTTTGCAAGTTCGAATTCTAAATTATATAAAGTTTGGATTTCACTAATAAAAGGATTCTGTATTTCTTCTTTGTTCCTCAATCTCTTTACCGCAAAATCTATATGATCAATAAGCCCAACATGAATGTTTTCACTTAATTCTTCTCCTAATTTATCTGATATATCTCTTATGATTTCTTCACAAAGTGCTACGAAAGATTCATCATTTCTATTCACTATTTCTTTAAAATTGTTTTTGTTTTTTTCATCTTCTATGGTAAATATTTTTTCTACTAGAGTGCCACTTTTAATAATGTCTCCTAGTTTTTTATTAAATCCAATCCCTTTTGCAAATAATATCTTTTCACTCTCATTATTTGTTGCTAAAACAATGTTGTTGTTAAAGGCTTTTATTACAGACCAGTCACAGTTAAGTTTTTTAACCATACTTATCACCTCTACAATATTGTAACACCTAGTTTTATTTTTTCTAGTACCTTCTAATTATTTTGTATATTTATTATAAAAAATTATCATTCTATAATTAACTAGCTATTTTTTTGCTAATTATTATTTTCATATTAAGGGAAATACTTGTTTAAAAAATGTGTTGCCTTTTTATTGACCATCTCTCTATCACATAAAGTGTCACACACTTTCCCACAATGATAAACTTTTTTTTAAAGATATCTGAAAACTAAAGATTGCCTCATTTTTTGTGCTAAAATAGGTTTTGTTAAAAGGTCGTTAAAACTTTTTAGGTAAATATTTATAGAAACAGGGGGATTCATTATGGGAAGCTCTAAAAGAGTGGATTATTTAGATATTGCAAAAGGTATCCTAATTATTACTGTTATTCTATGTCATAGCGATTTTCCTTTCGCTCAATATATGTATTGGTTTCATATGCCTGCGTTCTTTATAATAAGCGGTCTATTATACAAGAATAAGTTAAGTATAAAATCACAAGCTACTAAGTTTTTTATTCCTTATATAGCATTTTCAATAGTTGATATGGCGCTAACATTTATGACTAATCCTCAGGATTTTTCACTACCAAATATAGTTTACTATAGTTATGAGCATATATATGCTGGTAAAATGATGCCAGGTGTATTTTGGTTTATTCCTTGCTTATTCCTTACTAAGGTATTATTTCATTATGGAAAGAAATTATTATCAAACCAAGCTTTAATAATGTTATTAATCGGATTATATGTTGCTGGTCATGCATTTGTTTTAGCTACAGTACCTGAAAATGTAGTAGATATAACAACAGCTAACTATATCCCTTGGAATTTGGATGTACTAATGATTACATTACCATACTACGCAATTGGTTATTATGCTAAAGATTTATTGAAATTTGTTAATAATAAAATTACATTAATAATAAGCGGAGTACTTGCAATCAGTTATTTAAAATTAAATACTGATCTTCAAATTTATTATTATATGAATATAAAATATTCTGAGTTTAGATATTACTTCTTAGATTTATTAGTACCAATAACATTTACAATATTTATACTTTCTATAAGTTATCATTTAACTCAACTAAAACACCTAGGCTCTATCGCAAGCTTCCTTAAACTTGCTGGAGCAAATTCATTAATAATAATGTATTTGCATATTCCACTAAATCATTATTTTGAAACACTGTTTAATTATAACTACGTAATTTTCACCCTAATAGGGTTACTAATCCCATTAGGTTTAGCAATATTGATAAATAAGAATGAGCTTTGTGAGTTCATTTTTAAAGGAACAAGTCCATCATCATCATCATCATCATCAAAGAGTCACTCTGTGAGATTTGCTCATTAAATCTCATAAGTTGTTTTAATGTTAAAACAACAGAAAAACAGTAGAAAACTTCTTATAGTAGTTTTCTACTGTTTTTTATTATTATTCAAAATTTATATTTAATGTTTTTTATGAAATTAAATATTATATAAATTATTCAAAAGTCTTTAGTGTTCCTTTAGGTATATGAAGTTTGTAGTAAAATACATTTACATCTTTTCCTGAAAACTTTCCTGATGTAGATCTGTAGGTTCGTTTGAATACCTCAACATATCCTTTATCTAGATTATCTTCTTCAGATACACTACACTGCAATGAACTGACTTCCATATCATAGGACTTTTCACCCTGCTTCTCTACTTCAAATCTATAATAATTCTCTCCATCTGAACTAAAGGTACCTGCATAATAGTTATCTGTTTTTACAAGGTCGTATTTGCTGTCTAATTTTTCATTATAAGCACTAGCTTCGCTTATACCTAAGTATTCAAAGTACGCTTTTCCTTTATACATATTATCATCTGAACTATTGCTGCTTACTATCAAGATTATAAATACTGCTATTATTGCAACACCGCTAAATAATCCTAAAAGAACTCTAGCCAGAGTTAATGATTTTTTATCTTCATCATTTAAGTAGTTATACTTTTTATTCATAGATGGATTCTTAACTTTTTTATTAGTTTTTATCAATGAAGGGTTATACATTTTTTCTTTTTCTTTAGAAACAGCTTTATTATTAAACCTTGCGTCCCTAAGTTTGGAAGGATTCTTAGGAACTGTATTTAGGTTTTTATTTATGGCTGGCTTTTTATCATCTTCACTCATTTAACCACTTCTCCTTCCATTGTATATAAAGGTGAATACATGCATATGTTATTTGTTATTTTAGAGCCAACTCTAGTATATGCTCCTGCAAAGGTATCACCAACTATATAAGTACCAATTATGGGATATAAATTTTCCTTCCAAGTACTTAAATTAGACTTTACTGTAAATTTATGAGTAGCTCCTTTTATGGTCTCCTGAAATATGCAATCATAATCAGGTAATTGGTCTAATTCATAAGATAATCTTACCTTGTCTCCTTCTCTTCCGAGCAATGGCTTTACAATATAGTCCCCATTTAAAGTTGTGGGATCAAAGGTTGTATACGGAATGTATTTTTTTATAAGCATTCTTTCTTTTTCATCATAAAAGTTGTACTTTAATAGCTCATAAATTGCACTAAAAAAGCCTTTACTTTGAGGTATTATGGACCATGTTGGATTAATAGAAAATATGCTTTTATTTATTAATTTGCCTATAGCTTCAACTTCATATTGTGGTTCAAAAAACCAATCTAAAGGATAAAATCTATAAAAACAATCTATTTTATTTCCATACAAATAACACTGCTCATCTTTAACTTCAATATCATATATGCTACCTATAAGTAACTTTACGCGAGTATCTTTATTTTCTTTAATATATTCACCTTTAACAGCATCGTATATACTATTTATCGTATACCAATCTTCATAATAGGTTGCTGATACAATAGCCACTGTATTTACAGTTTTCTTTCTTCTTGCATCTTCTAATATCTTATAAAACTGGTCTTTAATCAGTGATTCTAATTTATCATTGATTCTATTAACTTTAAGACCATTGTCACATATTATCCTATCATAATAAAGCTTATCAATTACAAGACTTTCGCACACTCCAGCTGGTGTTTCTGCATTAAGCTCCAGCACCTTAAAGTTTCCGTACTTATCTAATATCCAATCCATTCTACCTATAAATATGAGCTCATCAGTAAATTCTCGTTTAATAGTTTCTTCTAGATTTTGTATTCCAAGTATATCTCCGTATAAATCTAGATTGTTATATATTAACTTCGCAGTTTTCTTAAAAATAGATGCTAATTTTTCAGTGGCATCCTTTAATTCTTGGACCTTGCCATCTTCCATTACAATGATTTCTTTACTTAGATACTCATAATTCTTTGCATAAATCCCTGTGAATCCATGTTCTAATATAGCCTCTTTTTTTAAAGCTTCCATATCAATATTAGGACTTATTATCCTTAATTGAGGTGATTTATTTATACTTACAGAACTTATCCAAGTGCTTTCTTCTTCAGTAAGATAGTCATCATTCCATCTTATACAACTACCTATAAAATCATGACCACTTAAGAATATACCATAATTACCAAATGCCTCAACATCATAGCTAAATCTCTCATCGTAATAAGGTGCAGTCTCCATCTCTATTTCACAGAATTCTTGAAGTATGAATTTTTTGTACTGCATTTGTTCTTCAACATATTTCATACTTTCCTTCCATTCTGCTTCATCATGAAGAATTCCTATAAATACATCTATACTATATCTTCCGAACACAGGCTTTACAACATACTTATCCTTTTCACGTAGAGCTTTATAAAAATTGTCTTCACTTAAAATCTCAGTTTTAGGTAGTACTGAAGTTATTACGTTAATTTCTAATTCACTAAGCCTTGAATCTTTATCCTCTGCTAGTGCCCATAAATATGCATATAAGCTTTTACTTTGAGCTATTATTACCCTCGGATCATTTAATATTAAGAACTTATTATTGTCATGGAGCCTTAAGATATGTTCAAAATCCCTTACTTCATATAGGAATTCTGTAGGATATAATCTTATCATTACATCGATTTGTTTATTAAAGGCATAAACCTTATCCCCTACTACATTGAAATTATCTGGCCCTGCTAAGATAAAGAAATGTTTACTGTCTTCAAGTAAGTCTTTAATATACATCGCTAGATGGGTCTCTTCATATCTAGAAGGTGCAGTCAAAAATGCAATATTCAGCTCTTTCTTATCTGGAATCTCTTCAGTACAAATCCTTTTGAATACACTGCGTAAATCCTTATCAAAATTATCACCAAAAGCATTTTCAAATGTTGAATTAAAGCTGCACTCTCTCTGTGCACAAGGCTTATCATAGTTAAGCTCGCTATAAAATATTCCGTCTTCTTTTCTAAATCCATCATATCTAACCCACAAGGTTTCAGGTAGTTTTCTTTTTATAGCTATTATCTCATCTTTATATTTGAAATCTGGTATATATGGTTTTACATCTTCAAACTCTTTATTGATTCCGTTAAGGATTCTTTCTATAAGAGTATTTAGAATTTCACTACTTTTTTTAAAATTATTTGCTAAAGCTTCGCTTATAAACGCTGGTTCATCAGCAAACACATCATTTTTTCTTGTGGTATGGACCATATCATATTTAAACATCATCATGTCACTAAGGCTTTTATATCCATCATAATGACTTTTTTGCATAAAAATCACTCTTTTCTTTTTTTTGATGTACCACTTCATTTTTAAATTTATATTTTTAAATTCTCTCACCAGAAGCCGTGAGAGTTTTAAAAATGGTTTTCGGTTTGAAGTGTTACATCCTTATTAACTCGAAGAGCTTGTCATTCTATCACTTTTGTACCCATAAAGACCTTTTCCATCTTGCCATGCTTTCCAGCTATCAGAAGAAAACTTTGTTGCCTTTCCCCTAAGTAGTATAGGTACATTTGATGGAAATATTATTGCAGTAGAACCAGTACCATGATAAGCGTCATCATTCTCAAATTGATCTATGGTTTCCTGTTCCTCATCTTCTGAAATTCCATTATTAGAATTTGCTTTAACAATCAACTTTCCCTCACTGTACAAAGGACTTGCTAAGCTTACTGCAGTTGCAACTGACAATGCTAAAGCCCTTTTTTTCCACTTTTCATCCATTTACTATATCTCCCTTAAAACTCTAGAATTTCTTCAACATCAAAATCACTTCTTCTTAGGTATTCTAAATAATACTTTACATCTTCTTTTACATAATCCTCAGAAATATATACAATATTTTTTATCCCAAGTGCTTCTAACATGTCTGCAGGAGGCAATTCCTCTTCAGTTATTTCATATTGATTATTGAACTTCATATAATCACAGGTATAATCTTCCTTATACCTATCTTTGTCCAATACGAAGCAGTATGCTTTTGGATTTATAAGCTCTAACCTATCACTATATACTAGTAATCTCTGAGCCATATTCTCATCCCCAACTATTCCGAAAGTATGGAAGATATGATTAAAGGATAAAATAGGCTTTACTTTAACTTCGTTATTTAATAATAGGGCCATATCTAAAGCTAAGTTCACTTCAAAATCAATAATATATAGGCTATCAGCTTCAAATCTATGTTTTAATTTACCGAATTTATCTATACTATCACTACTAGGTGAAATTGTACCATCTAGTAAAAAATCAGTATAATTTTTCATGGTAGCAAAAGGGGTTACTTTAAAATAACATTGAAATTCTTCTAACCCCTTCTGCCAATTATCATACACTTTGTAAATATCTATTTCAGTTCGTCGCATTATTATCTCCTGCTTTAATATCCAGCACTTTGCCCTGCTTTATAAGTCACAGCAAATACTTTCGTCAAATTCACAATATGAGTATATCCACTGGTATCTTGAAGAGTAAGATAATCACCGTTTTGCTTAACATCCTTTACTTCCACTGTAACATCTGGCATTTCACTATTGTAAGAATCTATTGAATTATAAATATAACATTGAGTTATTCCATACATTTTTTTATCACCTCTAAATTTGAAATTTAATATATTCATTTTATAACAATTGGAAAATTTATTAAATAGCACTAATATAAATTTTACCTTAAGATTAACTTTATGCTATAAAAGTATAAATAAGTATTAATACTTATCTCACTAATATTTATTGTGTTTTATCCATGTAAGATTTATTTATATGTTGTTAAATCACCCTGTTGATATTAAGTGATTGACCATCGAAAAAATCATTTAATTCTAGTTACTCAATCATATAGCGTCTCTTGTATAAACACCTAATTTCCAATAATATCTTTGAACTTCCCCTAAATTATGCATATAACTAAACAAAAAAGAGCTGCTTTTGAATATATTCTAAAATGCTAGGTATAACATTTTAGATGTACTTCATCTCACAGCTCTTTCATTTATTACTATCTTACAATACAAACTTTTCTATAGCCTTTGCCACTCCTGAATTTACATTTGTATCTGTAACATAATCTGCTTCTTTTTTAATTTCATCTGGTGCATTTCCCATAGCGATACCAAGACCTGCATATCTTATCATTGATAAATCATTTTCGCTATCTCCTATGCATATTATCTCCTCTTGCTTTATGCCAAGCATTTCTGCCAAGTTCTTTACTGCGTTTCCCTTAGATGTACCAGCATTCATTACCTCAAAGTTGTTAGTCCATGAACTTACCACTTCAAGATCTTTATATTGTCTCAATTCTGCTTTAGCTTTCATCAGCCTATCTATATCTGCTTCTTCAACGCATATGGCTTTAAGAATCTCACCTTCATGTCTCTTAAATGCTTCTTTAAAGTCTGTTCCTTCATCGAATTTTATTCTTCTTTCTTCTGGCAATTCCTTATTATTAACTTTATAACCATGACTTTCTCCTACGACGCTCTCTGATATTAAGGTATCATGAGTATTAAAATATGTTAGAAGGTCATATTTTTTTATAACTTCATAAATTCTTCTTAATTGATCATCATTAAGTGAAGATTTGTATATTACTTCTTCTCTATCTTTTTCTCTAACATATGCACCGTTTGAAGCAACTATTGGCACCTTTATCCCAATTAAATCCGCATAATATTTTGCTGATGTAAACAATCTTCCAGTAGTTATAGCAATCTTTATTCCTTTATTATAAGCCTGCAATACAGCATTTCTATTCTCTTCGCTTATGGTACTTGGACTACTTAAGAGTGTACCATCCATGTCTAGGCATATTAGTTTATATTTCATCAGAAGTTCATCCTCTCCTATTTATTACTGTATATAGATGAATCACTTCATAATTAAACTTATATTTTCAAATTCTCCTCTAAGAACCCAGAGGAGTTTTGAAAATAGATTTCTGATTGAAGTGTTTCATCTTTAGATGTACCGGTTCGTAATAAAACTTATTATTTTTAAATTCTCTCACCATAACCCGTGAGAGTTTTAAAAATAGTTTTGGTTCGAACTGGTGCATCTTTAGATATACCAATTTAATCTATACTTAAAGAATTTATAAGTGAATACAAATAAGTACTTTAAGTACGATCTTTATCTTGCAAATCTAATTGTAAAACAATTTATCTATATATTTATTATAACAAATTTTCTACATTCTTACCCAAATCTATAAGTTAATTTTAATGTTAAGTTTTGTTTATAAAACTTGCAAAGAGCTCCTATATAGAATTTATACTTGTTAGAAAATCACACACCTGAATTATGTAAGCATGTATTAATTAATAGTTGAGCTAGGAACTATATATAATTTTCAACAGCGATAATTAATACCACAAAAAAGGAAGCTTGTTCTGCTTCCTTTAAAAATTATATTGCTATTTTTATAGTTCTACTTTCCATAATCCATGTAAGTTACAGTATTCTCTAACTGCTACTACCTTTTCATCACCAGTGTTAAAATACACTTCTGGCTTGTCTCCAGCTTTTAATGTACCTCTTAGTACTTTTGATTCAGTGATAACTTCTATCCACTGTATTAAGTGTTCTTCTGTCATTGGATGAGCTACTTCGCCAACCTTAACTAATACTCCGCCTTCAACAGCTTCTACTACTGGAACATGCTTTTCTTTTGCTCCATCAGTTGTATTTTCTTTTTTAAGAGTCATTGGCTTTCCACAGCAAACTAAAGTTCCACCCGCTTGATTTACTACCTCAACAATGTTACCACACACTTCACATTTGTATACTTGATTTACTTCTGTCATATAATTCTCCTCCTATTCATTATGTGATGAAATTTACTTTAACCCAATTAATATATATATTTATTAAACATATATTAGATGACCACTTCATCATAAAATTTATATTTCTGGTGCGGTTAAAACACCATATTGAAATTAAACATAGCAATATCTTTAAATTCTTCTCTTAAAACCTAAACAAATGTTAAAATAGATTTCCTATTGAAGTGGTCCACCTTTAATTGATAGGTTTAAAGCCATATCCTTAATCTGGACTAATTAAATATATATTCCTATCATTATTATAAAATTCATGGGTCTTTTTTACAATATAAAATTAGTAAAATTTGAGATACTATAAATTAACCACTTTATATTTAAGCTTATATTTTCAGCTTGAAGTGGTTAATTTTAAAAACTAAAGGAGTGAGATTTATGACAAACAAAAGTAAAGTTACCAATAAAACTTATTTACCAAATGATAGAGATTGGTATTCACCTGAAGGACATGACTTAATTTCTCTTTCTCAAACTGGAAATACCTATACTAAATTACCTAATCCTAAGACAGATCCTATTGTATCAAACAACATTTCATATATGGAATTTGATTATACTGACCAATCCTTATATGAAGATCAGGACTCAGATTAAAAGAAGTTGCTATTAAAGCGTTGCGTTGAAATTAAGTGGTTAATCATCCGATGCTTTAATGAGCTTGCGCATATAGCATCTCCTGTCTAACCATTTAATTTTAACAATATTGTTAAACATATCTTAAAAGAAAATGCATGTTCTAAATCATCAATTATGATTTTTGAACATGCATTTTTATTGATGAACCACTTCAGCCTTAAATTTACGTTTCCCAACTCTCTTGCCAGAGGTCGAGAGAGTTTTGAAAATATATTTATATTTGGGTTTGGAGCAGTTCATCTTTAATTTAAACTTATATCTGTACCTCTACTTCATGATTTCCTTCTAGGTATGGAATAATATCTTCTTTTAGTACTTTTCCATCTAAAATAATTGTTTTTGATGGCTTTTTATCACTGGAATTAGTAGCCTTATTAATATCTTGTGTTACTACTATGTGATAATGCATATTGTCTTTATTGTACTCTATCTCATATTGCTTCCAATTAGTTGGTATAGAAGGTTCTATCTTGAAGCCTTTGTCGTAACTTCTATTAAAGCCTAGCATATATTCAACTGCTGCCTTATACATCCAACCTGAAGCACCTGTATACCAGCTCCAGCCTCCTCTACCTCCATGTGGTTCTTGGAGATATACATCTGCAGCCATTACATAAGGTTCTACCTTATAGGTCTTACTTGATAATTCTGAAGAACTATGGTTGATTGGATTTATCATATTGAAATATTGCCATGCCTTATTGCCCATTCCAAGCTTTGCCATTGCTACAATAACCCAAACTGCAGCATGAGTGTACTGGCCTCCATTTTCTCTTACTCCAGGTACATATCCTTTGATATATCCTGGTTCTAATTTTGAGTTATTAAATGGTGGATTTAGCAGAAGTATGATTCCTTTATCTTCTTTTACCAAATTATTCTCAATAGCGTCCATAGCTTCTTTAACTCTTTCTGGCTTTCCACCACCAGTTATTGCTGCCCAACTTTGTGCTAAAGAGTCAATTCTACATTCATCATTTTCTTTAGAACCTAATGGAGTTCCATCATCAAAGTATGCTCTTCTGTACCAGCCACCATCCCAAGCATTCTTTTCAAGATTTTCTAGGATGAAGTTTCTGCTGTCGGTAAAGTTTTTCGTATTCTCTTTGTCGTTCTTATAACTAGTTACTTCAGTGAAATCTCCTAGTATTTCATATAAGAACCATCCAAGCCATACACTTTCACCTTTTCCTTCATTACCTACAGTACTCATTCCATCATTCCAGTCACCGCTACCCATTAAAGGTATATTATGTTCTCCATATTTCAACGCATATTTTATTGCTCTTATGCAGTGATCATAGACTGTTCCAGAAGATTTAGACTCAAATCTATCTGAGTATCTTTCATCTTCTCCATCTTTAAGTGGGTCATCATATAAGAAAGGGGCTTCCTCTTCTAAAACACTATAATCACCAGTAGCTTTTAGGTACTTTGCAACAACGTAAGGTAACCATAATAAGTCATCACTAAATCTTGTTCTTATACCACTGTTTACCACAGGATGCCACCAATGTTGAACATCTCCTTCTTCATATTGTCTCGAAGCACTCCTAAGAATTTGATTTCTCGTAATTGTTTCATCTAGTATTCCTAAAGACATTGAATCTTGAAGTTGGTCTCTATATCCATAAGCTCCACCGGATTGATAGAAGGCTGTTCTTGACCAGTATCTACAACTCATTGTTTGATACATCAACCATCCATTTACCATGTAATCCATTGACTTATCTGGAGTCTTTATCTTGACTGTTCCTAAGAAACCTTGCCAGTAATCTTTAACCTTAGTCAAAGTATCATCCACATATTGTAGATTGCTATATTTATTTATAGAATTTCCTATAGCTTCTACACTCTCTTCTGCACCAAACATTAATATCAGGGTTTTCTTTTCTTTTGGTTTCATTGTAATCTTAGTTTGAGCACCTAGGCATGGATCTAAGCCTCCTCCTACTGTATCTGATAGTTTCTCAAGTCTTAAAGCTTCTGGATATCCCAGTCCTTCATTTCTCCCTAGGAACTCAACTCTATCACCAGTAAAGCTCTCTTCATCTCCTCCATAAAACTTTAGATAGCTCTTATAGTTACCGAAGTTTGCAGAGTATGGATTGCTAGCCCATATGAATCTTTCCTTTTTATCTTTATTACTTTCCTTTGCATTCATTTCACTAATATAAGTTGATACATATTGAGCTGATTGTTGAGGAACAACCCCTAATACTAGCTGTGCATAATAATATAATGATATTATTCTTTGATCTTCTCCACTATTTTCAAGTTCTATTTTTAATATTTTTATATTATCTTCCATAGAGCAAAACATAGTAGTCTTACCATTTATATTATGATAGTCATGGCTAAATCTAGAGTAACCAAAACCATGTTCTACAACATATTCCCCTGTATCTCTTAATGGTTTAGGTGTTATGCTCCATATCTCTTCGTTTATATCATCTCTTAAATATAAACATTCAGTTGCAGTATCCATAACCCAGTCATTATTCCAAGGAGTAATCTTGTTTTCTCTAGAGTTTCCAATCCAAGTATAGGCAGATCCACTTTCAGAAACATGGAATCCAAAGTCCCCATTTGATATTACATTTATCCAAGGTGCAGGTGTATCTCTATGATCATTTAATACAACTACATATTCACTGCCATCCTTCTTAAACCCACCATAACCGTTAAAGAAATCTAAATCTTCTATATTATATTTATAGTTTATACTTCCTTCATAACTACTAAATCCATTATACTTAATATCTTTTTCATTCTTATCTTTATCTGTATTGGCATTTTCTCGAAGTATAGTCTCTCTTCTAGGTATATCATATCCTTGAAGCTCTTTGTGCCTTAAAATCACATCATCTCTAACCTTTTTATCCTTTGCTTCCCATTGCTTCATCTGATTTAACAAAGTGCCTTTATCAGAGCTAATAACAAGCTTTGCTATACCTAATAAGAAATCTCTCATTTCATCACCTAAG
Organism: Clostridium fungisolvens; assembly: GCF_014193895.1. Taxonomy (NCBI): domain Bacteria; kingdom Bacillati; phylum Bacillota; class Clostridia; order Eubacteriales; family Clostridiaceae; genus Clostridium; species Clostridium fungisolvens. The sequence goes on along the minus strand of NZ_BLZR01000001.1, from coordinate 254,328 downwards.
GTGCTTTTACTATGAAGGTATATTCCACCAGGTTTATTCCAGTAATCTCTTGATTGGGATGTATTAACTTGCTCTATTATATTTTTTTGTACTGGCAGATCATAAGAAGTTTCTTCATCATTGTATATTAGTAAATCTGACTTAAGACCTTTGCTTCTCCAATAGTAATGCATGTTAATCACTTGTCTAAGAAGGTCCATATCAGCTTCTTCTTTTATCACAAGCATGAGTATAGGAAGGTCTCCTGAAATTCCATAAGGCCATAAGTCTCTTTGATGTTTACTTAATGCCTTTATGTATTTTTCATTTTCTCTTCTCCAAGTAGTTAGAAATAATATATTTGAGGCTAATGATTGGAATAGGTTAGCTTGAAATGATTTTATACCTAAATACTTCATTTCTAAAGCTACCTGCTGAGTTGCACCTATAAAAGCTCTTTCACTGGAACTATTATCTGTGTACTTGCTTGCAATTTTCATAACCTCTTCTCTACTATCACCTGCAATAGTAACATAGGATACTGATACTTTTTGCTTTGGAGGTACCTTTACCATAACTCTCATAGATATAATAGGATCCAGTATTATACCTACACTATTATTTAATGCAGTATCGTTATCCATAGCCCTTGGAGCTCTTAGATTTCTATTTCTTCCTATAAAGTCTGCTCTAGCAGTTTCATAGGATACTGCTCCTATAATATCACCATCACTTACCACCTTTTGAACTAGATGATGTTGTTTTTGTCCTTTTGCTCTTGGTCTTCTTTTAGCTATGATACATCTATTATCTTCATCATACTCTGTTGTGATAAATAAATTTGAGAAAGTTGGATGAACCACATCAGCACTGAAGGGCGCTAAAGTAACTTCCATATAACTTGTTATCTCGATATTTCTCACGCTTTCAGAATTATTCTTTAAAGTGATTTTTCTTACTTCTGCATCATATTGTGAAGATACACATACTTCCATAGAGCTTTCAATATTTCCAACACTTCTCTTAAAGAATGCTTTATCTAAAGTAAACTGAACTACTTCTTCATCGCCAGCTACTCTACATGGTTCATATGAAGGGCTCCAGTATTCATTAGAGTTCAAATTCTTTATGTAGAATAGCACTCCTCCACCTTCATCTGTAGTGTCTGACTTCCATCTATTCACAGTCATTTCACCTTTTTTACTTAACCCACTTCCACTATTGGTTATGATTGTGGAATATGAACCATTTGATAACAGAAGAACCTCTGGATTTTCTGTAGCTGAAGAGTATTCTCTTACTATAAGTGGTTCTTGCTCAACCTTAATTTCTGGCAAATCAAATTGTTGCTTTCTAGTAAATATTTCATGATATCCTTGTTTTTCTTGAAGTAATAACTCAAAAGCCTTTACTTGAGGAAGCTTATGAAATCTTTCTTGGAGTATGTTTTCATTTACAAAGTTATCAAGTGACATTAAACTCATGCCTTGATGATGTACCATAAAGCATTTAACTGGAGATTCTTGTTTTCCTCTAGTTACTCTTTCTTCAGTAAAATCTATAGCTTCATAAAATCCATATCTTCCTATCATGCCTTTATTTATCAAGGTATTCATATTTTCTATTGAAGATAATGGTGCAAAACTTAATGCCATTACTGTTGAATAAGGTGACACTACCAACTCATCTACCAAGCCTCTTTTTAATCCTATTCCTGGCACACCGAAAGCTTTATACTGGTAGTTCATTGCTACATCAAAATGATAAAATGCTGACTCTGATATTCCCCAAGGAATACCTCTTTTATTGGCATAGATCTTTTGAGCTTCTATTACAGAGTTATATGTTAAATCCCATAGAGTTCCTTCGTAATTTTTCATTATTAAGGCTGGCATAAAATACTCAAACATTGTTCCGCTCCAAGAAACTAAGCTCTTTATACCAAAAGCTGTGGTTATAGCTCTACCTAACTTAAACCAATGTTCATACTCTACATCACCTTTTGCTATCGCTATAAAAGATGCAGCCCTTGCTTCAGATGCCAACAAATCATAGCAGTTATCTCCTAAAGTATTGTTCTCCATATCGTATCCGATTGAGAATATCTTTCTATGACTATTATATAAAACCTTGAAATCTGTTTCAGTAGCCATCACATCTAGTCTTCCGATTATATTGTTTATCTTTGCTATTAAATCTGCAACAGGACTAGTTTTAATCTGTATTTCCTTATTATTCGACTCAGACTTTTTAGCCAAGCTATTATTTAGAGCAGCTTCGAGATTGGTAACTGGAACCTTTAACAATATATTTCCTAGTTCATTCAATCTATCATCATCGTCATTTTCTTCACTACAGGATTCTATAATTTCTCCTAACTCAGCCAGCTTCATTACAGCTTCTTTTTTTAGCTTTGCTATCCAATATAACTCTTTTTGTTTGTTTTCCAGTTCTATATTTAAACACTTATCTACTATATCTTTTAGTGTCTCCATATAATTCTTCAAATTCATATCTTCACTACGTATAGTCTCTTTTTCTAATTTAAATATTCCGTTATCTTTAATTTCTTCTTCAATAATGCTCATTGTGTCTATCAATGAGTTTCTTTGATTATCTGATATAAGTGGTTTCTTTAAATATTCACTTAAAGCTTCTTCGATAACCCATAGATATCCTACTAAATTTCCACTATCAACAGTAGAAACATATCTAGGCCATAATGGAGTCCTTGTTCTTGTATCATACCAGTTTAAAAAATGACCATGATACTTATCTAATTTATCCATACTATTAAGAATTTTTTCTATCCTATCTACTGTATCGAAAAGTGTAATATACCCCATATCCCTTGCAACTATATTTGACATAAGCCCCATTGCCATATTAGTTGGTGAGGTTCTAAAAGCCACTCCATTGTTAGGATCTTCTTGAAAATTATCTGGTGCTAAATAGTTATTTTCTTCATTTACAAAATCCTCATAATAAGCCCATGTTCTTCTGCCTAAGGTTCTTATAAGCAGCTTATCCTTTTCTGGTATCTCATTGAAGGTAGTTGTCGCATTTCTATCTTCCTTACTTATTAAATAAGCTATTAGAGGACTTATAATCCATAAAATAGATATTAATAAATTTGTACTTCCTAAAGATATTGACTTATTAAAGGTTGCTATCAAATACAATACACCTATAAGTGATGAGAGCCACATATACTTGAAATAGCTGTATAGATCTTTACTACATGCAGCCTCAACATCTGCTGAAGTTTGCCACTGAAGCATATTTTTCTTAGATATAGTTGATCTATATATAGTTCTTATTATGGCATCTAACATTATTACACATTGATTTGGTAAGAAAGTTATTGTTAAAAGTACTTGCTTTAAACTTCTTAGTATATCTTTTTTCTTATATTTAGGTGTAATCATCATGTCTGTGAAAGCAAAGGCTACAAGTGATATTACTCCTAGAAGGGTGAATATATCCCACAGCATACCATTTTTTAATACAATTACAGTAATGAATAGACTAATTACAATCCATGGTGCTACTATACTTCTTCTTAAGTTATCAAATATCTGCCATCTAGATAATAACTTTAGCTTCTTATTAAATAGCCAAGGTAGTATCTGCCAATCTCCTCTAATCCATCTATGAGATCTCATACAGCTAGCTTTATAAGAAGCTGGATATCCATCAACTACATTTACATCAGTTAAAAGTGCACATCTTGTATATGAACCTTCTAATAAATCGTGACTTAAAACTGTATTTTCAGGGATTTCGTCTTTTAAAATATTATAAAATGTATCGATATTTATAATACCTTTTCCTGTGAAAATACCTTCCTTAAATAAATCTTGATAAGAGTCTGATGCAGCGCTAGAGTATACATCTATCCCTCCATCACCTGCAAATATTTGAGTGAATATAGTTTTTTCTGAAGCCTCGATCTTCATATCTACCTTAGGCTGCATTATTCCATATCCTCTTATTACTCTGCCCTCATTGTTTACAATAGCTGAATTTAAAATATGAGCCATGGCTCCAACTAGTTTTTTCCCTGCCCCCATAGGCAGTACTGTGTCTGCATCCAATGTTATTAAATATTTAGCTTTTTTAAGTTCATCTATATTGCCACTAATAACATTGTAGCTAGTTTCTCTATCATTTCTTAGAATAGCCATGAATTCCATGAGCTTTCCTCTTTTTCGCTCCCAGCCCATCCAAATGTTATCTCTATCATTAAACACTCTCTTTCTATTAAAGAAAAAGAAATGTTCTGATTTTCCTTTAAAATACTTTTCATTTAGTAGCTTTGCTGACTCTTTTCCAATAAAATTTATGTCCTTATCTGTTTCTTCTTCCTCATTTTTAGAATCAGCTAGATCTCCTAACAATGCAAAATAAAAGTTATCATCTTTATTCGCTATATAGTAAACCTCTAAAGAATCCATAAGTTCCTTTACCTTGCGACTACTGCTAAATATAGCAGGTATAACAACTAAGGTTCTAGAATCCTCAGGTATATTTTTTTCAAAATCCAGCTTAGGCAAGAAATCCGGCTTATAAAGTTTAGTTATACTCCAATTCATAAACCCGACCACAACCTCAGATATAGGCAATAGTACAATTAAAGCACCAGTAACTAGTTCTCCTGTAGACATATAAGGATCAAAAGCATATGCTAAAGATATAACTATTATTTCGCATAATATGATTAGACATATTTGATATAATATAAATCTCCCTGGCGCTACTGCTTTCTTACTCCTAAACTTACCTATGCTTTTTTCTAAATCTTTTTCTCCTTGATCTAGCAAATAATAACCTACATGAGCTTTGTATCTCTCGTTTTCAAAAGACTTAGCAATCTCACATAATTTCAAAGCCTCTTCTACTACTTTCCATTCCTCTTTTGCTGTAGATCTACTTATTTCTTCAACTCTATGTCTATAGAAATCCTTGGAGTCAAAATCCATATTACTATAGGTTCCTTCAGGATCTTCACTCAAAAGCTTTTCTATTCGGGATACACTATCAAAAACATACTTCCAACTAATAGCATCTATGGTTCTAAGTGAAGTTATATAATTCCCCATAGAAAGTTGAAGCTTATTTTCTCTTATAAACTCTCCTGTAATGGCATCTTCAAAATTTTCTTCTTTTGTTATCTTCTTTTCTAATACCTTATAAAGTTCATCATTATCTATGGAATTATCTCTTAAAACTCTAAATAACTTTTCACCCATTTCAATTGAGAACTTCTCATTATTTTTGCCTATTTCTTCAACTGTGTCTGCCAAACTATCATTATTACTGCTATCTATTATTCTATAAGCTAATTCTTCTCCGCTTTGTTTTTCTTTTTGGATATATGCAAGCTTATCGGTAACTGTTGCTATACCTTCTATTAACGCAACTCTTAACATCAAAGGAAAAGCCCATAACTCTCCTAAAGTTATATACTCTTTATCATCACAGCCTTTTAGGAAATTTATTGTGTCGTGTTCCTCTACTTTTCCGTCATTAGACTTAAGAAGATCTTTAGCTAAAAGATATATTTTAGGACATGACTCTTCTCCACTAACCAAGGGAAGATTTTCGAAATATCCCCATGGCATATTTATCTTAATAGTTTTATACTCTTTTTCTATAACATAAATATTGTCTAAAAGCCATTCTGCAGCCCCAACTATATCTTTATTCTCTTTTACTTGCTGATTAATATATTGATAGTTTTCTAAAATTCTACTATAACTCTCTTTTAGAGAATACATTATTCTCCTTCTGCAGTTAACTGAATCAAGTATCTTCATAAGTTTTTTCCTTCCCTCTCTATAGTGTACATTTTATTTTTTCCAAATGTAGCAGAATTATAGTGATTGTCCATTAGTTTTTTTTATTTTTGTACATAAACTCCATTTTTACGCCTAAATATAACCCATATAAAATGAAAAAAATCATAAGTGAGCCTAATTCACTTATGATTTTTACAATATTATTAATCTTATTCAATTAAAAACGTATATAGGGTTACTAGCTCAACTATTAATTTACATATGCCCGAAAATCTCCAGAAGCCGAGATTTTCGAACAAGTATAAATTAAGTTTCGCCATAGGAACCCTTTACTTTAGTCCAAAATCAGTATTTAAACTTTCACTAGTTTTGACGAACAATTTTAAAGGCACATCAAAACTATATACTATAAAAAGTTTCAAAAGACTTTATACAATAATAATGATCCTTTACTCCTCCTAGTTCTCTTACAGAATGCATAGAAAGAATTGGAGTTCCCATATCAACAGATCTTATATGAAGATGAGTTGAGGATATTGGCCCTATTGTTGATCCACCTCTTAGGTCCGATCTATTAACAAATCTTTGGACAGGCACTCCGGCTTTTTTGCATATTTCTTCATAAACTACTGAAGAGTTCGAATCAGAGGTATAGCTTTGAGAAGCTGCTATCTTTATAACAGGTCCTCCATTTACAACTGGTCTAAGTACTGGATCATGCTTTTCTCCGTTGTTAGGATGAACTGCATGAGCTAAGTCTGCAGATATTAAGAAGGATTTTGCAAGTGCTCTAAAATAGTGTTCTCTATCTCCTCCTAGACATAGCACTATTCTTTCTAGTATATGAGCTAAAAGCTCCGAGTCTGCCCCTTGTTTAGTTTCACTTCCTACTTCTTCATTATCAAAACAAGCCATAACATTTGTAGCTGCAGATGCTTGAGTATTTATCATTGCATTTATCCCGGCATGAACCATGGCTAAATCATCAAGTCTTGATGAAGATATAAATTCATTATTTAATCCCATTATACAACCTTTTTCAAACTCATATAAAAACAGATCAAAATCCAATATATCTTCAGTATCTACCTTTAATTCTTCTGCTATAGTGTTAATCAAATACTTACCACTTTCAAGCTTTTCATTTATCATCGATAGTAAAGGAAGTGTGTCCTTTTGTCTATTTAGTTTAACCCCATCATTAACCTCTCTATTCATATGAATAGCTAAGTTTGGTATAACAAGTATTGGTCTATTAATATTTACAAGCCTAGTTTCTGGAAACAGAGGATTTTTTCCTCTTATAGTTACTCTGCCAGCTAACGAAAGCGGTCTATCAAACCAAGTGTTTAGTATAGGCCCACCATATACTTCAGTATTTAACTTTATATATTTGTTTTCTGCTGTAATCTCTGGATTTGGCTTCACTCTAAAGGTTGGAGAATCTGTATGTGCACCTATTATCTTAAATCCGTTCTCTTCTATTCTTCCAGTTCCAACTTTGAATGCTATAAGTGCAGAATCATTTTTAGTAACAAAATATTTCCCTTCCTTTTTTAGCTTCCAGCTTTCTTCTTCCTTAAGTTCCTTAAAACCGTTTTTAGTCAATTCCTTTTTTACATTTTCAACTGCATGAAAAGCTGTTGGGCTTTCATATAAAAAATCTATAAGTTCCTTTGCTAACTGTATTTCCATAATTCACCTCTATAATTTTATAATTTAACATCTTAATAATTTAGCTAAAGTTTTTATACTAAAAATATTTAATATCTATTCTTAATTATTATTAATTAAATAGTATCCTATTATAATCATCATCTTAATATATTATATTTAATATTTCCTATATTATCAAATTATTGAATATACTTTAGCAAACCCTGCTAAAATAGAAAAATCCGCTATATTAAAATAACGGATTTTCTAGTAATATCTATGTTTAATAATATTGTTTAAATTAGCCATGGAATATGAGAAAATCATATTAATTCTTTGCGTAAGCTCATTAAAGCATTGGATGCATGACCCTTAATTTAAACACAACGCTTTAACAATGATTTATTATTTTATATCTTTATATAATCTGCTTTAACGTATCCTTGCTTAGTTCCTGTATTGGTTGTGAATTCTATTTGACACCATCCATTAACCTGAGATATAACCTTAACACTAGCATTATTAAGTAAATAGCCTATAACAAGTGTATTGGTCCCAGCTCCCTGTCTTACATTAAGATTTGTAGAAACATTAATTATGGTAGCTGATTTAGGGTTTGTAGTAGTTTGTCCAGAATTCGTTCCTGCACTGGAACTACTTTGAGTGCTCGTTATTTGTATGTAATTTTTTGATACATATCCTTCTTTATCTCCACTTACGACTTGGTACCAATCTCCTTGTTGAGATTTTACCTGAACCTCTGTACCATTACGTAAATAAGCAATAGCCGAATAATTAGCACCTGCACCTTTTCTCATAGTTAAGGAAGTTGATATATTGACAACCTTTCCCTTTTGAACAGTAGTTGTATTATCAGTTTGCCCACTAGTTGGTACTGTCGGTGTGGTTGACGTTCCTCCAGTTGATGTTGTTGGTGTAGATGGCGTTGATGTTCCATTACTAGGTATTGTAGTGGATGGAGTGTCTATTATAGAAATATATTGCTTATTCACAAATCCGGTTTTATTACTATCAAAGGTTACGTTATACCACCCATTTTGTTCATAGTTTATCTTAACTTCAGTATTATTCTTTAGATAAGCTAGAACAGTTGCTGACGAAGAAGCCGCTGATCTAACATTTAGATTAGTTGAAATATTAGTAACCTTCCCCTTTTTATCAGCTGTGCCTTGCTGACTACCTCCAGATGTTTGTCCGCCATTAGAAGATCCAGTCGAACCAGTACTTCCACTTCCTGATTGAGTATTATCATTAGTAGTAGTTAGCGATCCTTGAGTAATCACTATATAATTTTTACTTACATATCCATATTGCTTTAGCCCATCTTTAGTGAAATCTATCTTATACCAACCATTCTCTTCTTCATATAGATTCACTGTTTGACCAGTTAAAATACTTCCTATTACTGTGGAAGTTCCACTAGCTTTTTCTCTTACATTTAATGAATTAGAAACATTAACTAAGCTTCCTTTAGCTTTAGGTTCTGCAGTAGCTGGAACACTACCATTACTTGTCTGTTGTCCTGCAATAACTGATTTGAAATATGTCCAAAGTTCTGGTCTGTCCTTAATCATCATTTTAGGACATATCTTACCTGAAACATCGTAATGTCTTACAACATTTTCAGCTGGTATATTATATTTTTGCATAAGATACTTCGTAAGTGCTATTCCATTCTGCAACGTTTTATCAAAATTATTATCTGGATTTACACATAACTCTATAGCTATAGTATTGGAATTATTTATTATAGGGTTATATCTATCTCCACAATGCCACCCTCTCCAAGTGTTCTCAAGACACTGGATTATGTTGCTTTGATCTACAGTATAGTGTGCAGACGCCTCTGCTTCTGGATGGTTAGCAAAATAGTTTCTGTTATTCATTGCATTAGCACCAAGCTGTCTATTATCTGTATCATGAATAACTATGTATTTAGGTACTATATTTATACCTTTCGTATAATTTATATCTATTAGCTGCTTATTTACCTTTATTCCGTTTAACACTGGCGTATCAGAATTTGCAGCAGCATTTTGCTGTTCTGAATTGGTAGCAGTATCTTTACTTTGTTCTTCGCCAAAAGCTTGTACAGCTTCTTCTGTAACAACCATTGAAGTAATAGTTGATGATATTATAAGCGCGGTTAGTAACTTTTTCTTCATATGATTTACCCCTCAAAATTAATCGAAACTTATCAAATAACTTTCATTAAACCACTTAATATATCTATATTATAGCATCTTATAGCAAATTCTGCTTAATTTTAACTTATTTTTTATGTGTTATTTTAAATATAAAATTCTATTTAATTATAAATATATCTGTTTTCTGTTGAAAATCCATAGAAAAGTATGTACAATAAGCAAATTTAATACTTACTAGTTGTTTTCAAAAATTACCCAGTATTCTGTAATGCAAATTTGAAAATATTAATAGGGAGATTTTGAAAATACTAATTTAAATAGAAAGTTATACGTCTAAATAACTTTTGGAAGGAGGTTTTAATTTATATGTTATCTAATTATTTAATAAAAAAGGTTTCTAAAAACAGTCCTGATTATAAAAGTGATACAGTCAGAACTAGACTTGGCTACTTTGCAGGTGTTATTGGGATTATAGCGAATTTATTTTTAATAAAAGTCACTGTTGACCTATTTACAGGAAGTATTTCCATTATGGCAGACGCCTTTAACAATCTATCTGATGCTGCATCTTCTATAATTACAATAGTATGATTTAAGCTTTCTAATATGCCTCCAGATAAAGAACATCCTTATGGACATGGGAGATTAGAATATATTTCAGCATTGATAGTTGCCTTTATGGTGATGCTTGTTTGATTTCAATTTGTAAAGTCTTCTTTTCAAAGAATAATCAATCCAGAGCCAGTTATTTTTGAATGGGTTCCTTTTGTACTTCTTTTAATATCAATTATATTTAAAATATGGCTTATCAGATTTAATAAGTTCATTGGAGATAAAATCGACTCTTCTGCTCTAAAGGCTTCTTCATTAGATGCTTTAGTAGACATGTTTACAACCAGTGTAGTTGTTGTATCTTTCTTTATTGCAAGATTCACAACCTTTCCTTTGGATTGATATATAGGTATTGTTGTTGCGCTATTTATACTATATTCTGGCTTTTCCCTTGTAAGAGAAACTATGAATCCTCTTATAGGCTCATCTCCAGATGAAAGCCTAGTAAGCTCTATAAATTAAGGATTTCTTTCATACGACTTTGTAGCAGGTGTTCATGATTTAATAATTCATAACTATGGGCCTGGAAGATGTATGGCATCAATACATGCGGAAATTCCAGCAGATATAAACATAATGAAAATACATAACATAATAGATACTACTGAAAGAGAACTTTCACAAAAGCTTAATATCTATCTAGTTATCCATATGAATCCTATATCTGTTGAAGATGAGGGGATAAAATCTGCTAAAGAAGAAATTAAAAAATAATTAAATACAACCGTTTAATTAAGTCACTGCATGATTTTAGGATAGTTTTAGAAGGGGAGAAGAAGAATCTAATATTTGATATCGTGGTAAGTTCATTGAAGCTTACAAAAATAATGTCTGAGGTTCAACTTAAAGAGTAAATTATAACTTCTATTAAAGAAGCTCGTCCTCAATACAACTGCGTTATAACAATATATAAGGACTTTGACTAACTATATAATAACAATTTGAAATTAAGGTATCACCTCTCCGATACTTCAATGAGCTTAGCAAAGAATTAATATGATTTTCTTCAATTGAATGGCTAAAATTATATAACTCACTGAAGCCATCTTTAAAATATACCATTTGCAATGATATTATAAAAAAGATACTCTAAATTAAGAAGATGATTCCTGTATTGAGCAAGAGTTATCTTTTTTTATTACATTGATATGTATAATTATTATAATAAATCATATAGTTATCTACCTCATTTTTTAGTTCATTTATAGTTTTGCATACACTTATATTGACTTCATCTTTAAAATGCCTAAAGAGCGATTCCTAAGGATTGCTGTCCAAGCAATTATCTCATGTAAACATCTATTTATTTAATTTATATTTCTTAAGTTTATTGTAAAATATAAGACTTGTATACTACCAACCTTTATATGAATAAATAAATGCAGCTGTATGTAATTTTAATTTCAAACCTTTCTTCTTCCATATATTTAGTTCTTCCAGACACAAAAACACTCCCATTCTAATAAAACATTTTTATTTTTCAATTTGTCTACTTTAGAGTAGTATATCAGCCCACTCTATATGGTATATTTTATATTCTTTAAGTTCATGCAAATTTCAATTTGATTTAAATAACGTATAAATTGCTTTTTTAATAAATAATATTCAGCAACTTCATCAAGTTTTTTCATTACCCTCTAAACAATGTATTTATCCTTTATTTCATTTAACAGAATCTGAAAAATTCGCACAATTATCTCCTCCCTCATTATTAATATAATAAAAGCAGTTGTAAATCCTAACAAAAGATTTATTTACATTGTAATATTTTTCTTCACCTCTTCTTATGTAATTGTAACTATTGGTATCACTAAGTTTACACTAATCTATACTAATACTTTCACATGCGAATCAAATCTTTCTCAATATCTGCAAAATAATCTCCATATGTGAATCATATAATCTTTATTCCATTGAAAGTTTTAAGTATTATATCATCGTTATAAGATCTCTTATAATAAACAAGCTTGCCATCGAAATTAGTATTTTCGCTTATTATAATTTATGGCTTTTCAAATCCTTGCATTAGTATTTCTACGCCAATATACTTTTTATCCTGTTGACTTGATACAAAAAACATTTTTCTAAATTATTTAAGTTTGACCTGTTGTAAAATGAAATTGAACTAATAAAAAAATCCATAGTGGATTATTCTGTGTTATGATTTAATCACCAAACCAAAACATACACTGAGGATAATTACTATGGACTATCAAAATACTAATACAGAATCACGTAAAAATAAATATTTGAATTTTAAAGAGTGTATGATTTTCCAGCTTCGCCTAAAAGATGGCCACTCAGCTTATAGGATAGCAAAGGAACTAGGCGGACCAATCAAACACTATTCTAAATGGAATTCATCGTGGAACTACCATTCAAATTAAGCGAGGAAATTACGTTGAAGTATACCTTGGCGATACTGGCGAAGCCGTTTATAAAAAGAACCACATAAACTGTTGCAGTATTTTTAAGCGCTTAAAATGCTGTAATTTTATCAACTATACTGTAGATAAAATAAAAAATGATTCATGGTCACCAGATGCTTGTGATGGCGAACCTATCGCTAACGGTATATTCGAGCGTTCTCAAATGGTCTGCACAAAAACATTGTATAACTATATAGACCTTGGTTTATTAGCCGTAAAGAACACGGACTTACCAATGAAGCTGTTACTGATGCTCTTAATAGTGTACGCAGCTCATTTGGCGAGCAGTTTAGTCAGGTTTTCAAAACTATAACTTGAGATAATGGTTCAGAGTTTGCTAATTTATCCACACTTGAAAATGAAACTGACACAAAGGTGTACTTTACTCATCCATTCTCATCTTTTGAAAAACGTACTACTGAGCGTCATAATGTTCTGATACGTCGTTTTATCCCGAAGGGTAACCGTATTTCAACCTATACTTGTAATGATATTGCTTTCATAGAAGAATGGATGCATACTCTTCCTAGGAGAATACTTAACTACCAAACTCCTGAAGATTTATTTGAGGCCCACCTAGATGAAATTTATGCAATCTAAGTAAATACAAGTGTTTAAGTCATAAATAGAAATTAGTTCAATTTGTTATTGCAATTTATCATTATTTAAGTTTAATACATTTTCCCCTTTCAATCCCTACATTTCTATTAAAATTAAAAGACATTCTCTCGAATGCCTTAATTTTTATTCTTTATTATTTCTTCCAGAGCTTCTTTTTCCTCAATAAACTCTTCATATTTAAATTAATCCAGTAGAAACTTTAATTTCTTTTTTACCTGCTATTTCGCAAAATTTCTCTAAAACTTCTCGATGTAAAGTTATATCTTGCCTTAATACTGCCATATGATGTCCACTCTCTCTGGGTAACTATACATCACATGCTATACTTTGTCTTAATGCTATCCATCAAAGCACATTAGTATCCATATTTTCGCTAATATGGATAGATTGGTATCTTACATTCGTAAATACTGCTCTATCTATATTTAGCAATAAAAATATTATCAGACAATATTGAAACATAAAATCTCCTCTGTTAGTTAAGCCATTATAAGATGTTACATCTAGCAATATTATTATAAATGAAAACAAAATATAATAATTTTTATGCTTAAAGAATGTTATCATTGGATATATTGCAATTAATATATACATCAATACCGTTGTTACAACCCCTAAATCATATGCAAACATTATAGGTGGATATTCAAAACTTGTTGCACCATACCCTGTTAAATTTCGAATATAATAAGAATAATCTAATCCTCCACCTAAAAGTTGAGGTCTATCTACATATCCATCAATTATAGCGCTGACAATTTGATTTCTACCACTACTAAGATCTGAATCTCCTGCTATTCTCTGCACTATTGTACTATTAAAAATACCAGAGTTCATAAATAGCACTATAATTAGAAGAATAATTCCCCCATATATATGTTTTGTTTTATCTCTATTATTAGAATTTGAATTCAGAAATATAATTAAAATCAAAGCTAACAAAAACCCAATTTTACTGTTTGCGATAGTAACACCTATTAATGTAATTATTGAAATCTTTATAGGATTTTCTTTTACATAATAATATTTATTAAAAATATTGTTAATCACAAAATATATCAAAAAAATTTCGGCATTTCTTAAAGGATGTCCCCAAAATGAATAATATCTATAAACTCCACCCTCCAAATTATAATAAACCAATTCAATCATTCTTCCTGTAAAGTATTGTTTATTAATTAAAAATTGTTGTACGTTACCTTTGCTTATATAATCTATTATTCCTAGTAACAATATAACATATACTATAAAGTTTAAAAGCTTTAAAAATCTTAAATAAATACTTTCAATAGTTAAATCATTGCAATTCATTCCTATTAACAGCAAAGGCATAATATAACAACCCATTATTAACATATAATTCCCTTTACTATAAGTTGCTGAATATGCTGAAATTATAGCGAAGAAGGCACACATAATAAAAGCATACAATATCTTTTCATTATATTGTTTTTTATATAATCTATTCATAAGTAATAATAAAGTAAAAAATATAGCAACAAAATTAATATATATATATTCTGTTTTGAAAATATAGCTCCGCAAGTAATCAAATAATATAAATGTAAATATAATTATTACGTAAAATGCAGATATGAAATATTTATCGGTAGTGTCAGTGTTTTTTAAAAGCATTATATACCCTCCATTATATAACTAAATATCCTTTTTCTAGCAAATATATTATATCACAAATTTGATTAATAGATAGTGTTTTTGTATTTATCCATTTGCTCATATCCTTATATTTAATATTTGGTGTAGCATCACAATCATCTCCAATTGCTAAATTTTTAATTATATTATTCGTAAAGTTGTTTTTCTATACAAATCCAGTTCCTTGTACTGAATAAAATTGAACTGTTCCAATCTCATCATATAACGTATTTCCATTATCATTTATAAAAACACTTGAATCTGTCTAGTCACTAACCTTATTTGTTTGAGAAATCTCACTTTGGTTTATTCTCAGATAATATTCTGTATTTGTATTAGTATTGTGAAATTTAATTTCATTAATATTGGAATATCCTATTGTATTTTTAAATATTAATTGAAATAACAGCTTTACATATGTGCTATCTATTTTTATCTTTTTTACAGAATTATTAATAAAATTTAAAACGAATCTCTCACTCGATATATTAAAATACATAAGCTTATATAATTAATTTCATTTTTATCAAACATTATTTTCGGAAGATTGTGAAAATTAACAGCAATAACAACACTTATTATTGTTGCTATAACCTCAGAAGATAAAATTGAGATTTTATCTAAGTCGTAAACATTAAAAACTAATCTGTTATGTATAACATTTAATATTAGTTGACTGTCATTGCACAAAGTAAATCTAGTGTTTTTTATTGTCACTCTTTTTTGTGGTCTCATATCATATGTTATAATACTTTTTTTAATACTAATATTTAAAGCATTTATCACGCAAATGTTTATTGTAGATGCAACAAGCTTTAAATTTTTAACATATGCGTTAGAGGCTGGACTTAATGTTGCATTGCAATTTTTATAAGTTATGTCACTAATTATATTTAGAATTTATCAGTCCCATTTCCTTCTAAATATATAGAAGCAGTACAATTTTCAAATTCAATATTGTGTTCACACATACCATACAAGGCAAATTAATATTCCAAATTATTACAATAGCTAATTTTTTTCAAATGAACTCTGCCAGAATTCCAATCAACATTATAAAGCTCACCATTTGATTTAGTATTTTCTATATGGCATTGATTTCAATTATTAAATCTTCTAAAATAACCTTCTCCTGCTCCAATAATATCTGTACCAAATAATGAAATATTTTTATGATTAATGGTATGTGAAAATTAATTAATAATGGAAATTTTGTATTATATCCGTCATTAACACTTCCACTTACTATAACCTTATAGTTTATAACCATATTTTTAAATATAACATTCTTTCTTGGTATTATTTTTAGTAAGTTTTGTACTTGTTAAAATAGGATTGTCCACTTCACTATTCCAATCATCCCACAGTAATGCGCATCCTTTTTACTACAAAAGTCAAAAGGTGAATAAAAATCTAAGTATAAATAATGGGTATCTCTTTTTTAAACTCTAGCTATAGTCACACATTAAGGATAAAATATACTAGCGTCTATTGGATTACCCCCATTGCCTACAACTATAGCTTAATCACCAACATTAAACGTGGTGTTATTATCTGTCTTTATCTTCAATGATAGATCATACTTGGGATAAAATTGAGTTATATTTGTATTAGTTCCCATTACTTCAAGTAAGTTAAACATACCAATATACACAAAATCCATTTTGCAAGTCGATATCACCATACCATAAAACAGTACTTTCGTAAGATCAATTTTTAAGTTATCTCCGTTAATGTATATTCCATGTTCCAGAGTAGTTTTAAGTTTTAAGTTTTTAATTTTCTTTGTAACTTACAAATCAAATAACACTTGTGACTCCCTTGAGATATCCTCAGCACCATCTAATTTTATATCCAATAGTGCTAAGTCATACGTAATATATGCCAATTACCACATATTGCAAGCAAGCTATGCAGCATATTTATTATTTAAACCATCGTATTCATTCTAAAATTGCTCATCACAAGTTTTTAGCTTAGTAATTGAATTAATAAATGCGTTAAATTCACTGGTACTTTCAATCGCATTGTCATTTATCAAGCTTATAATTACACTTATAGAAAAATGAGTTTGAACTAAGTATGCTTCATTGATTCATTATATATATCTTCCTGCTTGTGAAATATTTTGTGCCATTCTAACAACCTAAAGAACTGTTCAAATATATTGAAATTACTATGCTAGCTAACATTAGGATTTAATAATTTCCTACACAGAAAAAAGTGCTTTGGGAAAGATTTATATTCCTAAAGCACTTTTTAAAACTATTTATTATTTAAATATTTACCTCTTATGAACATATCACTAATCTGAAGGGAATCCTCTAGATGCTGTTTTTCTTTTTCATCTTTAGGTGTTCCAATAATCTGACCATAGTTTAATATGGTTGCGTCTCTGTTAGTGTTTACTAATACTCTTCCCATAGTACTGCTGTCAAACTTGTTTCTATCTATACCTATTAGATATGATATAGTTGGTAAGAAATCTATCTGACCGCCTGCCTTTGAAATAGTCTCACCTTTTGAATCTTTACTATATACTATGAATGGTATTCCCTTATCATCTTTTTGCCACCAGTCTCCCTCTAGCTTAACTTGTTTAAGTTGTGCAGGGTAAAACTTGTGAACACCTGTATGATCTCCATATATAACTACTATAGAATCCTTTAAGATTCCTTCTTTATCTAGTTTATTGATGAAATTTCCTATTTGTTCATCGGTATATCTTACGCTTTGGAAATATGCTCCTAGTATAGTTTTGTCAAATTCTTGTGGTAAACTTAACATTTTATACTGATCTGGCATATCAAAAGGTCCATGACTTGTAAGGGTAACCATGAACGAATAAAATGGTTTTGGCATACTCTTTAACTTATCAGCAACTTGAGTTAAATATGATCTATCTGATAATCCAAGTCCTATAACTTCATCCACATTAAACTTACTTATATCCCATATATTATCAAAACCTAATGAACCTCTATGTACTTCAGTCCAGTTCCAGTTTCCAGCTACTTCTGGATGAGTAGAAACAGTGCTATACCCCTTTTCTTTCACTAAGTTAGGTAGAGTAGTAAATGGAGTATATGGATTATTAAAGAAGGTTGCTCCCTGCCTTATAGGTAATATTGAGGTATTTACCATAAGGTCTGCATCTGAACTAGTACCGTTATTATTTTGTTCATGAATATTATTAAAGTACAAACTATTATTTATAAGTCTATTTAAATTTGGTGTTATTTCCTGACCGTAGACTTTTTGTCCAATAACAAAGTTTTCTAAGGATTCCACCTGTACAAATATTAAGTTCTTACCATTAAACTTTCCTTTGTACTCATTGTCAGGTAAGTTTTCTTTATTATCTTCAAACCATTGAGTTATTTTCTCAGTTTCATCACTAGAAAGCTTAACGGCGTTTTTTTCATAAATTGTTTTATAAATATCATATCCATGATAACCTAGCGGGCTCATATCTGACATTGTTTGAAACGGTGCCCATGCAATCTTGAAAAGCATCTTTTCGCCTTTTGTACCATCCATAACATCTATATAGTAATAGGATGAAACTAATGTTACTATTGAAAATGCAAAAGTAGCTGCAAATGCAAATATATATCTTTCCTCAGATTTTATCTTATTCTTGAACTTAACTACTAAAGCCGCAATAAATACAAAATCAATAAAATATAATATATCAACTGCCGCAGGCAAGAATAGATTCTTTTTTACAGGATTAAATAATGTAGGGTATAAAATATGCCTAATAGATAAAAAGGTTCCATTGGCTCTATAGTACCAAATATCTGCTAGTAACAATATACTAACTAATAAATCAAGTATTATAAGGTATCTAAGCCTACCTTTAGCTCTAAATAAAAAGCTTATACTAATCACCAATACTATACAAGCTATGTGAGCCCATATTGGTGGTGGAGTAAAATACATCCTGTGAAAATCCAAAGAAGAAGAATTTGGAGTTCTAAGCATTGCTAAGAAAACCATGGATTTCAACATAAGTATAACTCCGAAGATTACTGGAATTATCATTTCTTTTTTAAGTCTTTTAGCCTTCATTAAAAAACTTTTCTCGCCCATCAAATCACCTCATATGTATGTCATTTTCATTAAACAACTACTGAATTTATTCTTATAGATGAACCACTTCGTAATTAAAATTATATCTTCAGATTAAAGTGCTACATCTTTATCTCGTTACCATGAATTATTATATATTATTTAAATATTATATACTATAAAAATATGAAATTGTTTCAATTTATTAATATTTGAATTTCTGTAAAGCATTGCGTCGAAATTAATCCGTTATCCATCCGATGCTCTTTAGTTGGACAACTCTACAATTAAATTTGCGCTTTTAGGTTTATAGTTATTCATATTTAATGAGTATTCGCAAAGAATTGATTTCAACAACATTAATAAACATAAACATATTATTTATCTAAATCTAGTTTCAATATACACACAAGAACACTATTCACAACAGTGAATAGTGTTCTAATTGGGGTTTGTATATAAAAACAGTATAGGATTTAAATCAACATTATTTTATAACTCTTGCTTATAAATTGATCAGATAAATAAACAAGTTTTATAAATTAATAATCAATCTAAAAACCTATATTTGGGTTGGCAAATTAACTCTAAGCTAAATGTAAAATCTATCCTTAACTTAATAACTTTTCAGATAAAACTCTTTAAAGATAATCAATTTCAAACTTCTACTCTTATCGATGTACCACTTCATAGTAAAATTTATATTTTCAATGTCGCCTCTCAGAACCCAGAGAAGTTTTGAAAATAGTTTTGGGATTGAAGTCTTATATCTTCATATACATCTATATTAATAAATTTCACTTAACATCTTATATACAAAAACTTAGAAATCTCAAATTAAATATCTTTTATAAGTAGTTTCTTTAGCACGGCGAAACTTTTATATGTTTATGTGTTTCAAATTCTCTCCTTAACTTTCAAGAGAGAATTTGAAAACACTTAATTATAAAGCATAATTTTTAAAGTACTTTTGATAGGAAATCTTGTGTTCTTGCATTTTGAGGATTATCAAATATTTCTTCAGGTGTACCTTGTTCTACTATAACTCCACCATCCATGAATAATATTCTATCTCCAACTTCCTTTGCAAAGCCCATTTCATGAGTTACAACTACCATTGTCATTCCTTCTGAAGCAAGACTTTTCATAACGCTAAGAACTTCTCCTACCATTTCTGGATCCAAAGCAGAAGTAGGTTCGTCAAACAACATAACATCTGGTTCCATTGCAAGCGCTCTTGCTATTGCAATTCTTTGCTTTTGTCCACCGGATAATGATGCTGGATATGCAGTAGCTTTATCTCTAAGACCTACCTTATCTAAAAGCTTAAAGGCTACTTCGTCAGCCTGTGCTTTACTAAGTCCTTTTACTTTAATAGGTGCTAGAGTTATGTTTTCTAAAACTGTTTTGTGTGGGAATAAGTTAAACTGTTGGAATACCATCCCCATCTTTTCTCTTATCTTATTGATATTAACGTTCTTACCAGTTATATTATTTCCTTCAAATATTATTTCCCCATCTGTTGGTTCCTCAAGTAGGTTTAAGCATCTTAAAAAAGTACTTTTACCTGAACCACTTGGTCCTATAACAACCACCACTTCTCCTTTTTGGATATGGTCAGTTATTCCCTTTAAAACTTCATTTTTACCGAAATATTTGTGCAAATTATTAACGTATATCACTTGCCCCTAGCCTCCTTTCGAATGCTGCTACTAATTTAGATAATGTAAATGTCATTACAAAATAAATACCTGCCGCAATTATAAGTGGAGTAAAAGGTTCAAAGGTATTTCCTCTTACTGTATCCGCCTTATACATAAGTTCTGCTATTCCTATAACAGATACTATTGATGATTCTTTTATTATTGTAACAAATTCATTACCTAAAGCTGGTAGTATATTCTTTAAAGCTTGAGGTATTATTATATATCTCATTGTAGCACCTTTAGTAAGTCCTAAACTTCTAGATGCTTCTGTTTGTCCTTTATCAACTGCATTTATTCCTGCTCTAATTATTTCTGCAACATATGCACCACTGTTTATAGATAGAGTTATAACACCTGACATAATTCCTGAAAGATGTATTCCTATATAATCTAATCCATAGAATATGATGTACAATTGCACTAATATAGGTGTACCTCTTATAATTTCTATATAAGCTGATCCTATAAACTTTAAAATTTTATTTTTTGATAATTTCATAAGACTTAGAAAAAGTCCTATTATTGTACCAAAAATTACAGTAAAAAATGCTAGAACTATTGTTAACTCTGCTCCTTGTATATAGAAGCCATGGTACTTATTCCAAATATCTGCAAAACCCAACCCAATTACCTCCTAATAATATGAAATATAGCAGGCACCCCTACCTACTATACTTCATTGATATCTTTACATAGCCCCAATTTAAATTTATAGCCCCATTACTGCATATTGCTTAAAATACTAAAATCAAATCTTGTTTCAAAAAATTATTCTACTGAATTACTTGCATCTATTACTAATTGATCTATCTTATTATCTTTCTTTAATTCATCTAAAGTTTCGTTTATTAGCTTTAATAAGTCATCTGAACCCTTAGCAACAGCTATTGCTGAACCTTGTTCTGATGGATTTAGATCAAATTTAGCATCACTTATTGCTAAGTCACTATTCTTTTCTACATAAAGCTTTGCAACTGGACCTTCAACGATAGCAGCATCAACCTTCTTATTCTTTAAGTTAAGTATTACATCAGGAATTTTTCCTACTGATTGAAGCTTTGAATCCTTTATTTGATCTTTTCCTAAACCTTCTTGCACTGAACCTTTTTGAACTCCTATAGCCTTTCCTGCTAGAGATTCTAAGGATGTATATTTAGCCTTATCTTCGGCTCTAACTACTACATATTGAGTAGCTGTATAATATATGTTTGAAAAATCCACACTTTGTTTTCTTTCATCAGTTGGATTCATACCTGCAATTACTAAATCAGCTTTATTTGTTTTTAAAGCTGCTATTAATCCATCAAACTTCATATCGCTAATTTCAAGCTGAACACCAAGCTTTTTAGCTATAGATTTTGCTATTTCGATATCAAAACCTACTATTGTATCCTTACCATCAACTGATTTATGGAATTCATATGGAGGATAGTCTGCACTTGTAGCTAATACAAGCTTACCTGACTTTTTAATTTTGTCTACAACGCTAGTAGTTGTAGTCGCTCCTGTAGAATCATTTTTCTTTGTACATCCAACCACGCTAAATGCCATTATCCCAACCAAGGCAGTAGCTAAAACTGTTTTTAATATACCTTTTTTCATTTTAAGACCCCTTTCTATAATTAAACATAATATAGTTTACCATTTAGAAATAAATATTATTCCTTGAACTGAGTATAATTATACATTATATATTCATTTTTATGCAAGTATTTTTTAATATTTTTTTAACATTTATAAATATGCAAATATTACATCGTTTAAATAAAGAATAAAATAAATAAATCCGTTGGTATTTCTTGATTACTCAATATTTTATCATTACAATTCTAATTATTATTTATTAAGCATATTTAAAATAAAAAGTGCATAAAATGTTTATTCAAAACATTTTATGCACTAATATATTAATGATATATATATATAATTATAAGTTTTTATTTATAATTATAAATTAACGTTTATATCTTTTAGCATATGCAAAGCTCTAGTACTCATTATATACTTTATTAAGTCTTCATCTTTATCTTTTTCATAGTTAAAATCTACTATGATAACCCCGTCAAATTCTAATCCCTTAGCAAAGTATGATGGAATAATAACAGTTCCTCCATTATAAATTACATCTTCACTATGGAACTTCATAACAGGAGCAAATTCACGTACCTTTGAGTATATCTTATTCATATCCTCAGAGTTTCTTGTTATGATCGCGATACTTTCTAGCCCCTCGTCTTTAAAATCTTCTATAGACATAAGTATTTCATCTATTAAATCCTCTTCAGATGCTATTTCTACTGATTTTACTTCTTTTCCTTGTCTTACTAGTGGAATGACTTTTTCTTCCTTTAGGAACTTGTTAGCATAATTCATTATTTCCATAGTAGATCTATAGCTTATATTTAGGCCATAATTCTCAACATCATCTTCTGGATAAATGTCTTCAATTCTTAGCATAGCTGCTTCTTGCTCAATATCTACTAGTCTTTGATTTGTATCTCCAACTATAGTCATGCTTTTACAGCCTGTTAGTTCCTTAATAGCTTTAAATTGTAATTCACTATAGTCCTGCGCTTCATCAATAACTATATGTCTAATATCAGATTTAGCTTTCTTACCATCAAGTTTTATCATTAGATATAGTATAGGTGCTAAATCATCTGATGTGAGCTTTTTGTATCCATTAAATTTATTATAAATATTTAATATTGATTCATTATCTATCCATTCTTCTAGTTCCGCTCTAGAGTTCATAAGTTCTCTTACTATCTCTCTGATCTTTATTCTTCTATTGAATTCAATATTATTTTCTTCTATCAATAAATCATCTGGCTTTAGACTCTTTTTATATTCTTCTGTTTCTTTATTTAATTTCCAAATTCTTTCATCACGTTTATCTTTTATTTTAGATATGATAACTCTTTTAATTTTTTGACTTCTTCTAAATATAGGCATATATAAATAATCTTTTTCAAACATATTTTTTATTTCTTCTACGCCTACTATCTCTTCTCCAAAGTAATTAACAGGCTTAATTTTAAAATAACTTTGCTCTATATCCTGTATAAGCTCATCTAACTTGCCAATAAACACTTTGGATTTCTTAAGTTTAATATCTTCAATAAATTCCTTATCTCCCGATAGTACCTTTTCCATGTACTTAGGAAATTCCATAATCTCTTCATTTAAGGAAATTTGTTTTATAATAAAGCTAGTTATAGTATCTTGCTTAACCCCAACTTCTCCAAGGCTAGGAAGTACTGTAGATATATATTCCATAAATATAGAATTAGGTCCTAATATTAAAACCTTATCCCCAAGTTGCTTTCTGTTATTATATAAAAGATATGCTACCCTATGAAGAGCTATAGTAGTTTTTCCACTACCTGCAACACCATTTACAACCACAGTTTTTTCTCTAGGTCTTCTTATAATTGTATCTTGTTCGCCTTGAATAGTCATTATAACATCTTTAAGCTTTTCGCTTGAGTTAGAGCTTAAAACCATCTGTAATATATCGTCTTTAACATCTACTTCAGAGTCAAACATTCCTTGAAGTTTTCCCTTTTTTATAATAAACTGTCTTCTTTCCTTTATATCAGTCTCTATGTCCCCAGCAGGTGAATTGTAGGCAGCTTTCCCTAAACTTCCATGATAAAAAAGTGCTGCTACTGGAGCTCTCCAGTCTACAATTATAGGTTCATATCTACCTTCCTGTGTAACTCCAAATCTTCCAATATACAAACTTTCTAATAAATCTTCGTCTTCGATAAAGCCTACTTTTCCGAAGTACGGATTTTCCTTTAATATAGTAAGCTCTTTTAGTTTTCTGTCTATGGTTTTAAATGCTTCTTCTTTAACATATCTTTCATGATCAAAGTATTCCGTAACCTTATCTTCATCGTCTCTGTATTCTTCAATTACATTCTTTCTGTAATCTATTATGTATTCTGATATGTATTTGCGCTTTTCTAGGTAATTTAAAATTTCATCATTTACTATCTTTAAGGTTTCACTTAACTTTTCTTCCTCAAATAGTAATTGTAATTCTTTCTCCCTGCTTGAGTTATTATCTTCCATTCAAATCACCTTTCCCTTAAATTAATGAAGAAAAAGTTCCCCTTTGGAAACTTTTTCTCTATCTTAAAATAAACTTAACAATATATAGATATTAAGATTGAACAGTACCACTATTACCATCAATCATTAATTCTGAAGTAACTTCATTTATACTAGATTCTAAAACCAGATCTGAATATACTGGAACATCATTCTTCTTGTTCTTTCTTTCTTTTTCTAGCTTTTCAAACTCTTTCTTTTCTGCTTCTCTTTTTTCTCTTTCTACTTTTAGTTCTGGATATTTATCATATACAAATACCATAAACTCTTCTCCTGATAAAGTTTCTTTATCTAAAAGATCATTTGAAATATCATTTAATAAGTCTCTATTATTTCTTAATATTTCTCTTGCCTTTTCATGACTGTTCTTTATTATCTGTAAGGTTTCTTCATCAATTTGAGCTGCAGTTTCAGCAGAACAATTTTGAACTGGTCTTCCATCTAGATATCTATTACTTACAGATTCTAATGCCATCATATCAAACTTATCAGTCATACCATATATAGTGACCATGCTTCTAGCAGATTGTGTAGCTCTTTCAATATCGTTTGAAGCTCCTGTAGATATGATATTAAATTCAATCTCCTCTGCAGCCCTTCCACCAAGCATAACTGTAATTTCATCAATCATCTCATCTTTAGAAACCAAATACTTTTCTTCTTCTGGAAGTTGCATAGTATAACCTAATGCTCCCATGGTTCTTGGGACTATTGTAATCTTGTGTACTGGATCAGTATTCTTCAGTAAGGCCGCTACAAGTGCATGACCTACTTCATGGAAAGCAACTATTCTTTTTTCTTTAGGTGAAAGGATTCTATCCTTCTTTTCCTTACCTGCTATTATTACTTCCACTGCTTCTTCTAAATCCTGTTGAAGTACAAATTTTCTATTATTTTTAACTGCATTAAGTGCAGCTTCATTAACTATGTTTGCAAGATCTGCTCCTACTGCGCCTGGAGTACTCTTTGCTAGTGCTTCCATATCTACATTATCACTCATTTTAACATCTTTTGCATGAACTTTTAGTATAGATATTCTACCTTTTAAGTCTGGTCTATCAACTATGACTCTTCTATCAAATCTTCCAGGTCTTAATAAAGCCTTATCAAGTATTTCTGGCCTGTTAGTAGCGCCTAGAATTACTACCCCTTTAGAAGAATCGAATCCATCCATTTCAGCAAGTAATTGATTTAGAGTTTGTTCTCTTTCATCATTACCTTGGATAGCCCCATCTCTGCTCTTACCGATAGCATCAATTTCATCTATGAATATTATACATGGAGCTTTTTCTTCAGCCTGTCTAAATAGATCTCTTACCCTTGAAGCACCCATACCGACAAAAAGCTCTACAAAGTCTGATCCAGACATTGAGAAGAACGGAACCTTTGCTTCTCCAGCTACTGCCTTAGCAAGTAGAGTCTTACCTGTTCCTGGAGGTCCTACTAAAAGAGCTCCTTTAGGTAATTTAGCTCCTATCTCTTGATATTTTTTAGGGTCATGTAGAAAATCTACAATTTCTTTCAGTGATTCTTTTGCTTCTTCTTGACCAGCTACATCTGCAAAAGTTTTACCAGTCTCATCTTCAGCATAAAGCTTAGCAGTGTTCTTGCCAAAAGACATCACTCCGCCACCCATCTTCTTATCCATCTTACCAAACATTAATCTGCCTATTATAAAGAAGAATATTATAGGTGCAACCCAATAAAGTATTAAATCTGCCACCGGAAATGCATCTGGGAGCTTTCCTTGATATTTTGCACCTGAATCTTGTAAGTTTTTAACAAGATCTTTATCACCTAGGTTCACTGTATATAGTATCTTACCATAATCACTGCTTTGTTTATTTGGTATTATAGTTAGCTTTTGACTTGTAATAGTTACAGTATCTACCTTTTTATCTTTTAACATACTTTGAAATTCATCATATGTAATATTCTCTGTCATCATCTCAGTTTTAGTATAATTAAAAGCAAATAATAACCCTAAAGCTATTATTCCATATATAATAGCATATTGCCATTTCTTATTATTCTTAAACATATTTGCACCTCTTTTCATTTGTCATATTATATAAATTGCTCTCTTTATAATTGAACTTACATTTTTAAAATTATCTTTCTCTGGATAAACTACTTTAGTAGCCCAATCCTGTCAAATGGGAAAACCCTAACTCTTGCTTTTCCTTGTATATCCTTAGCATCAATATATGGATTGTTCCAATATCTTGCATCTGCAGAATTAGCTCTGTTATCTCCGAGCATTAAATACTTTCCTTCAGGAATCTTAAAACTTCCTGTTTTACTATCTGGATTCTTTACATAATCTTCTTGAAGATATTTGCCGTCAATATAAACATCTCCATTATCTTTTATCTCTACAGTTTCTCCAGGCAACCCAACTACTCTTTTTATAAGTAAGTCTTTAAGCTCATTTGAATAAAAAACCAATATATCTCCTCTTTTTATATTTTGAGGATTATAAATCTTGGTCACAAACATTTGATCACCTTTTTTTATAGTTGGATACATTGATTCTGTTGGAACTGAAACTTTGTATAAAAGAAATTTATTAATAAGCATGGCAAGCAATATAGCTGCACCAATAGGTACTACCCAATCTAATAAAAATTTGACCATAGGATTTCTATTACTACTTTTCTCCATCATTCCACATACCTTTCATTAAATCTTCTACAATTGATTTCCTTTTATCTGTTAAATCTCTGTCTATATAATAAATTGAATCTTTTTTTACCAATACATCGCCTTCTTTAGGTACTCCTTCAATATTATTGACATTAATTTTAAAAATTTCTTCATTTACCTCACAAACGGCAATATTGTTTTCTATTCTATCTATTATTATATATTCTTTAGATGATTTCATATTATCTCCTCTATTATGTATGCATCACTCCGTAATGAAATTTATTATTTTTAAATTCTCTCACCAGAACTCGTGAGAGCTTAAAAAATAGCTTTCGGATCGAAGTAGTACATCTTTAGCTGAACTACTTAACAATTAAAATACACCTTATATAAGTATATCATAATAAATTTTTTTTTCTATTGTAGATAGATAATTTAAAGGTTATTTTTCCACTTGCTGTAAATGCATTGTATAAAATTTAATTGGGTGAATTATATGATATACCTTTTCTACCTTTATGTAAATAGTTTGGCCTTAAAAATAATATATAGGCGCCACATTCTTCTATTTTACTGTTTAACTTATATTATGTTTCATTGAAAGTAAAAAACAACAGAGTGTCGATATATTCAACACTCTGTGTAAATCTTCAATTACTAGTTTATACAGATAAACTTTCTAATAAAACTAAATTTAAACTTGATTTAAAATTCAATTTTATAATATAATTCTATATTTCATTGCTAATTACATCTGCATAAGTTTCTCTTTTACAAACAAGTCTATCTTCACCATCTTTTATCATAACAACAGCTGCCTTAGGAACCTTATTATAATTATTAGCCATAGAATAACCATAGGCACCTGTTGACATTATAGCCAATAAATCACCAGTTTGAACCTTTGGTAATCTTATATTATTTATTAATATATCTCCAGATTCGCAGCACTTTCCAGCTACGGTTACGTCTTCTAGCTCGTCAGAATTGACTTTATTAGCTACTATTGATTCGTATTCAGCATTATATAACGCTGGTCTAATATTATCAGTCATTCCACCATCTACAGATATATACTTTCTTATTGACGGAACTTCTTTAATTGACCCAACTTTATATAATGTAATTCCCGCATTTCCAACTATAGATCTTCCTGGCTCTATAGTAAGTATAGGCATATCTAATCCTAAGTCTTCACAAACTTGATCAGCCTTACTTAAGATTGCTGCACAGTATTCACTTGCTGGTTTTGGTTCATCATCAGAATTATAATAAATTCCGAAACCACCTCCAAGATCAAGTTCTTTTATTAGATATCCTGTGGCATTATAAATATCCTTAATAATTGTTAGCATTATCTCAGTTGCATCTTCATAAGGTGTTATATCGAATATTTGAGATCCTATATGACAATGTAACCCAGAAAGTTCTACATTCTGTAATGATAAAACCTTATTAACAACATTTAATACATTATCGCCTATATATGCAAAGCCAAATTTTGAATCTAGCTGACCAGTCTTGATATACTCATGTGTATGAGCTTCTATACCTGGAGTTATTCTTAAATAAATTCGTTGCTTCTTATTATGCTTTCTAGCAATCTTGTCGATAAGTTCTATCTCCATTTCATTATCTGCTACAAAAGTACCTACACCAAGATCGATTCCTAGTTCAATTTCGTCAATTGTCTTGTTATTTCCATGGAAATATACTTTTTCCAACGGGAATCCAGATTTATATGCTGTAAAAAGCTCTCCACCTGACACAACATCTAAATATAGATTCTCATCTTTTATAATCCTGCACATTGCAAGAGTTAAGAATGCCTTTCCAGCGTACGCAACTCTATTATTTCTATTTTCACAATTAAATCCATTGTAATATTCTCTACAATTCTGTCTAATAAGATTTTCATCAAAAACATACAGCGGTGTAGAATATTTTTCTGCAAGCTCTGTAGCTCTAACCCCATTGATTGATAATACATTCTCATCAATATTCATACTTCCAAACAATTTCATAAACATTGCCTCCCCAATTTTAACTAATAAGATCTCTTTTACTCTTTACCTTATTATGATTTAAGTGCCACTCCTAAATTATGATATTCTTCAACATCAAATAGTGCAATCAGGCATATGTAAAATTAGCCAAAGCATTTAAGATTCTGTGATACTTAATTTTATAGCCTCTAAAAAAGTAAAAAACGTCACAGAAAATATCTGTGACGGGTAGAATTCGCTATAAGGTGAAATTGCAGAAATGAATTTTTATCTTATGATATAACTCTAAAATATATCAAAAGCCTTTGAAAATACTATATCGCAATTCTTAATCCCTTGTAGCTCTCCACTTTAATAATTGAAAGATAACACTATAATTATCTTTCTTTAAAGTGACAGTTATATACATATTATATATATAACCAGAAAAAAACTTCGCCAAGTTATCTTCTTCGGCTATTTTTCCTTTCTTTATTCATCTACACTTGCCAGCTCCAAATAAATACTTTTAAAAACAGCACCTCTACCCTAGGTTTCGTTTAATACGTTGAATCGGATAATACTTTAATATTATTAACGACTCGACATTATTCAATTTTATTTATAATTTAACTACTATGATATCATATTAAAATAAATATGCAATACAAAATAGAAATAATTAATATAGAATGTACTTCCAAAGTCTACATTTCAAGGATGATTCACTCTTAAATTATGCTTAAGAAATCATCTATATAGATATATCGCTATTCTTTATCACTTCTGTATTTAACCATAAGTTCGCTAAATATCTCACCAGAACTAGGAGGTGTATATGTTATAGCGTTTGCTCCTGCAATTATCGTCTCTTTTATACTTTCAGTTGTTGGTCCGCCTGTAGCGATAATAGGGAAGTCTGGAAACTTCTTTCTTACATTACGGACTATTTCGGCAGTATTTTTCCCACCTGAGACATTTAATATGTTAGCTCCTGCTTCTATTCTACCTTCAAAATCATCGTTTTCAGATACAACAGTAACTATTATCGGTATATCTACTGTATTTCTCAATTTACTTACAATCTCATTTGAAGTAGGTGCATTTACTACAACTCCCATAGCACCTTTAAATTCCGCATCCAATGCAAGATTTATAACTCTCATTCCTTGAGTTATACCTCCTCCTACTCCACAAAAAACTGGAACGTCTGCAGCAAGCATCAAAGCTTCAGTAATAATAGGCTGAGGAGTAAATGGATATACTGCAATTATTGCATCAGCATTAGTGTTTTTTATTATTGCAACATCAGTAGTAAATACTAATGACTTTATTCTTTTGCCGAATATCTTTATTCCACTTGCATCCCTTATAACTGCAGGCATTTCTATTAAGTGATTTCTTAGAGCTCCTTTAATCTCAGGTACATACTTTGGCTCTTTATTTGTATTTCCTATCATTTAAATATCCCCCTTTCCCTTCCATAAAAATATATAATTAATAAATTGTAAATATCAAAGAAATTAAGCAAAAACTCTTTTACAATTAAAATATATATACAAACGAATTTTGCCTTATTACAATTTCCTAAAGAATAAAAATAATTTGAAAATTAACTATATTTTAATACAACAAGTTTCTCTTGTCATTTTTTTTATATTAATTTTTCTTTAATTCATATGACAATATTATTCAAAATATAACAAATATAATTATTTTAATTCATTAAGTATCTTCCTAACTACTGCTTTTCCTATCTTATCTTCAGTCATTTCACCTATTGCATCTTCAATATTGCTCCAATCTAACCATTCCACTTCCGAAGACTTTATAATTTCTCCTGATTTGTAGTGTGCTATATATGTAAGCATGAGTAGATCTTTCCCTTTAACATAATCACTACCTAAATATTTTATGTTGTCTACTATTAATCCCGTTTCTTCTTTTACCTCTCTATAAACAGCATCTTCAGCTTTTTCATCGGGGCTGATATAACCTGAAACAAGTACTTTTGAATTTTTATATATATAGCTTTGCTTAAGTAGCAGTATCTTATTCTCCTTTATAATGGCAACAACAATACAAGGTCTTGGCACATCAAAAAACATCATATCATCCTCTGAACAATATGGTACTCCCCCCTCATCCCAACTATGTCTTTCTTCAAGCTTCTTCCCACAAAGTGGACAATATACGAATTTCATGTCATTCCCCCTAAAATTACCTTACAATATATTCTATATACTATAATATCACTTGAACTTCCCTTTTCAAAGTTATGCTGTTTGGAGTAACCTCAGAGCAATATGCAAAGACATCAACCCCATTTTTAGCTGCATATCTTAATGCCTCACCAAATTCAGGATCTGTTTCATCATGAGGCGTAAATGCTTTTATATCATCTAGTTGTATAAGAAATATAACTCCAGCTCCTTTTCCTTGTCTTTTAACCTCTACAAGTTCCAATAAATGCTTTCTCCCTCTTTCAGTAGGCGCATCTGGAAAGCTAGCAATTCCATCTTTTTCTAAAGTCACTCCTTTAACTTCTAAATAATATTCTGAGCCAATATCATCACTAAGTTTAAAATCAAATCTGCTATTTCCAAAAGTTTTTTCTCTCATTATTATATTATATTTCTCCAAGGAAGGAATCATTTTATTTATCAGTGCCTCTTGTACTACCTTATTTGGGATATGTGAATCTATACTTATGAGATTTTCCCCTTTGTATGCAGCTATTAAATCATATTGTGTTTTTCTTTCCGGCGAATCCTCCTTTCTAAGTATAACCGTTGTTCCTGGTATCAAGATTTCTTTGCATCTCCCTGTATTGGGAACATGAGTCATTATTTCCTTACCTTCTAGTACTACATACCCTTGAAATCTATTTGGCCTTTTAACGAATACTGCTTCTAGCACAGGTTTCTCTATTAACATATTAATCACCTTCATAATATATTTAAGATAGTTATCCACATTATTCACACATATTGTCCACATAAAATGTGTGCAATGTTAATACTTAACCATAAAATTTATATCTTCCCTTATAATTATTGCTTTTATGTAAGTTTTTGTAGGTTTATATACTATTTTGTTGTAGCATATTTATTAAATTGAGTATGCTAAACTCTAATAATTAACCTAATTATATTATTTTCTTATGGCATATGGCAATAAATATTAGTTTTCCCACTACTTATCCACATTTATTCACAGGTTTGTATACAAAAATGTGGACAACTAATATAAAAATCGGCTTTTTTGTGAATAAATCAATACTTTTTATAAAAACAACTTTTTTCTACATTTTCTCCGAAAAAAATACTAATTTTATAGACAAAAATAAGGAATTACCCTTAAGAGTAACTCCTTATATATTCATTTATAGGCTTCAGCCCTATTACGTTCTACACATATATAAACTCGATAAACTCCGGAAGTAAATCGAGTTATATAAGTTATGGTGACTCCTAGGGGAATCGAACCCCTGTTACCACCGTGAAAGGGTGGTGTCTTGACCGCTTGACCAAGGAGCCATGAACCTAGCGACCACTTACTCTCCCACACAGTCGCCCATGCAGTACCATCAGCCGTCTAAGTCTTAACCTTCGTGTTCGGTATGGGTACGGGTGTAACCCTTAGACGCATCATCACTAGATATTGAAAGATTATTCTTTCAAAATTGCACTTAAGTTTACTTTGTAATATCTTGTATTGGTCAAGCCCTCGACCTATTAGTATCGGTCAGCTGAACATGTTACCATGCTTACACCTCCGACCTATCAACCTCGTGTTCTTCGAGGGGTCTTACTAGCTTACGCTATGGGAAATCTAATCTTGAGGTGGGCTTCACGCTTAGATGCTTTCAGCGTTTATCCCTTCCCGACGTAGCTACCCAGCTATGCTCCTGGCGGAACAACTGGTGCACCAGAGGTCAGTCCATCCCGGTCCTCTCGTACTAAGGACAGCTCCTCTCAAATTTCCTACGCCCGCGACGGATAGGGACCGAACTGTCTCACGACGTTCTGAACCCAGCTCGCGTGCCGCTTTAATGGGCGAACAGCCCAACCCTTGGGACCTACTTCAGCCCCAGGATGCGACGAGCCGACATCGAGGTGCCAAACCTCCCCGTCGATGTGGACTCTTGGGGGAGATCAGCCTGTTATCCCCGAGGTAGCTTTTATCCGTTGAGCGATGGCCCTCCCACGAGGTACCACCGGATCACTAAGCCCGACTTTCGTCCCTGCTCCACTTGTGGGTGTCGCAGTCAGGCTCCCTTCTGCCTTTGCACTCTACGAACGATTTCCGACCGTTCTGAGGGAACCTTTGGGCGCCTCCGTTACTTTTTTGGAGGCGACCGCCCCAGTCAAACTGCCCACCTAACAATGTCCCGTCACCAGCTTCATGGTGCCCGGTTAGAATCCCAGTACTGTCAGGGTGGTATCCCAAGGACGACTCCACATCCCCTAACGAGGATGCTTCCAAGTCTCCCACCTATCCTGTACAGACAATACCGAAACTCAATGCTAAGCTACAGTAAAGCTCTACGGGGTCTTTCCGTCCAATCGCGGGTAGCAAGCATCTTCACTTGCACTACAACTTCGCCGGATTTACAGTTGAGACAGTGCCCAAGTCATTACGCCATTCGTGCGGGTCAGAACTTACCTGACAAGGAATTTCGCTACCTTAGGACCGTTATAGTTACGGCCGCCGTTTACTGGGGCTTAAGTTCACCGCTTCGCGTTACCGCTAACGATTCCCCTTAACCTTCCAGCACCGGGCAGGCGTCAGCCCCTATACATCAGCTTTCGCTTTAGCAGAGACCTGTGTTTTTGCTAAACAGTTGCTTGGGCCTATTCTCTGCGACCTACTCTCGTAGGCACCCCTTCTCCCGAAGTTACGGGGTCAATTTGCCGAGTTCCTTAACTGTAATTCTTCCGCCGGCCTTAGGATTCTCTCCTCACCTACCTGTGTCGGTTTGCGGTACGGGTACTACATTTCTCCCTAGAAGCTTTTCTTGGCAGCGTAGAATCAAGTACTTCAGCCTAAAAGGCCTTCCCCATCACACCTCAGCTAATACAGGCGGATTTGCCTACCTGTATACCTAAGTGCTTAGACTAGCATCCAATAGCTAGCACACTCTATCTTCCTGCGTCACTCCATCGGTAATAACGATTTGCAGTAGTATCGGAATATCAACCGATTGTCCATCACCTACGCCTTTCGGCCTCGGCTTAGGTCCCGACTAACCCTCAGCGGACGAGCCTTCCTGAGGAAACCTTAGGTTTTCGGCCACTAGGATTCTCACCTAGTTCTCGCTACTGATGCCAACATACTCACTCGTAATCAGTCCACCGCTCCTTACGGTACGACTTCAGCCCGATTACGACGCTCCCCTACCCCAGCAGATAAATCTGCTAGCCGTAGCTTCGGTGATAAGTTTGAGCCCCGAACATCTTCGGCGCAGGATCTCTCGACTAGTGAGCTATTACGCACTCTTTTAATGAGTGGCTGCTTCTAAGCCAACATCCTAGTTGTCTTAGAAATCCCACATCCTTTTCCACTTAACTTATACTTTGGGACCTTAGCTGACGATCTGGGCTGTTTCCCTTTTGACTACGGATCTTATCATTCGCAGTCTGACTGCCGGACTAATACTATATGGCATTCGGAGTTTGATAAGGTTCGGTAAGCGATATGCCCCCTAGCCCATTCAGTGCTCTACCTCCATTAGTCATATCCGACGCTAGCCCTAAAGCTATTTCGGGGAGAACCAGCTATCTCCGAGTTCGATTGGAATTTCTCCGCTATCCACAGCTCATCCCATGGTTTTTCAACACCAACGTGGTTCGGTCCTCCACGAAGTTTTACCTTCGCTTCAACCTGGCCATGGATAGGTCACCCGGTTTCGGGTCTACGGCATGCAACTAGTCGCCCTATTCAGACTCGGTTTCCCTTCGGCTCCGTACCTTAAGTACTTAACCTCGCTACATACCGTAACTCGTTGGCTCGTTCTACAAAAAGCACATCATCACACACATATGGTGCTATGATCGGTTGTAGGCACACGGTTTCAGGTTCTATTTCACTCCCCTCCCGGGGTTCTTTTCACCTTTCCCTCACGGTACTTCTTCACTATCGGTCATCAAGTAGTATTTAGCCTTGGGAGGTGGTCCTCCCTGCTTCCCACAAGGTTTCACGTGTCTCGTGGTACTCTGGAGCAGAACTATGGTCTTCTTGTTTCACTTACAGGACTATTACCTTCTACGGTGTATCTTTCCAGATATCTTCAATTACAATAGCCACCAATGTTATGTTCTGTCCGCAACCCCAAAGATAAATCTTTGGTTTGGGCTCTTCCGATTTCGCTCGCCGCTACTGACGGAATCGATTTTTCTTTCTCTTCCTCTAGGTACTTAGATGTTTCAGTTCCCTAGGTTTACCCTCCTATAGCTATGTATTCACTATAGGATACGTAGGGTTACCTACGTGAGTTTCCTCATTCGGAGATCTTTGGATCACAGGCTATTTGCGCCTACCCAAAGCTTATCGCAGCTTGTCACGTCCTTCTTCGGCTCTTGATGCCAAGGCATTCACCATGCGCCCTTTGTAGCTTGACCTATCAAATCAAATTTGAGTTACAAATTTGCTGATTTACTAAAATACTAGCGTGCATTTTAGCAATCAATTTATTACAAAGAATAGTAAATATCTTTACTTTAACTTATGTGCAATTTTCAAAGAACAATCTGAGATACTTGGTATCTCAAAATTAAACAGAGAGAGATTCTAACCAGAATTCGTATATATTAAGTCTGAAATGCATCAGTACTTAATAATTTCTCCATAGAAAGGAGGTGATCCAGCCGCAGGTTCTCCTACGGCTACCTTGTTACGACTTCACCCCAATCGCTGACCCTACCTTCGGCTGCTGCCTCCCTTACGGGTTAGCTCACAGACTTCGGGTATTGCCAACTCTCATGGTGTGACGGGCGGTGTGTACAAGGCCCGGGAACGTATTCACCGCGACATGCTGATTCGCGATTACTAGCAACTCCGGCTTCATGTAGGCGAGTTTCAGCCTACAATCCGAACTGGGACAAGTTTTTGAGATTTGCTCCACCTCACGGTCTTGCGTCTCTTTGTACTTGCCATTGTAGCACGTGTGTAGCCCTAGACATAAGGGGCATGATGATTTGACGTCATCCCCACCTTCCTCCCGGTTAACCCGGGCAGTCTCGCTAGAGTGCTCAACTAAATGGTAGCAACTAACAATAAGGGTTGCGCTCGTTGCGGGACTTAACCCAACATCTCACGACACGAGCTGACGACAACCATGCACCACCTGTCTTCCTGTCGGTACCAAAGGTACCGACTTCCCCGGTTAAGGGTAATTCAGGAGATGTCAAGTCTAGGTAAGGTTCTTCGCGTTGCTTCGAATTAAACCACATGCTCCGCTGCTTGTGCGGGCCCCCGTCAATTCCTTTGAGTTTTAATCTTGCGACCGTACTCCCCAGGCGGGATACTTATTGTGTTAACGGCGGCACGGAGGTGTTGAAACCCCCACACCTAGTATCCATCGTTTACGGCGTGGACTACCAGGGTATCTAATCCTGTTTGCTCCCCACGCTTTCGAGCCTCAGTGTCAGTTACAGTCCAGAAAGTCGCCTTCGCCACTGGTGTTCTTCCTAATCTCTACGCATTTCACCGCTACACTAGGAATTCCACTTTCCTCTCCTGCACTCTAGATATCCAGTTTGGAATGCAGCACCCAAGTTAAGCTCAGGTATTTCACATCCCACTTAAATATCCACCTACGCTCCCTTTACGCCCAGTAAATCCGGACAACGCTTGCCACCTACGTATTACCGCGGCTGCTGGCACGTAGTTAGCCGTGGCTTCCTCCTTGGGTACCGTCATTATCGTCCCCAAAGACAGAGCTTTACAACCCGAAGGCCTTCATCACTCACGCGGCGTTGCTGCATCAGGGTTTCCCCCATTGTGCAATATTCCCCACTGCTGCCTCCCGTAGGAGTCTGGACCGTATCTCAGTTCCAATGTGGCCGATCACCCTCTCAGGTCGGCTACGCATCGTCGCCTTGGTGAGCCATTACCTCACCAACTAGCTAATGCGCCGCGGGTCCATCTTATAGCGGATTGCTCCTTTGATTTTCATTTCATGCGAAACGAAAATGTTATGCGGTATTAATCTTCCTTTCGGAAGGCTATCCCCCTCTATAAGGCAGGTTACCCACGTGTTACTCACCCGTCCGCCGCTAAGAAAGTTCCGAAGAACTTTCTCCGCTCGACTTGCATGTGTTAGGCACGCCGCCAGCGTTCGTCCTGAGCCAGGATCAAACTCTCAATTTAAAGTTTAATCATAGCTTACTTACTTAGTAAGTCTTTTTTCAAAAGAATTGCTGGTTTAGTTTAAGTCTAGTTTTAGACTTTGTTTATCTTCTCTGTTTAATTTTCAAAGACCAAGTTGTTTTGCTGTTTTTCTGACAGCTTTTATATCTTACCACCGTAAGATTTTCTTGTCAACACATTTTTTTGAACTTTTTTAATTTATTTAAAAATCTTTATTCAAAAGTTTGTGTTCATCACTACAACCTTGTCGCAGCGACGTGTTTTATAATAACATGTGTCTTATCTTGTATATATCTCTATTTCAGCCAAATATGTGTATTAGATTTAATTTCCTATGTAATACTTAAAAATAATAAGTATTTCTTATATTGATACACCAGGTACTGTTTCTAAGTATATAGATCAAATATGCCTCATATACTGAATAGTTAATATAACTTTTCCTCGATAATTTCTATATTATAGATGCATATATCCTACCTTCATTATTTAAAAAACATAATAATCATCATTTCTATTATTAAATATACCTTGCTTCATAGATATTTTTATAATCTAACGTTATATATTCTTGACAGCTTATCCAATTCTTAAGATTTTCTTAAACATTGTTTAGTACCTTGCATTATATAATACCGTTTCATATACTATAGATATGAAGAAGCTATCCAATAATTAGAAAATCAACTTCTTAGATGAATATAAACTTTTCAATAAATACATTAGATAAAAAAAATTGTTTTTAGGATATTTAAAATTAATAAAGAGGTGATTTAGTGAATATACAGTTAAAGAAAGGTGTTTTAGAACTATGCGTACTTTCTGTATTGGCCAGGAAAGATTGTTATGGATATGAGTTAGTAAACGAAATATCAAAAAACATTCAAATATCAGATGGAACTATATATCCAATACTAAGAAGACTTACAGAGGAAGGTTACTTCACAACTTATCTACAAGAATCTCAAGAAGGTCCGCCAAGAAAGTATTACAGACTAACAGAACTCGGGTACAAAACAAAGCTAGAATTAGAAACAGAATGGTTTAGCTTCTCAAAAAGTGTAAATATGATTATTAAGGGGGAAAATCCTGATGGACAAAAATCAATTTCTTAATATACTTTCAAACGGATTACTTGATTTCCCAGATAAGGAACGCAAGGACATACTTTATGACTACGAAGAACATTTTGACGTAGGCTTAGCACAAGGAAAAACTGAAGATCAAATAATAAATGAATTAGGAGATCCTCACGCTATCGTAAATCAATATAGAAGTGGTACAAATCGAAACTATTATAACGACACTCAAAGCAGCCAAACTTACAATAACAACAATGTTAATTCCAATAACAAGGCCTTGGCTATAATACTGATAGTATTATTATTACTTTTTAGTCCAGGAATACTAGGAATAATAATTGGAATCCTTGGAGGAATGATTGGTTTAGTTGCTGGAGCTTTTGGAATAGCTATAGCTGGTCTTGCTGTTGCTCTAGGCACTACTTTCGGTTCAGTTTTCGGTATATTTACCATCCCTACAGGTATTGCAGCTTTACCTGCAACTGCTTCTCTATTAATCGGTATAGGAACTTTAGCTCTAGGTATATTGTGCACTATAGGATGCTTCTACCTAATCAAAGCATTTGTAATGCTCATAATTAAATTTGTAAAATGGATAATATCCGTTTTCAGATAGGGATGGTGATAAAATGAAAAATACATTTATGAAAAGATTTTGTATAATGTTAGCAGCTATAATGTTAATATGCTACGGTTCAGCAGCTATAATACTGAAGTTATCTAATTTTAGTTTTTCACAATTAATTAATAATGGTAATGACTTTTCTTTTAATATTAACAAAGGGTTCAACTTTAGTACCGGCTTTAATAAATATAATTATGATCTTAATGACGAAATCAATGAAAATTTAGATGGTGTAGACAACATCCAATTATCTTTTGTAAGTGGTGATATAGTATTTCACGAAAATAATGAAAATAAAATTAAAGTTACTTTATCAGGCAGTCTACGAAGTAGTTCTGAATTAACTGCCCCAAAACTTCAATACTCTAAAAATGGATCTACTATAAAAGTTTCCATTCAAAAAAGTTCTTTTTTCGGAAGCTATTCACTAAATTCAAAGGTAGATATATATCTTCCTAAAGATTACTCAAAAAATCTTTCTGTATCATCAGTATCTGCAGATATACTTTTGTCTGATAAAAAGTTTATTAATCTCGAAGCTGTAACTACATCAGGAGATATTAAACTATCTAATATTACAGTAGATTCTCTTAATATAAAAACAGTTTCTGGTGATATGTCTGGATCTAATATAACGAGCAACAAGCTTGTAGCGGATGCTGTTTCAGGCAAAATAGATTTTGATAATTTTGAAGGAGTTACTAAAGCTTCAACTATATCAGGTGATATAACTATAAAGTATGCTAATTTGATAGGTAATATCGATGCTCACTCAACCTCTGGAGATATGAGATTAGGTTTACCTGATAGCAGCTCGTTTACTCTTGATTCCTCATCTA
Organism: Clostridium fungisolvens; assembly: GCF_014193895.1. NCBI lineage: Bacteria > Bacillati > Bacillota > Clostridia > Eubacteriales > Clostridiaceae > Clostridium > Clostridium fungisolvens. Next base: position 213,954 of record NZ_BLZR01000001.1, on the reverse strand, counting down.
CTTCAGGTGATATAAATAGCAGATTTTCTCTAAACAACACTTCTTCCGGTAAGAGAAGCCTAAGCGGTTCTTACGGTAATGGAACTAACAAGTTATCTCTTCATACAACTTCTGGAGATATAACATTAAATAAAAATTAGTATTTTTATAAATTTTAAAGATTGCATGTACAGATAAACTACTTCAGTCACTAAACTCCAAATAAAGATTTCGATGGTTCTACGAATCTTTATTTGGATAAATTCTAGTATGAAGTAGTTTATCTATATGCAATCTTTTTTACTATATAGGAAAATGATTTTTTTATGCAGGCTAAACCTGAAGGTTTTAATAGCTTTGCAAGCCTTATAAGAATATATAGTAAAAACCAAAACTTATTCTCCTACTAGAATTTCCTTGCATATAATTATTTTTGGGAAGAAAAATAAAAAATATATAGATTTTTTAACAAACTCTTGTTAAAATATATACAAGCAATAATAATTATTTGTAGATAATTTATATTTATTATATGGAGGGAAATAAAATGAAGGTTGCAGTTATAGGTTGTACTCACGCAGGAACCGCAGCAATAGTAAATACAGCAAAGAAATATCCTGATGCAGAAATAACAGTGTATGAAAGGAATGATAATATATCATTCTTATCTTGTGGAATCGCATTGTATGTTGGAGGAGTAGTTAAGGATCCTCAAGGATTATTCTATAGTTCTCCTGAAGCATTAGCAGAACTTGGAGTTAAGACAAAGATGTCCCATGATGTTTTAGATATTGATTTTGATACTAAAAAGTTAAAAGTTAAAGATTTAAATTCAAGTGAAGAATTCGAAGATTCATTTGATAAATTAATCATTACTTCTGGTTCGTGGCCAATAGTTCCTAAAATTGAAGGGATTGACTTAGATAACATACTTCTTTCAAAGAACTTCTATCATTCAAACACAATCATAGAAAAAGCTAAGGAAGCAGATAGAATTGTAGTAGTTGGAGCTGGTTACATAGGTGTTGAACTTGTTGAAGCCTTCGAAGCTAACGGAAAGAAAGTTACTTTAATAGATAGTATGGATAGAATTTTAAGTAAATATTTAGATAAAGAATTTACTGATACTGCTGAGATGGCTTTTGCTAATCGTGGAGTTAAGCTTGCTTTAGGTGAAACTGTAAGCAAATTTGAAGGTGAAGATGGAAAAGTTACTAAGGTTATAACAAATAAAGGTGAGTATGAAGCTGACCTTGTTATCTTATGCATAGGCTTTAGACCAAGTACTGATTTATTCAAAGGAAAATTAGATATGCTTCCAAATGGAGCAATTATAGTAGACGAATATATGAGAACAAGCAAAGAAGATGTTTTCGCTGCTGGTGACTGCTGCTCAGTAATTTATAACCCAACTGGCAAAAGAGAATACATCCCTCTAGCTACAAATGCAGTTAGAATGGGTACATTAATTGCAAGAAACTTAGTTAAACCAACAACTAAGCACCTTGGAACTCAAGGAACTTCAGGAATAAAGATTTATGAATACAATATTGCATCAACAGGTCTTACAGAAGAATCCGCAAAAGCTACAGGCTTTAATATAAAAACAACATCAGTTACTGATAATTACAGACCTGAATTCATGCCAACTTTTGATTCCGTGACAATAAAAGTTGTTTATGAAGCTGATTCAGAAGTAATACTCGGAGCTCAACTTATTTCAAAGACAGACTTAACTCAATTAATGAATACTATGTCTGTTGTAATTCAAAATAAAATGACTATTGATGAACTTGCATTCGTAGATTTCTTCTTCCAACCACACTTTAACAAGCCATGGAGTTTGTTAAACATAGTAGCATTAAATGCTAAATAACCGTTAGCTAGTATCACTATACTTTTACCTAATTAGTGTGTTGAAATTCAGTGGTCACGCATCCGATGCTTTAATAAGCTTACGAAAAGAATTAATATGATTAATAATAAGAAAACAGGTATCTCAGAAATGAGATACCTGTTTTTTATTAATTCAATCTTTTTCTTCTTATAATAACAGCACCGCCGGCTATTGCTAAGATTCCAAATACTATAAGTATATTAGAATCAATAACTGATCCAGTCTTTGGCATTATTTCTGGAGTGCTAGTTGAAGTTGTTGTAGTTCCAGTGTTAGTAGAACCACTATTAGTACTTGTACCTGTATTTGTATTACCAGTGTTAGAACCTGTTCCTGTATTTGGTTGAGTTGGATTTGCAGCCGCTACCTTAACCCCGCCATTTAATGAAAGGAAGTAGTCACTACAATGAGTTATTGTTATATCAACATAATATAATGAACCCTTCTTATATGCAGTTAATGCATCCCCTACTTTATCCACACTCTTAGCATCAGGATTATAATGATATAAATATATAGGTTTTGATATATCAATTTTTGAAGTATCAACCGGTAATGAAACCACTGCTTTACCTGGTAGATTTCCTTCAAACTTAAATGAGAATATCTGAGAATTACCATCTAATTTCTTAATTGCATCCGCACTTGGTGCAGTAGCATTAAGTCCTAAATCTACACTTGTCTCAGTATTTGTTATATCCTTACCATTAAATGACCAAGTTACAGCTCCTAAAGGTGAGTTAGTATTAAAGCTTGCAAGTACATCTGCATGCTGTAGCACTTTAAATATTGAGCTTGAAACTGTTGGTACATTTGTTGAATCTATACTAATCTTATCTCCTGGTTTGGATTGATCGATTAAACTATCTATATACTTAACTAATGAAGCTGTATCTGCAGTAGTTTGAGCAGTAATAGTGAAATTAATGTCTTTTACGGTTGCATTACCAGCTTTATCAGTTGCAGTGACAGTAAGTTTATGATTTCCTACTGATGATATAGCCGTAGTTCCATCATAACTCTTTCCATCCAGTACTAACGCAATTGCAGCATCCTTATCAGTTGTTACCTTTGGAGTAATTACTGTATTAATATAAGTCTTTCCATCCTCTACTCCTGAAACAGTTATTACAGGTGATGTTTTATCTATATTTGATATGTCTATAGAAGATGTAGTTGAGTTCCCTGAATAATCCGTTACTTTAGCATATACTTTTCCATTACTTACAACCTTAATAGGTCCAGTATATGGTAAGTAAACACTATTATCAAAACTATATTCAACTTTATCGATATCTTTATCAGAAGAATCAGTTGCTATAGTAACATTGACATCCTTGTTGGTTAATTCAGTATTATCTGATTTCAACGTAGCAGCTTTTGGTGCAACCTTATCCTTAACTACATTTATAACATCTTCAGTTGTATTTCCAAACTCATCAACAAGTTCAATTTTTACGATACTCTTGTCACTTGTTAATGGTACTGTGTAGCTAAATGGCTTATCTGGTGATTCGCCAGTAGCTGGATATCTATCGTAAGATAGAACTGCATTTCCATTTACAAACAAGCTGTATCCGTAAGTATTATCATTAACTAATCCTTTTAATGTAATACTGTCTTGGTTAGTGTACACATTTCCATCGGCTTTAGCTACTGGATTACTTACCTCAAGTTTTGGTGCAGTTGAATCATATAATATTTTATATGAATAATTAAATACTACTGTACCCGTGTTGTCTTCAGCATAAACCTTAACTATATTATTACCTTGAGCTAGCTTAACATCAGTACTAAAGGTTAAATCATCTTTCACAGTAACATTTTGATCATTAATCTTAAACACTGGAACCTTATGATTTACCTTACCAGTTACAGTATATATATCATTCTTTACATCCTGTGGAGTAAGAACTGCAAATGAAGATAGATTGTCAAAACCTAGCATAAAAGGATCAGAGTTAACTGGAGAAACAACTGTTAAATCCTTCTTCGTAGTATTTTGATACCCATCCTCTGCTAATATCTGTATAAGTGTATTACCATATACATCTACATTAGCCGAGAACGTTCCATCATCATTTAAATCAACTGACCTTCCATTCACAATTAATTTTACTCCTGAGGAATCAGTTGCTTTTCCACTAATTGTCACACTATGCTTATCAGTATAAATATACCCATCTTCTGATACTGTTGGTGAAGTAATGCTTATAACTGGGCTTACAGTGTCTACAGAAACGTTATAGTTTTGATTATAGACCTCATCTCCGTTGGCATCTTTTGCAACTACATTTATAGTATTACTTCCTTCTTTAACCTTTATCTTTTGATCGAATATTCCTTCATCGCCAATCTCAACATCTAAACCGTTTATAGTAAGTGTTTTTACATCTGACTGAACCTGACCAATGATTTTTATAGAATCATTATTAAACTTTTCACCACCCTTTAGATTAGCCAAATAAACTTCAGGTACTGCACCTGTTTTTACATTTATTATCTTTAACCCTATATTAGATGCATAATCTGCACATGCTATCGCTATAGAATTAACAGTGTCATCCTTTAAAGGCACATCAATTGAATAAGTATCTCCTGTTAAAGTTAAGTTTTTCATTTGCTCATCAGATACTAACTCTCCATTTACAACAATAGCAAAAGTACCATCAAATCCAGTATAATTGTCTGAAGTCTTCCATTGAAGCTTATAAGTTCCGTTAGTAGCTGTTTTTTCAGATACAATATCTATTACTGGAGCCTCGCTATCAATTTTTACTGGAAGTTCTACAGATTGAGTAGATGAATTTTCAATATCAGTTGTGGTTTGAATTCTTATATAATACTGTCCATCAGGAGCTGTTTCATATTCTCCTGTTTCTGCATTATATAATGTTCCATCCCATGTACCTTGATTGTCCATAGTACCATATATGTCTTTTGCTAATTCATCTTCAAGAACATTCTTCTTAACATTATTTTCAGAAGAAATAGTTCTTATTAGATTCTTACCCTTGTCCAACACTTGAACCTGTAGATTTTTTGCATTTCTAAGCATATACAGGTTAGGCGTTACCACGTTGAATAGTGCAGTTTCTCCTTTTGAGAATGCTATCTTATCCTTGTTTATTTTACCCTCTGCATCCATACCACAAGGAATAAAGAATCCTAAAAAGTTACCCCAAAGACTAGTTGTGCCAACTATACTACTAGAGTCCCACATTGGAGCATCCACAGTTTGTAATGCTGACCAATCTCCATAGAAGCCCATATATGGTACAACTAATGATGGTGCACTTGAAGAGTCAAATTTTATATATCCTTCAACGTAATTTTGTTTTGTAAAGCCATCAGGCAAAGCTATAGTAACTGTAACTTTTGCTGTTCCATTTGCAGGAACTGTTACCTTACTTGCGCTATACTTTACACTTGCTCCACTTATAGTTTTTTCTTTCACAGCACCAGTATGTGCATCGGAAACTTCTGTTAGCACTCCAGTATCGCTTAGATCATAACTATAAGCATCCTTACCATAGTTTGTTAAAGTAAGATCAAAAGAAACGGTTTGTCCTATTTGTTTTAATGCAACCGCTGCATTGCCATTATTATCTGCAATAGTAACTTTATTTTTTATTGCAGATTCTATTTGAATTAAACCTGCTCCTTGTCTTCTAGGTGAGTATGGAACTGAATTATTATACTTGTCATACTCTATCTTAGCAGTATTTATTGTAGTCTTTTTAGCTAATTCTACTAAAGCTCTTCCAGTAATATCTGGATTATTAGCCTTAATTGCTTCTACTATTAATGCTTCTGAACCAGCTACATGAGGTGAAGCCATTGATGTACCGCTCATTGATTGATATTGATTGCTATTAGCTAAAGACCATATATTCCCACCCGGTCCAGATATCTCAGGTTTAAAATCTAATTCTGGTGTTGGTCCCCAAGATGTAAATGCTGATAAATCACTTGCATTAGGATTAGCACCTGTTGTATATTTCCCATTAAATTGAACTAAAAGTTCACTAGCTATAAGACCTTTTAGTTTTGCTCCAGAAGAATAGGATACATTTATACATGGTATAGTGACCCCTGGCTTAGCAGCTGTATTTGGAATAGAGTCATCTCCCTCAGCATTATAGAAAATAACTCCTATTGCTCCTGCAGCTTGAGCTGCAAGTTTTTTGTTTCCGAAAGTACCACTAACTTTTTGCACTAAAGCAATCTTACCTTCTAGGTCTTTACCAGAGAAATCATCTCCAGTACCTTCAATTGTGTTGTTACCTTGTCCGCAATCTACTAACTGGTATCCTGATTTACTGGTTAATGCAGTTACAGGATCAACTTCGCTCTTTGAATAAAGAGCAAGACCTGAACCATTTCCTGAACTATAGTCAAAAGCAGTTCCTGTTATATTTGTATTTTCAAAAGATGCTACTGTAATTGCATCCTTTGATACCCCTGGGCTTCCTACAGTTGCAGTATCAGTTGTTCCAAATAGATTCAACGGCGGTACCCTATTTGCTGAATCTCCTGTAGATATAGCAGAATTTCCTGCTGAAATTACAACAACAGTTCCACTATCTGTAGCATTTTTTATTGCTATTTGAGTCGGATCATTTGCATCTTGGAACCCAGCTTCTGAACCTAAACTCATATTTATAATATCTGCTCCATGAAGAACTGAATCTTCTATTGCAGATATGATATCATCATCATAAGCACCTTTACTGTCGGGATTATTTGTAAATACCTTCATAGCTAAAAGCTGTGCTTCAGGTGCTACCCCTCTTACAGTACTAAAAGTGTCAACTCCTGATTCCTTACCATTAGCAGCTACAATTCCAGCTACATGCATACCATGCATTTCAGTATTAGGATTCTTATCAACAACATCATCAGTACCATCTGCAAAATTATATCCATATGGAACTTTTACAGAGTAAAATTTTCCTGGTCCCTTTGGTGTTGTAGTTGTTAACTTAGCCTTTGACGGATCGGTAATAGTAAGATCTTTATGGGTATAGTCTATTCCTGTATCTATAATAGAAACTACCATTCCTTGGCCTTTATAACCTAAGTCCTGCCATGTACCATAAGCCTGAGTTAGAGCATCAGCAAATTTCATATCAGGATAATAAGTTCTTGACTCTGTTACACTCTTTACTCCTGAAACCGCTTGAATTTTAGAGATATTTGCTCTCTTAGTTTCAATACTGAATCCATTAACTAAGTAACCATAGGTCCTTCTAACCTTAGATCCAGTAATACTTTCTACCTTACTTATAACAGCTGATTGAGAATCCTCAACCTTCTGTATAGCTCCAGTTACTGTCTTGTTATTTATTGGAGTTGATGATGAAATCCCCTTAGCTTCCCCTTCAACAGCTGACTTTCCTTCTAGTTGAACTATTACCCTTACAACTTCATTAGGATCGTTGCCATTAAGTTTTTTTGTATCATCATCCTTAATGTTAGAAATTTGACTAGCAAGTTTGCTTGAAGTATTAATCTTGCTTGCTTTTTTAGCTTCTTGGTTTTTAATACTTTCAATCAATTTCTGTTTAACTGTGCTAGCATCAAGCTTGTCCGTTGCTTTAGCTTGGACACTACCTATATTGGTAAAGAAAGATGAAAAAAGTAAAAATGCAACCAACAAAGACAGTATCTTATTATTAGTTTTTCTCAATATATTACCCCCTTTTAATTTATAATAGGCTGTTATAAAACCCCATAATACCTAGTATTAAAGGTTTTATCTGTACTTTTAAATATAAGTTATAACCTTATCAAGCTTTCTTATCTTTATATACAAAAGCTTGATATATGAAAATAAAATTACATTTATAGTACATTACAACATTTTATTCCATCTTATACCAATTATCAATACTTATTTCTTTTCTAGGTTATTTTTATTAATTAATTAATAAAATATATATAATTTTAATATTTTTCACAGTATTATTGTTTTTTATAAAATAATTTCATTTAAGAAAACATAAAAAAATTGCTTATAAGCCTCTCATTAGTTAATTTTTTGCGCATATGCTTTTTCTAAACGTACGTAATGAAGCCCTTGCAGTTAATAAAGAATAAAAAAGCAACCTTTATGAGGTTGCTTTTTTACTAGTAAGTCCATAATGTTGCTTTATTTAGTTTCACTTTCTTGTCTTTAGCTATAAATCTTATATTCTTACTTTCTATACTTGGAAATATTCTTAAAGTAAACACTTCTTCGCCATCATTTATAAATATTTCTAGAGAAGACCTATCTGAAAAAATTTGAAGTTTTAACTTATTATTGATATTTAACTTACACTGCCTTTTACCCCCAAGATACTTTCCTGAGCTAGTTCTATCTACAGTAAATAAATTAGTTTTAGAACTGAAGTTAAGTAGGGTGTATTCCGAATCATCATCGGAACATCTTAACTTAATCCCTATATCTTGAGATTCTTCTATATCAAACTCCAAAAGTAGTTCATAAACGTCGCCATAAAAATTCTCTAAAGTTATTTCACAATTGTTAATATGGATATTTTCTACTGAAGTTTTTTCTTTTCTTAGTTTTTCTAATTCTTTTGGAACCCTCTGGTATATCTTTTCTTCCTTAAGCTCAAGTATTCTAGGTAGTGTAAGCATATGCATCCATCCAAAATCCTTAGTTGGCTGTTCCTCTTCTTCTGGCATACCCATCCAACCATACATTACTCTTCTTGAAGAGTAATCTTTACAACTCTGCGGTGCATAAAACTCAAAACCTCTGTCTAACTCATTAAAGCTTCCATGTTCCATAGCTCCTGTCATATAATCTAACTTTCCTGTAAAGTACCCTGCTTGATATCTATTATTGTATAGTATACCTTGCTCTTTAATGCCTTGAGGACAAGTTATCAATACATCCTTATCACCAATAGAAAATAAATCAGGACATTCCCACATATATCCCATAGCATTGTTTCCATTTATGTTACTACCAGAAACTACTCCAACTAAGTCCCAATCACTGAGATCTTCTGATTTATATAATAACACTCTTCCTTCTAAATCATCAGTTTGAGCACCTAAAACCATATAAAACAATTCATTTTCTTTCCACACCTTTGGATCTCTAAAATGTGCACTATATCCCTTAGGCTGAGACTTTATTATTGGATTTTGCATATTCTTTTCTATGTTAATACCATCTTTAGAGCTGCCCATACATTGGTAGGATTCTCTATTGCCTTCAGAGTTCTTTACATTTCCAGTATAAAAAATCCTTATTTCATCATTATATTCTATTGCACTTCCAGAATAGCATCCATGAGATTCATACCAGTTTGACGGCACCAATCCAACTCTTAGATCTTCCCAATTCACTAAATCTTTTGATCTTAAATGATACCAGTATTTTAAGCCGTGGTTTGTTGAAAAAGGATGCCATTGATAAAACAAATGGTAGTACCCATTAAAGAATACAAATCCATTGGGATCATTTAGTAATCCTACTTTTGGAGCTATATGAAATACAGGTCTATAATAATCACTTTCAACAACACTTATTTTTTTATCAATTTCTTCTAAAGCGCTGTCTATTAATTCTTTTTCTTTATTCAACATGAATCACCTACCTAAAATCATTAACTTCCTGTAATGTTGGTAAAGCTGCTATTGCTCCAAGTTTAGTGCATACTATTGCTCCTACTTTATTGGCGAAAGCTATTACATCTTTCATTGTATCAAGGTCTCTAACACTAGCCTTAGGCTCTTCTAGATTTGCTAATCTATATAAAACCGCTCCTACAAAGGCATCTCCTGCTCCAGTTGAATCTATAGATTTTATATTAATACTCCTTATAATATCAACAAAATTTCCATCTGTAATCATAGTTCCTTCTTTTCCTAAAGTAACTGCTACAATACTATTTCCAATTAAAGCGATTTCTTTCGCAGCCTCTTCTATATTACTTTTTCCTGATATAAGTAAAGCCTCTTCATCACTTACCTTTACAAAATCAGCGTGCTTCATGCACCATCTAGATACTTTAATAAACTCATTAGTTCTTCCACGCCAAAGGTCAGTTCTAAAGTTAGGATCAAAGGAGATAAAAGTTCCTTTAACCTTAGCTTTTTCCATTAGTTCAGTATAGGTTGCTTTTAAACTTCCTCCTAATAAAGCTGTTGCAGAACCAAAATGAATTATCTTACCATCAGTAACTTCTTTTTGTTCTAAATCACTTAGTTCATAATTTTCATCTGCTCCCCTATTAAATATGAAATCTCTTTCCCCATTATCTTTTAAAGAGACAAATGCCAAGGTTGTATTTTGCTTTTCTATAAACTTCATGTAGGACGTATTAACTCCAACAACTTCAATAGTATTCTTTAAGAACACACCAAAGGCATCCTCTCCTACACTTCCTCCAAAATAGGCGCTTCCCCCTAGCTTTGCAATGGCAGCAGTTACGTTTGCAGGAGCACCGCCTGCTTTCTTAATAAAATTACTTCCTTCAATTAAACTGCTATTTATATCAGAGCAAATAAAATCTATAAGTAATTCCCCTATACAAAAAATGTTATTCATAAAATCATACTCCTTATTAATCAAAAGATTAGTTACAGTAATTTACATTTAACTTCATTATATCATATTTGAATTTGTAAACGTATATCAATCATCACTGAGCTTTATTGCCCCATATCTCAATGATAAAATCTTAAATACATAAACTGTTTTTCAAATGAAGGCTATATATCATAATTAAGCATGCACTAATTTTAATGCATGCTTAATCAATACTAAATCGTTATCTCCATAATTTCTTCTAAACTATCTTTATATACTTCATTTGTAACACTAACAGAAGAAAAATCATCAGAATTTGTTATGATTACTGGAGTAATTGGCGAAAAGTTATTTTTCTTTACAAAATCCACATCAACTTCTGCAAGTAGATCTCCTTGCATCACTATATCTCCACTCTCTACATAAACCTTAAATCCTTCTCCATTTAACTTAACTGTATCGATACCTATATGGATTAGAACTTCTGTGCCTTTTGATGAAGTTATCGCAATAGCATGCTTTGTATCAAATACTGCTGATACTGTACCACTTACTGGAGCTACAACTTTTCCGTCCTTAGGATATATAGCTATCCCCTTTCCTATAACTCCTGAAGAGAAAGTTGCATCTGGAACATCCTTTAATTGAACAACGTCTCCAGTCATTGGGCTTTTTATAACTTCTATCACTGACTTTTCAATGTTACCTTTTTCGTTTTTACTGCTTTCATTTTCTTCTTTAAAACCTAGTATAAAAGTTACTATAAATGCTCCGCCAAAAGCTATTAACATCCCTATTATATAATTAATCATTGTAGAACCTGTTACTAAAGCTATTCCTGGTATACCAGTTACTCCTATACCACTCATTCCAACTTTCATTAATGTAACATAACCACCACCTAAGGCACCACCAATGGCTGCTGCGATAAATGGCCTTACTAACTTTAAGTTAACCCCAAATATAGCTGCTTCTGTAATCCCTAGTAAACATGAAACTGATGCTGGCATCGCAATAGCTTTCATCTTCTCATTCTTTGTCTTAAAATATACTGCAAGTGCTGCACCACCTTGAGCAACATTTGCCATTGCCCATATTGGTAGTAAGAAGTTAACTCCTATAGCCTTGTTTGCTATTAATCCAGCTTCTACTGCATGGAAGCTATGGTGAACTCCTGTAATTACTATAGTTGAGTACAATCCACCAAAAATCAATCCAGCTATTGGCCCTGCTGTATTATATAAACCTTGTAATCCAAAAGATATTCCATCACCTAAAAATCTTCCTAAAGGTCCTATTATCATAAATGAGAAGAATCCAGTTATCATCAAAGTTAAGAAAGGAGTAAGCAATATATCTAGTACGTTTGGTACTACTTTTCTAAGTCCTCTTTCTATATATGACATAATCCAGACTGCAATTAATATTGGGAGAACTGTACCTTGATAACCTACCATTCCTATATTAAATCCAAGTATGTTTATATACTTCTCAATTCCACCTCCAACATTCCAAGCATTTTGGAGATTTGGATGTATTAATATTCCGCCTAGTGCTGCAGCTAAAAACGGATTAGCCCCAAACTCCTTAGCAGCTGAAAATGCTATAAGCACAGGTAAGAAAACAAACGCAGCATTTGAGAACATATCAAGAAGCTGGAATACTCCACTCTTTCCTTCTAGCCAACCAAATTTTGTGCACATACCAAGAACCCCCATGAGAAGTCCTGATGCAACTATTGCTGGTATAATTGGTACAAATATATTAGATAACATTCTTGCAAATCTTTGTAGAGGATTCATCTTCTTTGTAGCAGCTTTTTTCTGATCATTGATTGTTGACTGTTGTATGGAAGTTCCTTTTATAAGTTGTTCGTAAACTTTATTAACTGCTCCTTGCCCTATTATAATTTGGTATTGTCCAGAACTTAAAAAAGCTCCTTTTACTCCCTCTAAATCTTCCAGTTCTTTTGTCTTTGCTAAAGAATCATTATTCAGAACAAATCTTAATCTAGTAGCACAGTGTGTAACACTTTCTATATTTTTTTCTCCTCCTAAAAGAGGTACGATATCTAATGCTAATTTTTTATAATCCATTGATTCATCCACCTTCCTATATAAGTAATGTAAACTTAAATTTTAGTTTTTAAACAAAAAAAATAACCTAAACTGAAGCAAATTATAGACTCTAGATGTATTCGCGTATCTAGACTAATATTGCTACAATTTAGGTTTTGCCTGCAGTTGTATAATTTCTATATACCTTATTATATGATATATTTTTAAGTTCTTCCTTTGCTATCATACAATATAAGGTAAATCTGAATTTAAACTCAGTAACAATCCTAAAATTTCTATTTAATTTTAGACCTAATTATTATTTAACGTATTTTATGTTTTTAATTCTGCTACGCATACTTATCAAAAAATATATCTGAAATAATTCCCTAAAGAATAAAGTTAGCTTAATAAGCCTGTAACATATTAACTACTATTTCAATAATAGTTTACATATTACTTGCAACTGATTTGTCTTTAGTAAGCCTTTGCACATGAAGAACTAGATATACTATTTCTTCACTTGTTAGCTCATAATCATAAGTAATTTTTATATAATCCCTTATCTTTTTTACACAAAGATAGGCTTCATTATACTTATCCTTTACCACTTCATACAGGCTATCGTCTCCTGACACTTCCTGCTTTTTGCCAAACATTCTTTGTGCAAAAAACTTAAGGTGGGTTACAAATCTATGAAAACTCAAAGCTTCCTCATCAACATCTATCTTATAATGATATTTCACTATACTCAAAATATCTTGTATAAGCTTTGTTATATTCATAGTGTTCGGCATACTTTCACCAAGCGTTGCATTAATTATGTGTAACGCAATGAATCCAGCCTCATCTTCTGGCAAATCAACGCCAAGCTTGTATTTAATATAATTAATAGACCATATGCCTATAGAATATTCTTTTCTATATATTCTTTTTATCTCCCATAACATTTCATTTTTAATTGGTAAACCCTTTTTTATTCTTTTCATTGCAAAGTTTAAATGATCTGTTAGAGCTAAAAAGATTACATCTTCAAATTTTTTCTCCAATGTCTTTTCTGCGTATTTTATAATGTTTCTTGATATCTCCACATATTCCATAGGTGTTTCATTTAAGAGACTTTTAAAGCGTTCAGATGCATTTTTACTATCTAGTTTAAATATCTTTTCAATATTTTTTTCTTCAATTTCATCACCTAACACTTTTTTAAATGCAATTCCCTTACCCATTATTACTTGCTCAATACCATCTTCATCAATAATTGTAACAACATTATTATTTAAAATCTTTTCTATTTTCATGTTATCACTCCGGAGATTGTATTTTATCAACTCATACCCTATTAAGATTGATAATAATAGCATCTTTTATATTCCGCGGAAATATAAAAGACCTAAATTAAAATATGCTGGAAAAACATACTTTAATTTAGGTCTTGCCTACTATGTAGTAACAATCCTAATGGATTTATTTGATTATGCTTTAATTATATCACCACTGTAAACATTGTCAAGCTATTTTTATTGCCTTATAAACGCATATTTTTCTATTTATATATTTTTCTATTTATAAAACTACAATAATATCCATTTAGTTGCAATTTAGTAGTACTTTATGTAGACTTGTCTCGCATTATAAATATTAAATATTAGTGAATGTAACACGCTAAGGGTTTAAATTTTTGTTGTACAAGCCTATACTGGAATTAGGAAACATATCATAAGATGTTATTTATATAGTTCATAACTTGATCATTAAGTTACATATGTTCAATAATCACCAAGATCCACGATTATCAAACAGGTATAACTTAATTTAAAGTATAATGACTCTCTAGGCCTAAACTATTTTCAAAATTAACAATAGTTTAGGACTACTCTAATGCATCTTTATATAAAAAACAATGTTACTAATAATACTACCATTCACTGGTATAACAAGTAACTAGGAGGTTTAATAAATGAAAGATAATCCTATTATAATAATTTCTCTAGATGGTCTTGGAAGAAAAGATTTTGAGTTTTTAAAAACTCTTCCTAACTTTAGTAAATTACTTAGTTCAAGTTCTTATTCCTATAAGGTTAATAGTATATATCCATCGCTAACTTATCCAGCTCATGTGTCAATTGTAACAGGTAAAAAACCTGCTAATCATGGTGTAATTAACAATATATTATTACAACCAGGTGTGGACTCCCCTGATTGGTTCTGGTTTAAATCTCAGGTTAACTGTGACACAATTTATGATTTAGCTAAAAAGGAAGGCTATACTACTGGCGCAATTTTATGGCCTGTAACAGGTAAGGCTGCAATAGATTATAATATGCCTGAAATCTTTGCAAATCGTTGGTGGTTAACACAGCCTATGATATCTTTATATAGTGGAACGCTTTCTTATCAGCTTTTGATGAATTTTAAATACGGCTATCTCAGAGAAGGAAAGAACCAGCCTCACCTAGATAATTTCTCTACTGAGTGCGCACTTTACCTATTACAAAAAGAGAAAGTTGATTTTCTAATGGTTCATCTTACTGATGTTGATACTAATAAACATCATCATGGTACAGAAAATGATGAGATTACTAATGCCTTAAGAAGACATGATGTAAGACTTGGAAGAATTATTGATACCTTAAACAGCCATGATTGCTATAAAGACTCTACTGTTGTAGTATTAGGAGATCACTCTCTTATGGATACAAATAAGGTCATAAAGTTAAACACATTATTTGTTAAAGAGGGTTATATAACTAAAGATGAGAAAGGAAAGCTTCAAGAGCCTAAAGTTTACCTAAATAACTGCGATGGTTCAGCCTATATCTATATAAAAGATAATGATATAGAATCGAAGGACAAAGTCATCCAGTTACTTAAAGACTATTCAAGTAACAACGATGATTGCTTAGAAGAAATTCTAAGTGGAGATGATTTGAAAAACTTAGGAATAGACAACAATTGTTCAATTATGTTAGAAGCTAAAAAAGGCTACTATTTTTCAAACGATCTAGATGGTGAAACTATAGAAGAGGTTGGAGAAAAATACGACAAAGCAACTCACGGTTATTCACCTTTTAAAGAAGATTATCAAACCTTCTTCTTGATAAGTGGCGGAAATATTAAGAAAAACTTTGATATCGGAGAAATGAGTTTGCTAGATGAAGCTCCAACTATATCAAAGATTATGGGCACTGAACTTCCTTCTCCTGACGGAAGAGTTCTCAGTAGCATTTTTAAGACTAAGAAGTAATTAAAAAGCACCACTGCAAAGCCTCCTGCTAAGTAGTGATGCCTTTTTACTGTCTAGGAAAGCATAAAATTTTTCAGTTAGCTAAACCTAGAGATTTTGATGGCCTTAAAAGTTTTTTACGGATATACAGTAAAAAACAAAACTTATTCGCCTGCCAGATTTTCCTCATATACATTCGGAAAGGCAGATGCGTAAAAAACTCACTGAAGAAGGTCGCTTCAGCGACTTTTTGGTAATTATTAATAATTCATGTGTGTCATAAAATAAAGCAAATTTAAGATTTTATGACACGTATAAATTATTATAATTTCAAGTTTATTTAAAGATGAACACTTCAATCTGATAACTATTTTCGAAACTCCTCTGGGTTCTGAGAGGACAACTTGAAAATATAAATTTAATTATGAAGTGGTACATCTATATTCTAGTAAATATTATATGCCTTACCCCTTCAATTGATACTATTTTACAACTTACTCCATAAACTTCTTCTATATTCTTATCATTTATAACATCTTCTGTCTTTCCATAATAAAATATTTTCCCGTTTTTCATCATCACTGCATGATCAGTGTAATTCAAAGCTAAGTTTATGTCATGAAGTACAGCAATTATAGTTTTTCCTAAATCCCTAAGCTTGTTTAGAATATCAATAATCTCTAATTGATGCTTTATATCTAAATTAGATAGTGGCTCATCAAGTATTATGCACCTACTATCCTGTGCTATGGCTCTAGCAAGCAAAACTCTTTGTCTTTCGCCTCCACTTATTTCTGTAATCAGCTTATCTTTTAACTGAAAAACTTCAGTTGCTTTCATTGCCTCTTCAACCTTTTTTATATCCTCATTTGTCTCAGTTCCAAGAAAGCTTATCTTATTATTTCTCCCCATCATTACTACATCATAACAAGAAAACTCCATTTCAAGCACTGTATCTTGAGGCACATAACTTATTATATTAGCAAATTCTTTAGCTTTTATCTTATTAACATCCTTGTTTTCAACAATAACCGTTCCTTCAGAAGGACTAAGATATTTTATAATGTTCTTTATCAAAGTTGTTTTACCACTTCCATTTGGTCCAACAATGGAATAGAACTTTCCCGCTTCAAAGGTTAAATCAATATCTTTCAATATAGTTACCTTATTTACATCATATTGTAATTGTATGATATCTATTATAGACATATTCACGCTCTCTTTCTTTTCCAAAGAAGATATATAAAAAATGGAGCTCCAAAAAGGCTTGTTATTGCGCCGACAGGTAATTCTGTAGGAGCAATTAGTATTCTAGCCAAGGTATCACAACCAAGTGAAAATATAGCTCCTAAAACAAAAGAAAAAGGAAATAATTCTCTATGGTTTGCTCCAACAATAAGTCTTGCAACATGGGGTATTATGAGTCCTATAAACCCTATAACCCCACTTACAGAAACTATTACAGCTATCATAATTGAGCTTACTACAATAATCAGCTTTTTAATCTTATCTACTTCAACTCCCAAAGAATATGCACCTTCATCTCCAGAAGCTATTATATTAAATTGTCTATAAAGTAGCTGAAAACTAATTGATATAACTATAACTATAGGTGCAATAATCAATATTTGGCTATAGGATGATTCATTGAAACTCCCCATGGTCCAATATATTATTCTTTCCATGGCTTCTCTATGTAAAATCATTGAAAGTGATATAACCGATGAAAAGAGAAAATTTATCGCCACACCTGCAAGTAATAATGTGGTTGTTGGGAGTTTTTTTCCTACCTTTGCTATGTTATAAACTAAAATTAGGGAAATAAAAGCTCCTAAAAAAGCAAGGACTGTGGTAAAAGCCATACCATAAGCTTCTAACCTAAAAACAATAGAAATAGTAGCACCAACTGCTGCTCCAGAAGATACTCCAAGAACATACGGATCTGCCATTGGATTTTTGAATATCCCCTGAAAAGCAGCTCCACTTACTCCAAGTCCTGCCCCTACTAAGGCTGCCAGTATTATTCTTGGTAATCTTATATTAAATATTATTTTTTCATATGTTGAATCTATATTCACACCAATTAGCTTTAGCCATATTAATCTAACTGCATCAGTAGATTTTAGCGAAGCTGACCCTACCGTAACAGAAGCTATTACTAAAACTATCAGTAAGATAAAAAGTACTGATAGTAGTCTTTTTTTCTTCATTTAACTACTCCTTAAAAAGCCTCTGGATGTAATATTTTCGCAAGTGCCTCTAAGCCGTCAGCTTGCCTTGGCCCTTGTCTAACCAACATATTATCATCAATTTCAAAGACTTTGTTTGCTTTTACTGCAGGAAGATCTTTATATCTATCTGCTTGTATAAATCTCTTCTTAGCATCATATTTATCAGATAATATTATAACATCTGGATTATTCTCAACTATTTTTTCAAAGCTGTAATTCCATCCCTTAACATCCTTAGCTATATTATCTCCACCTGCTTTTTCTATAAGCTGACCAACAAAAGTATCTCCACCTGCAGTAAAGTCCTGCTTACCAAAATCAACAACATAATATAGTTTAACTTTTTTAGAATTCTTTATTTTTTCTTCAACCTCTGAAACTTTTTTCTTCATTTCATCTACTATCTTTTGTCCATCATTCTTAACTCCTAAAACTTCTGCTGTATCTAGAATATTTTTATATGCTCCATCGAAATTATCTTCTCCATAAAGTACTGCAACCTTTATGCCTAAATCTTCAAGCTTTTTAAGTACTTCCTTAGAAAAATGTGCTCCAGCTATTACTAAGTCAGGTTTAAGCTCTGTTATTTTCTCAATATTAGGATTTTCTAACCCACCAACCTTTTCTATCTTGGAAACTTCAGCTGGGTAATCATCATAGTCTGATCTTCCTACTAAAATACTTTCCTTTTTTAAAGCAAATATAGTTTCAGTAGCCCCTGGTGATAATGTTACTACTCTTTGAGGTACCTTATCCAAAGAAACTTCTCTATTGTATGAATCAGTTATTTTTATACCTTTAACTTCTTCTTTTTTTGTTTCACTCTTTGTACATGCCATTAGTGATAAGGTAAATACTAATGCCATTATTATAATTGCTAACTTCTTTATATTTTTCAAATTTTGTTCCTCCTGAAATATGATTTAAAATCAATCTATTTATTTAGAAATTCTAAAACAGCACTGTCTTTGCATACAGTGAGCAAACTATAGCATCCATGGCTAATATTAAATTTATAGAATCCTTCATAATTAAAACCTAAAAGCTCACATAATATTACCCTTATAGTTCCCCCATGAGCCACTATTGCTATATTATCCTCTTCCTTTGATACTTTTATAATTTTTCTAATTCCTTCACTAACTCTATTATAAAAATCTTTAAAGCTTTCCCCTTCAGGAAATTTAAAAATCTTAAAATCATCTATAAAACTTTGAAACTGTTCGCTGTAATTTTTACTTATATATTTATAATCTTTACCATCCCAAAGTCCAAAATTTATCTCATTAAAACTCAAGTTTTCCTCAAAATAAATTGCACTGCTTGAAAAATCAAAAATAGCATCCGCTGTTTTTTTTGCTCTTTCCATTGTAGAATAATAAACCTTATCTACATTTATATTTTCTAACTTACTCTTTAGCTTTAGGTTTTGTAGTTTTCCTTCCTCACTTAAGGGATAATCCTTAATTCCTTGATAGATTCCATTAAGATTTCCCTCTGTCTCTCCATGCCTTATTAAAATAAGTTTCATATTATCTCCTCTTAAAGATGAACAACTTTAAAATATGGCACTATTAAAGCACTGTATTGAAATTAAATGGTTAGTCATCCGATACTTTAATGAGCTTGTGCAAAGAATTAATATGATTTTCTCATATTCCATGGCTAAAACTGTAAACTCACTACGTTCGAACAGTACAGTTTTTTAACGCCATTCCATCTGAAAAAATCATTTAATTCTAATAGCTCGCTCATATAGCATCTCCTGCATAACCATTTAATTTCAAATAATACTCTTAACCACACCGTAAAATATATGTTTAAATTATATTCTGTAATAAACAGAAAACTACCAATACAAGTACTTCATTTAACTCAACACTGGCTCCTAAGATATCTCCTGTTATACCATCTAGCCTTTTTTCTATATAGGATCTAAAGCATACTGTAAAAATAAAGCCTATAACTATAACTATAAGTCCATAAGTTCTTCCCACAGCTAAAGTTATGATTATACCCAAAGCCAATGCTATACTAAAGGTTAGTGTAGAAATCTTTCCTATAAAAAGATCTCCTAAGCCTTCTTTCTCCCTTGCATATCTTCTTTTATACATCAAAAGTGTAGTTAAAGTTCTACTAATCACTGGCGAGATTAAAAGCGCTGAGTATATGTTAACCCTTGAAAGTTCTTCAATTGCTGAAAACTTTAAAAGCATCAGTGCAACAAGTGCCAACACTCCAAAGGTTCCAACTCTGCTGTCTTTCATAATTTCAAGAATCTTATCCTTACTCCTACCTGAAAATATTCCATCGGCAGTATCACTTAACCCATCTAGATGCAGACCTCCAGTAACAATAATGTGTGATATCATAGTAAATACCACTGGCAGCATGCCATGGAATAGCTTACATGTAATTATATATATAAGTAAATCTATTGCACCTATTATAAGTCCTACTAAAGGAAAGTATCTTACTGCATCAGCAAAATCCTCTCGCTTTACCTCCAAACTTAAATTTATAGGTATTCTAGTCATAAACTGTATGATTAAAATAAACTTTCTCAATTTATTCCCCCTTAATCCTTACAGGTATACCTGACACAACTAGGTAAACTTCATCTGATTCTTTTGCTAATCTTTGATTTACTCGTCCAGCTATGTCTCTAAATTCCCTAGATAACTTGTTTTCTGGCACTATTCCACTTCCAACCTCATTAGTGACTATAACTGCTTTGCAATTAAAGTTTCTTAGACCTTTTATTAAATTATCAATCTGAAACATAACCTTCTGTTCAATTAAATCATAGTCATCATTGCCATCGTCACTTAAATTTTCTAATAATATATTAGAAATCATTATGGTTATACAATCAACGATTACACCGTTATAAACTATATTACCACCTAATATTTTTTCAAATTCAGCTTGAAAATCCTTATAGCTTTCCAAGGTATGCCAATGGCTTGGTCTTTGCTCTCTGTGCTTCTTAACTCTGTCTTTCATTTCTTGATCAAAAGGTATTGAAGTTGCAATATATAAAACCTCTGGTTCATTTTCAAGTATCGACTCTCCAAAAGAAGACTTTCCACTTCTTGCACCACCAGTTACTAACGTAATCATATTTTCCCCTCCCAAAGCCCCTTATAATCATTTAAATCTACATTACCTTCTTCAAAGGTTGCCATTTCATTCATTATCTTTGTAGAAGCTTCTAATATATTGAAAGCTAATGGGCATCCAGATCCTTCACCTAATCTCATAGATAAATCTAATATAGGATCTAAACCTAACTCTGATAAAACTAAGTTATATCCTTTTTCTATTGATATATGAGATGGAAACATAAAATCTTTAGTAACGTTATTTAACCTATAGGCTATTAATGCTGCAATTGCAGAAATGAATCCATCAATAACTACCGGCATCCTATACTTTGCCGCACCTAAATATACTCCTACAAGTCCAGCTATATCAAAGCCACCAACCTTATGCAATACCTCTATTGGGTCGTTTATATTAGGTTTATTTATTTCTAAAACCTTTTTTATAACCTTCTTTTTCTTTTCGAAGGCTTCATCCGTAAGTCCTGCTCCTCTACCTACAGCTTCCTCAATAGTGCAACCAGTTAAGGCAATTAATATTGAAGAACTAGAAGTTGTGTTTCCTATTCCCATCTCCCCAGTGCCTATCAGGTTATATCCTTCATTTTTAAGCTTTGAAACCAAATCAATTCCTATTCTAATAGCTGTAAGAGCTTCTTCCCTTGTCATTGCTTCACCTTTAGCAATGTTTGATGTACCTTTTCTTATCTTACAGTTTATTAGTTCACTATGATTTATTTCTTCATTGATACCTATATCTACAACCTTTAAATCGCAATTGTTGTGTCTTGCTAAAACCCCTACTCCCGTTACTCCTTTTATAAAATTTACTGTTTGAGTCGCAGTAACTACTTGCGGAGCTGAGGCCACACCTTCTTCACATACCCCATTATCAGAACACATTATAATAACTGCTTTCTTTTCGATATTATTATATAATTCACCTGTTATTCCAGATAACTTTATAGACATTTTTTCAAGTTTTCCAAGACTACCTATAGGCTTCACCAAGTTATCCATTCTTTCTTTGGCCTCAGCCATAGATTTTTCATTTAAAGGTTCTATATCTTCTATTAGACATGCTTCCTGCATATTAATCCTCCCCAACTAAAACTATTTACCCTTAGGCTTCAATACTATACAACATAAAAATAAAAGACCTCCCTAAGGAGGTCTTTATAATTACTCTTCGAATCAATATATCTATATTAAAACTTATAAAATAGATAAAACTTACTCTCATAATTAATAAAGCTATAATTACATAAAGTATTTTTATATCCGCACACAAAATACTCTTGTTTTTCAACAATATAAACATTATTAGCATTGTATTAAAGTTTAAATGTACTCAAACCCTAAGCAAAATAATTTTATATCAGTAAAACTTGCTTTATTAACAGTAATTTTTCCCCCCCGGAAAATTAACTTTTCTTATGGCAGGTTTTCTGGCTTTGAATCATCCTACTTTTTGCTCCTTCCCAAGCTCTTTATATAGATGTGCCAATTCATTGTAAAACTTATTACGAAGTGGTACATTCATAGACATCTAAACTTTAACTACAAACTATACCTCCTAAAAATACAAACATTGGTATACTTTGAATCTATTAGATAGACATCCTTAACTCAGTGGATTAAAACTTAAATATCTTAAGTTTTAGTGCAAATTTTGTCATCATCACAGTAACGGGGGCTGCAAAGGTCTTTCACCTTTTTCCCTTTTAACTTCTATTGAACAAATGTATTTGTGCAACTGAAGCACCAATAAGAACTTATTAAATTGTCAACTAAATTATAGTATTCATATTTATTATAGTCAAGATTACTGCTTCTTAACTTTTCTTTTATTAGTATATTGTTTTATTAGATATACAGCTATTCTTATTATTAAGTAAATTATGAATATATATAAGAATCCCCATATACCAGCTACTATATCTGCAAACTCCATATTTCCTCGTTTAGTTATTTTTTGTTCTATTTCAATACCAAAAACTATTACCAGTAGTACTGTAAAAGTATATATGAATGATATAGCTGTAATGCTATACTTTGCGAGCCATTTAAATAGCATTTGGGTTCCTGCAAAAATTAAGATACCTATGATTCCTATAATTATAAAATGAAGTTGTTTGTCCGTAAGGTTATATCCAGAGCCCTGTGCTTTTTGTATAAAAACATCATGAATATCATTCACTGCTCTCATTAGTGCTTTTATTATTGCTACCATTGATTAACACCCCCTATGTTTAGTCTTATGTTATAGCTAATGTCTAAAATGTTCAAGTAGAAAATTATTGATAAATTATAAATACTATGCTACAAAATCTTATACATTTCATATTGGGATATAGGCATTTTCTTAAATTCATTCTTAACTAAAAACCCAAAAGCTTGACTATTATTAACAAAACTAGCAGTAATCATATTTATCCCTAATTCTTTAACAGCATAATTAATTAGAGATGAACCCACTCCACTTAATCTATAATTCTTATCTATATAAATAAAACTTATCTTTCCTGATTTATTTATGCTTAGTCCACTAATAAGAATATCATCAATAAATCCTCCATAATAGTATGTATCCTTTGATAAACTTAGATATTCATAAGCATTTTGCCAACTAACATGTCCATCATATCTATGGCATATTTCTCTATACTGGCCAAATGTTATATCCTTAATAACCAGTTTTTTATTATGGTATTTTCTCAAGTTGCTTGTATTATCATTAGAGTAAAAGGATATATCATAAATTTTGCTATATCCCATCTTATTATAAAAATTGATTGCTCTATCATTTCCAACTATGACTTCTAGAAACAATTGACTACAACCTTTACTCTTTGCAATCTCTTGATGTAATTGGAAAAGTCTCTTGCTTATCCAACCACCCCTATAGCTTGGATGAATTGCTAAGCCTCCACATCTCAAAGTTTTTATTCCTTCATATTCTTTTATACCACCTAGCATTAATCCTACAGGCTTATTACTGTCATACACTACGAAAGAATATTCTTTAGAATTCCCTTCTGTACCAAAGAATCTTTCTTCAAAATCTTCCTTATTAACATTAAGTTTTATTATATAGTCCGAGAATCCATCCTGAAACGCCTTAAATATATCATCAATAGTTACATCTAAACAATTTTTATATTTTATCATATACCCCCCCCTAAACCACAAACAGAACTATATACATATTATAATCCAAATACTTGTTATAATATTACTATCTCCCCATAACTTATTACAAGTAATAGTTAAAAATTTAAAATTATGTTAATATAAAATAAAAAAAAAGTCGCTGAAGCGAGCTTTTTTTTCGCGCATTTGCCTTTCCGAATGAATATGAGGAAAATTTGGTACTGCTAAATCAGCGTATTGAAATTAAGCGTCCTTTTTAAGAACTTCTCTTTCGATTACTTCAATTACACCATTGTCATCATTGCTTTTAGCCATAAATCTTCCGTATTTCTTTAACTCATCTGGTGCATTTACCATAACATAGCTATGATACGCATTTTGAAGCATTTGGATATCATTAAAATAGTCTCCGAATACCATAGTTTCCTCATGGGTTATGTTGAACTTTTCTTGAAGGTAGTTAATTGCAACTCCCTTATTTATATCTTTTCTGAAGATATCAACCCAGTTTTGTCCCGAAACAGTAACTTGAAGTTCTTCCTTCAACTTCTTATCAATCTTTTTGTATGAATTCTCGCTTGATCCTTCTAAATCAAAAATTGCTACCTTTAAGAAATCATCTTCTATATCTTCAAGATTATCTACTTGCTTTCTATTATAATAATATTTTTGTAATTCTTTTAAGAACTTAGGATTTGTATCTTTATAATATCCATACTTCTTGCCACATACTACTGGAAAACAGTTAGGTATACTACTTACTTCTTTCAAAATTTCCATGATAGTTTCTTTAGGTAATGTCTTAGAAAATAATTCTTTTCCGTTATGAACAACAAAGGAACCATTTTCTGCAGCAAAAAGCATCTTGTCCTTAGCCTTGCCAAAGTTATCAGCTAGTGTATAATACTGTCTTCCACTTGCTGCTACAAATATCACACCTCTATCTATCAATTCATCCAAAGTATCAAAGAACCCCTCTGGAAGTTCCCCCTTGCTATTTAGTAATGTTCCATCCATATCTGTTGCGATTAATTTTATCATCAAATAACCTCCATCTCTAAACTCATATATATAGACGCTGTTAAGCATAGTGTTGAAACTAATTGGTGAGCCATCTCCTGCATAACTAATCAATTTCAATAATATCCTTAAACATAAGAAAAATCTAAATCATAGTATTATAAATATGTATTTATAATGCTATTTGAAACATCTAATAATTATTATTTATGAGTATATTTTATCATATATTAAGTGATAAATCTATGGAGGTCCATAAATGCTACTTTTTATTCCATTAAAATTTAGTATTTGGGGATTAATTCTATTTTTCCATTTGATAACTTTATCAATTTATTAAAAATATCTTCAAGTGATTTAAGTATGTGGATAGAGGAATTTTTATCTAATAGTTCATTGAAATGCTTATTTATAAATTTCTGTATTCCTCTTAAAAGTATTTCAACAACTTCTTCTGGAAAATCCACTTGAAGGCTTTCTTGTTCAAGTCCTTCTCTTATTACTCCTAAAATAAGAGGATAACATCTATTAAAGAATTCTTCCTCTAAAGCATTATTTAGCTTTAAGTTACTACCATCTCTCTCAGTATTTACAAGCATAAGGTTACTATTAGTTCCTAAAAACATTGCTTTTAAAATTGCTTCAAGTTTAGAATTAGGATCTAAATTTGAATTATAGATAGCTGTTAATGGTACTATATATTCATCTAACCGCCTTTTCAAAAGTTCACCTAGTATTTCTTCCTTCGAAGTAAAATAATGATAGAAGGTTCCTTTTGCTATAGATAGACTGTTAACTATTTCATTGATTGAGGTATTGTCATACCCCTTCTCAATAAAGAGTTCTAGAGACCTATCCATTATTTCATTTTTTCTTTCCAATGGATCTTTTACAATTCTCTTCATTTCATTTCTACGACCTTTCTATCTACTCTATCTTTTCCACAAATTCTATTTACAGCGCCAAACTTACATGCTTTACTGCATTCACCACAAAGTATACAATCTGAAGATTCCATACTATTATGCTGAACCTTTTCCATAACATTAATACTCATAGGACAACTCTTATTGCAAGCACTGCATTTTTTACAATTGCTTGGTTCTGCTTTTAATTTTAAAGAAGGAATATTAAATTTATTTTTCACTTTACTTCCTGTTATATTCAAAATAGACATTGGACATAAGTAATAGCAAGTAGCTCTCTTACCTAAGACAAGTGGTAAAACTGCCAGTAATGTTAATATAGTAAAATAGCCCATAATATTAGAAATCTTATCTACACTAACATAACCTTCTGTAAGATAAAACAAATTTAACTTGTATTCCCTACTAGAAATTAAAGCAAAAGCTATTACAAAAACCCAAGTAGCTCCAAGTATATATTTTAAAATCTTTAAGCCTTTGATTTTCTTAAGAGGCTTTTCAATACATCTATCTATTATCATCTGCCAAGCGCCATATGGACAAATATAAGCACAAAAGGCCCTACCTATAAAAAGCGATGAAACTGCCATAATTGTCCACACTAGAAATGCTCCCGATATAATCTTATTAAATAAGCCATCAATTATGATGTATGGAGAAAAAAAGTTAAGCGTAATTGGTAATGTAAAAAACATTATTAATAAAAATAGCCTTCTTTTATTTTTCATAATTAATTCTCCTTATATTAAAATATTATAATTTATTATACTTCACCGACCGACCGTCGGTCAATAAGAATGTATTCTTTTATATTATCACTGAAAATTTTGAAAATTGTTAGAATTAAACTAGTTTATATTTACTTAACTATGATACAATATTGTTAATTAAAGGATAACTTATATAAAAATAAAGAAAGGTTGATTCAATGAAAATTGCACATTTAGCAGTATGGACTAGAGACTTGGAGAGGACAAAAAACTTTTACACAAAGTATTTCAATGCTGTCCCTAATGAAAAGTATCATAACGAAAAAACAAAATTCAGCTCATATTTTCTATCTTTTAATGATGGTTCTAAGCTAGAAATTATGGAGAAACCCACTGTTCTTTCAATAAATGTTTCTAAAGATTATGAGTGCTTTGGTTATGCTCACGTAGCCTTTTCTGTTGGAAGTGTAGAAAAGGTAGATGAATTAACAAAACTACTAGTAGATGACGGTTATACTCTTGTCAGTGGACCAAGAACCACTGGAGATGGCTATTATGAGAGTTGTATACTAGATCCTGAAGGCAATAGAATTGAGATAACCGTATAACAAATTATCTAATAGTTATACTTTATTTTTCTCTACTTATCACAATAATTATTATAAAAAAATAAGGTTAAAATATAGAAAGCTTCTATATTTTAACCTTTTATTTTAGGTACTGTTGAAATTAACCCTGTTTTATGGTCATGAATTTTAAGCTGCACTATAAAAACTAGTTTTCGTTACTAAGTTCGATAAATCTTTCTATGTCTTCTTCTACTATCTTTAAGGAACTTCTCCAGAAGTCAACTGAGTGTATATCCACTCCTATAATCTTAGTAACATCAGCTATTTTCCTATCACCTGTAGATGCTAGTAAATCATCATACACCTTAACAAATTCTTCGCCTCTCTTTAGATACTCTGCATAAAGACCTTTTGCGAATAATAATCCGAAAGCATATGGGAAGTTGTAGAAGTTATATTCTGCATCATAGTAATGTGGCTTGCAGGCCCACATATACGGATGTAAATATTCAGGGTCCAAACCATCTCCATAAGAATCCTTTTGTGCCTTAAGCATTATTTCATTTAAATCTTCTGCACTTAATGCACTTTCTTCTCTTCTACTAAACAGCTCACTTTCAAATAAGAATCTTGAATAGATATCAACTATTACTTGAGTACAATCACCTATCTCTGATTCTAAAATTGAGAATGCTTCTTCTTTTGTGGCAGTTTTAACTGCAGCTTTTTTAACAATAGTCTCACAGAAAGTTGATGCAGTTTCAGCTATAGGCATTGGATAATCAGAGTTTAGTACACTCTTATCCTTAACACAGTCGTCATGATATCCATGACCTAATTCATGAGCTAAAGTTACTACATCTCCGAAGGCATTTCCATAATTCAAAAGGAATCTACTCTGCTTTATAAAATGAAGATTAGAGCAGAAGGCCCCTCCAACTTTCCCTTCCTTTGGCATAACATCTATCCAATCACTATCAAAAGCTTTTCTTGCAAAATCAGCAAGATTATCGCTAAAGGTTCTGAAGTTATCTTCAACAAACTTCTGTCCTTTTTCATATGGGAATTCCATATCTACATCTCCCATAGGTGCAAAAAGTTCATAGAATGGCAATCCATTTTTATAACCCAAAAGCTCAGCTTTTCTTCTCAAATATTTTCTAAAAGTAGGCAAGCTTTCTTTCATAGCAGTCAGCATAGCCTCTAAAGATTCTTCATCCATCCTTGATTTAATCAAAGTTTCTTCTAGTGGAGATTTATATCCTCTTAGCTTAGCTAAAGTTATAACTTCCCCTTTTATTCCGTTTAATGCTGCTGCAATACCAGCATCTACTTTTTTATAAGCCTTTAACTCCGCTTCATATGCATTTTTTCTTACTTTTGAATCTTTATCATATGCCATATTTCTAACAACAGTAAGAGGTAGTGCTTTCATTTCCCCGTCTACTTCAATATCTACAAGTACGGTTGAAGTTAAAAGATCTCTAAGTTTTGACCATGAATTTGATCCAGTATTTCTAAGTTTAGCTATAAGTGATTCTTCTTTATCACTTAATAAGTATTTACTTCCTGCTACTATTTCTTTTAAGAAAAACTCATGTTCCTTCAAAAGACCTGAGGAATTGATTAATTTATCAATCTCTTTGACTTCACCTATCCACTTTTCTATCTTAGCATTTGGCTCAGCAAATCTACTGTTTTTTTCTTGTAAGACATCTGAGTACTTAAGCGCTGCTTTATTTTTTGTATCAACACTTAATGTAAGATTAACAAAAGAAAATAGTCTGCTGAATAAACTTTCAACTTCACTAGATTTATTTATAAACTCTTCAAGCTTACTTTTCTCATCATCATGAGACTCACATATACTTTCAGCTAGTTGTTCATATAATCCTGATAATTCATCAGCTCTTTTTAAATCATTTAAGAAATCTTCACCCTCAAAAGAGCTATATATTTCCTTTAAACTCCAATTTAACCCCATCATAATCCTCCATTCATATATCTACATAAGGTCATTCTAGCAACCCTTTCTTTAATAGACAGAATTTTCTTATATAAATTATAGCATTTCTTGTATATTAATCTAGAGTTTTCTTAAATATAATAAATTCTTTTTATCGTTATATTTTATTTTTAGACATCACTAGATTTAGCTAGAAAAAATTTTTATCATTTCCTATACAGTAAAAAACAGTATAGAAATTATACTTCTATACTGTTTCCTAATGAAAATTTAAATTATTTCTTCAAATAGCTCTTTTAAATTAATTACTTCTATTAAATCGGCAACCTTAGCATATGCCTTTTTTACATGCTCTTCTGAAGGTTCTACTAGATCAGGTACTAATATACATCTCATACCACCAGCTACTGCTGCCTCTAATCCTCTTTCTGAATCTTCAAGTACTATGGCATTTTCAGGAGCAACATCTAGCTTTTTGCAAACTGTTAAGAATATCTCTGGATCTGGCTTACCTTTTGTTACTTCATCGCCACAAATAACTCTATCAAATTTATCAAAAACACCTGCTATTTTTAAAAGTTTAGAAGCTCTTTCTCTACTGCTTGAAGTAGCTACTGCTTTTTTTATGTTATTTTCTTGTAGATATTCTAGAAGTTCTATAAGTCCTTTCTTTATTCCAAGACCTTCTTCTTCAATTATCCTAGCTACGCACTTGCCTTGCTCTGAATACATATTATCAAATGGAAAGTCTTGTCCAAATACTGTTTTAAATTGATTAGATATAGAAGCGCTGTTCATTCCTAGAAGTCCTAAAAGAAATTGCATTGGAATATCATAATTATGTAATTTACCTACTTCTTGCCAAGCTCTCTTAGTAAGTGCCTCTGTATCAAACATTAACCCATCCATATCGAAGATAACTAGTTCTATTCTACCCATAAATAAATCCTCCAACTAAATAGCATAGTTTTCTTAAATTATATCATTTTTTATTAAAATAAGTTTTTCTTATTTTGAAAGTACAAATAAATAGAAATTAATTGGTTATTCATCCGATGCTTTAATGAGTCTTCGCAAAGAATTAATTTGATAAATGTTCTTTAATATAAATTTTTCTAAATAAAAATGAACTAAAGAAAGCTACGTAACTTCCTTTAGTTCATTAACTTTTAATATACCTTAACTATTTTAAAGCCTTTTCTTTCTAATTCATCAGTAATTAGCTGAACATGTTCATGACCATTTGTTTCTACCGTAACTTCTAGTTGAACCTGCATGAAAGCATCAAAGGTTTTAAACTTATTATGATCAAGCTTTATTATATTAGCATTTAAATCACCTAGTATTTGGGACACTTTTTGTAATTGTCCTGGCTTGTCTAAAAGTTCAACAGTAAAGCAGAACTTTCTTCCACGAGATACAAGTCCACGGTCTATCATTGATGCAATTGTTAAAACATCTATATTTCCGCCACTAATTACACATGCTATCTTTTTGTTTTTTTCATTTATCTTTCTTAAAGCAGCTAAAGGTAACACCCCTGAAGTTTCTCCTATAAGCTTATGCTTTTCAAGAAGTATCAGAAAAGCTTCCATAACTTCTAGGTCAGAAACTGTTACTATCTCATCTACATATTTTTTAATTATTTTAAAATTTAAATCACCAGGAGTTTTTACTGCTACACCATCAGCAATTGTTTTTAAATTATCTAGAGAAACAACTTTATTGTTTTCAATTGATAGCTTTACTGCATTTGCACCTTCTGGTTCTACACCTATTATTTTTACATTAGGATTAATTAATTTTGCTGCAACAGCTATTCCACTAATAAGTCCACCGCCACCAACAGGTACTATTATACAATCTACATCTTTTAGTTCATTTAAAATTTCAATTGCTATAGTTCCTTGACCTTCTATAACATCTATATCATTAAAAGGATGCACAAATGTATATCCATTTTTTTCTTCTAATCTCTTCGCTTCTTCATAAGCCTCATCATAACAATCCCCATGAAGCACAACATTTGCTCCAAAGTTCTTTGTAGCTTCAACCTTGATTAATGGAGTAGCTTTTGGCATAACTATAGTTGCTTTTACTCCTAATTTTTGAGCAGCAAGAGCTACCCCTTGAGCATGATTTCCTGCAGAAGATGTTATTAGTCCCTTTTTCTTTTCTTCTTCAGTAAGCTTACTTATTTTGTTGTAAGCACCTCTTATCTTAAAAGCTCCTGTTACTTGAAGATTTTCTGGCTTTATATATATATCATTACCCGATTCTTTACTAAAAATATTACTATAAACAAGTTTGGTTTCTTTCAATACATCCTTTATCCTATTCGTTGCCTCCAAAAATTGCTCTTTGGTAAATTCATTACACTCCACCATCATTATTTGCCCCCTATTTTGTCTTGTTAAAAATTCTAAATTATTAGCAGTTATCTTTATATTTATTAGCCCAATTCTACCTGAAAAATAAGCTCGCTCCAATATTTATTGAAGACGAGCTTTGTCTAACTAATTTAAAATTATTATATAAATATTCTATCAAATTT
The DNA here is from genome assembly GCF_014193895.1 of Clostridium fungisolvens. Taxonomy (NCBI): domain Bacteria; kingdom Bacillati; phylum Bacillota; class Clostridia; order Eubacteriales; family Clostridiaceae; genus Clostridium; species Clostridium fungisolvens. The sequence continues at coordinate 182,008 of NZ_BLZR01000001.1, read as the reverse complement.
AGAATATTTTGTGAAGTAGTGGATAAAATAATCACCTATCATATTAAATTTTTAAACGTTACTTTTATCCATGCTTTCAATTATTGTTTCTACATCAGATAATACCTCTTCTAACTCTCTGTTAGAATCAACAACATAATCACATCTTATCACTTTAAATGCATTTTTATCATGTTTTATTCTCATATATATTTCTTCGTCATACAGGTTATCCTCATTATACTTTCTTCTACACATCCTGTTATAACGAACCTTTTCATCTGCATTCAAATATATAACTATTATTTCAGCATCCTTTACTTCTTCCTTCAGTTCACGAACACCAATTGGATCTACAATATAAATTGATGCACCCTTATCTCTATATTGCTGCCTGTTTGCCCAGTAATGATTTCCATCAAAATATGTATAGGCTATTATATTAGATTTCTGATCATTAGTTATAGTGCTTTCTATATAAGCCTCATAGTCAACAAATATGTGTCCTTTTTCTCCTTCATATCTCTGTTTTCTTGTAGTATAACTTTGTATATAATTATAATTCTTTTTTGAAAGTTCTTCTGCTATAGTTGATTTTCCACTTCCACTTTCACCAACTATACAAATTATCCTATCCATAAGTCCGCTTTCCTCTTCTCTCTTAGTGTTATATACTTAACTTTATAGAACTCCGGCTTGTATTTATCAAGCATCTATGGCAAAAATCACTTAGATAAATTCATCAAAATCTTTATGTATGTCTAACATTTAATATATATATTATCATAAAAAAGTCGCTGAAGCGACCTTCTTCAGTGAGCTTTTTTAACGCATCTGCCTTTCCAAATGTATATGAGGAAAATCTGGCAGGCGAATAAGTTTTATTTTTTACTGTATAGCCATAAAAAACTTATAAAAGCATTGAAATATCTAGGTTTAGATACATTGAAAATTTTATAATTTCCCATACAGTAAAAAAGTCGCTGAAGCGACATCCTTCAGCGAGCTATTTTAACATGAGGCATTTTTCTTACACATCAATATTTATTTTTATGCTCATGTCTTCTTTATCAACTACTACTTTAGACACAAAATCATCTATGCTATTTGAAAAACCACTTTCAAGGATAAAATCTGCCTTTCCAATTACTGCACTAGCAGACTTCTTTGCTATATTACTTCCTACATTTTTAATCATGACAAAGCTTCCTGGAACTATAACATTTCTTAAACTATTGGACTCACATATAATTAAAGAATTCTTAGCTAAAACAGACATAAAATACTCTATACCTTCATCTAAATGACTCTGTAAACATTTTAGCCAATACACTTTCTCTGCGCCCGCTTTCAGTAAAAGTGAAGTATCTTTGTTGCTACTAGTACTAACCTCTTCTATAAGTTCAAAATTGCCTTGTATATTTGTACAAACTCCACAGCCATCTCCGCCCCTAGGACACTTTCCATCCTTATGTTCAATTGTTGTTATCTTCAATGCGATTATGGAAAACTCTTCTTTAAACTTTTTAATTACTGCTGTTGCTAGTGTAGTCTTTCCACTATTTCTTCCAGTTGAACCTATAAGAAACATTTGATTAATTTTATTTAGTTGGTTTTCCACTTGAAACACTTCCTTTAAGCTAGGATTTCAAATTTCTTAATTCTCAAATAAAATTCTATCTCCTATACTTATAAAAATCAAATTTGAACTTCCATTACAAAAATAAAGCATCTATAGTAATCTTCTTCAAGAAAGTTACTATAGATGCTTGTATTATACTTCCTTTATATTTTTGGGTGCTAAATAATCATAACCTCTAAACCTTAAACTGATTTGCCAGTTCAGTTAAAGCTTGAGCCGTTCCAGCCTGGCTTTGAGAAGATGTTGATACTTCTGTTACTGAATGAGTAACTTCATTAATACTTATTAATATATCTTCAGAACTTATTGCTGATTCCGTAGCAGTAGATGATAAATTTTCTAGAGCAAAGGCTACCTGCTCTATAACTTCCTTCATCTGCTTTGATGCAGATGCAATATCACTAGCCATCATATTTACAAACTCAGCATCCTTTTCATATTGTATACCTGTATCCATAAACAATTGATAGGTTGGCTTAACATCATCTTCAAGGTATTTAAGAACATCTTGTCCACTTTTAGATAAGTTTAGGAAAGCCTGTTGAACTCTCTCTATAAGTGAATTTATATTTGCAACAGCTTGAGATGATTGTTCTGCAAGTCCTCTAACCTCATCTGCTACCACTGCAAAACCTTTACCCATTTCTCCAGCTCTTGCAGCCTCAATTGCTGCATTTAAAGCTAAAAGATTAGTTTGTTCTGCAATTTCTCCTATTGATTTTGCCATGATTCCTATTTCACTTACTACTTTTCCGTCTTCAATTGATTTTATGATATTGTTTCTGTTACTTGTGTATATTTTTGTTCCTTCTTCAAGACTATTTGTAGCCTTTGCCTTAACCTCTTCTGCTCTCTTCTTTATTTCTACAGCAGATTTAAAGCTCTTTTCTGCCTTATCGGCTAAATCATTTGTTGTATTTCCTATCTCTTGAGTTGATGCGCTGATCTCTTCAGTAGTTGCACTTAAATCTTGTATTCCTCTTGTTATCTGTTCAGTAGATTCATTTACAACTTGCATCTTTGATGCAACTTCCTGAGAAGTTGCAGATAACTGCTCACTTGCAGAGCTTATATCACTACACCCATATATAATTTCAGATATAAGTACCTTCATATTATCCTTAGCTCTATTTAAATCTTTAGCAAGATTTCCTATTTCATCTTTCGAATCAATATCTATATCTGCATCCAATATACCTTTCCCTAAGTCTTCTGCAAAAACTACTACCTTCTTTAGTTTATTTGAAATCATAGTTGCAATAATCAATCCTAATGATAGTGCAATAACAAATGCAAATGCAGATATAACTATTATCTGTATTTTCGAACTGCTGTATGTAGCATTATTTGAGGCATAAATCTGATCTGCTTCATTTATAGAAACAGCGCTTAAGTCATTTAAACTATTAAATAGGCTATCTCTAATTTTAGATGTGCTAGACATTTGCGCCATTGCTGATGTATAATCTCCCGCTGAAGCATACTCACTTATCTTTTTTCCTGCCTCTAAATACTGCCTAGAGGAGCTTTCTATGTTATCTAATATTTGCTTATCCTTTTCACCATCTTCTTTGCTTTTATATTTCCTTACACTTTCACTGCTTGCCTTTATTGCTGCAAACATATCATTGCTCTGCTTTGTTAAATCATCAATCTCTTTTACAATTTCCTCAGCCTCGCCTGGATCTTTTTTTTCTTTATAAGCCATATTTAATAAATCTGTTCTTATATCCGAATAAGCTTGCCTAAACTTATTAATTTGATTAATATTCTTTAAACTATAATCATGCATTACCGTGGCATTAGAATTTATCTTATTCATATTTCTAAGACCTAAATATCCTGTCGCTGCTATAAAAATCGAAATAATAACAACTAAGTTCACTATTTTTGTTGAAAGTTTTAAATTTCCTAACCATTTTTTCATGTTGCTTCCCCCAATTCTTAATAAATTAATACAAAACGAATAATCGTTCGTTTTCTTGTAAAATTTTTTTTATTTCTCTATACTTTTCCAAAATCCTTCCCAAAGTCTATCTGAAAACTTTTTATCTAAAGGGATATTGTAAATTACGCTCTGCTCAAGATAACCTAACATTGCGGCAATATATGTATAAAATAAATTTTCATTACTTTCATCAATTATTCTATTTTCATTTTTCAATTTAGAAAAAAATTTTGCGTAAAATTCTATACTTCTAGAATTGATCATAAAGTTAGAGTAGATTTCATTATTAACAGTTTCTTTAGCATTGGCAAATAATGATGCCTGCTTTAGGAAAAGATAATCTTCTCTATTCTTAGTAAAATGAGAAATTATAGTATTATAGTGCTTGTAAAGAATTTCTTTAGCATCGAAGTCTTCAGCTGTTCCCACATAGTCAATTAATGGCTTTATCGACATTGAGGCCTTTTTCATACATTCCTCCCATATAATCATAAACAATTCTTCTTTGCTAGAAAAATGAGAGTATATAGACGATGGTTTTAGCCCTGATTCAGTTGCTATTTCTTTTACTGTTGTTCCATCGAATCCTTTTTGAGCAAATACCTTTAACGCTGCTTTTTTTACCTTTATGTATCCCATAGAAGTCACTTCCTATTATGTATAGTATAATTATTTATCGTACACTTTTCCATAAACTTAACAAACGATGAATATTTATTGTGTGGTTATGTTACATAAAATTAATATTGTTAACCTTCATCTATCTATTGACTTATATCATTTAAATAAATATTAACATTGAACACTAAGAGCTTTTATTTCTATTAAAGATGAACCACTTCGATCCGAAACCTATTTTTAAAACTCTCACGGGTTGTGGTGAGAGAATTTAAAAATATAAATTCTATTACTAAGTGGTTCATCTATACAATTGCACAAGTAATATATTCTATCTTTAGACATACTACTCTCATTGAAATCTATAAAAATAATTTTTCACCGATTTATCGAAGGTATTGTTTTAAATACAAATATTTAAGTAGTATGTCCGTTAATGTTAATAGTTATTACATCTTCATTATTTAAATCATACAGTTTACAATACTAATATAGTAAAGGCCTATTGAAATATCACCCATATATCATTCTTAATTTTCTCAAAAACCTCATAAGGAAGATACATATAACCTTTATCTCCAAAATCAGTTCCCCATGAATTTCTAAGAATGAAATACCCTTGTGAGCTTGTTTTCTTTCTTATAAAATCACATAGTTTTTGTGGTGTATTGTTGATTGTTGTTGCACCATCAACGTATCCTACTAAAAGTACAGCATGACCTCCTAGAACTGATTCAAAATTTCCAGGCATAGGTACAATACCGTTTTTCCCAACTTTCTCAAAGCTTTCATAAACATTTATTCCAAGCAATACTGGGAGTAAATTAGCTAAAGCTTGCTTAACTTCTTCCACAGAAGTAATTCTATGATACGAGTTTATAGTATATCGGAGTGCATTTTTATCAGCTAGTAATGAAGGCATTTGTGTAAATTTAGTAGTGTCATAAGGAAAGAAGTCCTCCTCACATACACCATACTTTGTTAAAGCAATACATATATCTCTTATTGAAGCCCCACTATCCTGATATATGGTCCCTTCAATTAATCTTTCTTTATAGTAAAGGAATAACCTTGAAAACTGTAATCTGTTGTTTATGAAGTATGACTTGTTAGCACATCCTGCATTAGCAGTGCAAGACCCAAGTGCCCCTTGATCATATATAGGTGGCATTTTTTCTCTTAAATCTATTGATTTAGGCAATTGTACAGATTTTGAAAGAATATGATTCTTAAAATAGTAATCTCTTTTATCAACTTTATCCTCTTTTAAATTATACTTTCTTATAGGTTTACCTTTTTTATTTCCACTTCCTTTATCATCTTTAAAACCATTAGTTTCAGTTGTAGGATTATTCAATATACCCAAAAGCACGAGTATACCTAAAATTCCAGTTGCAATTTCATTATAATTATCAGGCAGTATAGTTAATCCAAAGGCTTTACAAACCATAGGAACTAATGCTATTACTGAAATCCATAATCCATAATTTTTTAATCTCGTCTTAATATCCATACTTATCCTCCGTTTTCTGATAAGTCACATAAACTATAAACTGTTTATTAAAATCAATTTATCTCTCCTTACAGCACTGGTATTTATAAATCGTATCTATATCAATATTTATCTATAATTTTCATCTAAGCTTGTACAAAATATATTATTGCCTTTTTATATATAATAGCTTTTATAATCTATCTTGCTACAATTTATCTTAGCGATTTTATATTGTTACATCATAGAAATGAGTAAATTACTTACAAAAATTTTCGAAAAGAATAAAAAAATTCATTAAGGAAATCAATAAAGGTGTGTACTTAGATTAATTAAAAATAGATTCTCAACAGTATTATTAATAAATTTAAAGGAGATATTTTTATGAGAGAAAAAGTAAATGAATTAGATACAAAGTCAGAACAAGCTAAAGAATTAGGAATAGAGTTACCTAAGGATGGCTATTGGGGCAACACAAGTTCTAAAGTATGCGGTATGATAGGCGGTGCTGAAGGAGGCAACTTCACTAAAAATGCAGTTCAATCTTTTGAAGAAATGTTAATCAAAAAGAATAAATAATAAATATATACTTATAAGACTCTTCGTTGAAGTTATGTGTTTAGCCATCAGATGCTTTAACGAGCTTATTCATTTGGAAACATTAAAAGCACTAACCCTTAAAGATTAGTGCTTTTAACACATGGTTCCTATATAAAAATTTAATTACTATATTATATCTTCCAAATCTTCATCTATATAAGGTATCACAATAGTAAATGTTGTTCCTTCTCCTACCACACTTTGAATTTCTATTTTTCCACAATGCTCTTCTATTATGTTGAAACATGCATTCATTCCTAATCCAGTACCATTTTTCTTTGTAGAGTAGAATGGTGTACCTATTTTTTTAATCATTTCTTTTGGTATTCCATTACCATTATCGGATATCTTTATAAATATCTCATTAGAATCTGTTCTTAGTCCACTGCTAATACGTAAAACTGGAGAGTTGACTTCATACATAGCTTCTACAGCATTTTTACATATATTAAGTATCACTTGCCTAATCTGAGTTTCATCACACAGTATATACCTTTCATCGTAATCAAGATCAAGTACTAAATCTATTCCTTTTAGTAGAGATGATGTTTCAATTATACCTTTCATTGATAATATCAAGTCATTAAAAGAGACTTCTAAAAGATCTGTTTCTCTTGGCTTTGATAAACTTAAAAAGTCAGTTATTATTCTATTTACTTCATCAGTGCTAGTATCTATCCTTCTTGCATATTCTTTTATTCTTAAATCTTCGGAATAAAGGTCAATTAATTGACTGCTGCCTTTTATGGTGGTTAAGAAATTTCGAGTTTCATGAACTATAGTAGCTCCAAATTGCCCTAAAAGTGCTAGTTTTTCTTGGTTAATTAACTTTTGCTGTTTTTCTTTCTTCTCTGTTAGATCTTGCACAATTGAAATTGCACCAATTGTCTCGTTATCAATATTAAGTATAGGCGAATATGTTCCTGATATTTGCTTACTTAAACCATCTCCAGTTGTTAAATAACCTTCATACTCCTTGTTAACATCCTTATCTTGATTTAGTGCTAAAGAACCTTTAGTTTCTATAAAGCCTATATCCTTCCTTAGTTCTTCGTAGCTCATTCCAACCAAATCTATATCACTTCTGTCTATGATTTCTAAGTAAGAATTGTTACAAGCAGTTATTTTATTATCTCCATCCAAAATCATTATCGGGACTGCTATGGAGTCTAATATTGCCTTAGTTTGTAAATGTAAATTATCTATCTCTTGTTCCCTTTTTATATCATTAATTAAAACAAGTGCACCATTTCTTATCTTATACACATTTACAAGTACCTTTACAGGATTTCCATTTCCATCTATATAAGTTCTTACTATATTTTTGGCTTCTTTGTCATTTTCGTACACCTTATCAAGCAATGTTTCTTTATCAAATAACCTTTCTTCTTCTCCATTACCTGCCTTAGGTATAACCTTCGATAATTCCTTATTATTTAATCCTATTATTGAACTTTTCTCATGCCTTGATAATTCTTCAAACTTGTTATTTACAAAGTCTACTCTATTGCTACTATTATATGTATATATAGCAATAGGAATATCGTTTAGAATATCTTCTAATCGTTGCTTACCCTCTATTAGTTTAGTATAGGGATATCTTATCATGCACGAAAAAACCGCCTTATAAAGAAAGTAATAACTTCCTATCTTAAACAAATATGCCAATACTACATAAAATGAATTCTTGCTATTAAATACTATATAACAAAGCTCTGAAGGAATTATCATAATAACAGAAAGAAATATATACTGAAACCTTACAAAATGAGTTTCTTCAATTCGAGATCTTAACTTATTTAATGTTACAATTACCAAGGTTATTATTAATAATTCCAACATAATTCTAAAAGCAGTATTTCCTTTTTCATTATATAGCCGTGGAATCCACTTATATGTTAATTTTGATAAATAGGGTATCACCACTATTATAATGACAGTTAAACTAAGCATCTTATACTTACTATTCTTTGAAGAAAAGGGTTTGTATGAAAACATCATTAACGTTATAACTTGAAATAATTGTGACAATATCTCAAGTAGCATAGATAACTGCCCATTAGCTATATCCTTTAAAACTATGTATTTATAATAATGCACATGTAATAGATCTAATATAGATACAATTAAAAAACCAAAACCTAAGATTTTATTTACTTCATTATCTAATTCACTTTGATACCAAACAATTAAAAATGTAGCAACTCCGATAATAATGCTTATTAACTCTAACACTGCGTGTATTAATTCTTCATTAGCGTCCCAATACCACCTGCATATTATAAAGGATACAATTAATGCAGATAATATTGAATATATACATGTAAAAAATATCTTCTTATATGTTAAATAATTTTTATTGTCATATGTTTTTTCCATGTTAGCTTCCATAATCAATACCCCTTTAAATCCTACGAATTAATATCAAGTTATATGAATCTATTGAAAATTATACCATATTTTTCTTCATAATATATGTGATTTTTATAAAAATGTTAATTTTGTAACATAATTTTTCAGTGCTTTTTCTTTATTATTTGCTATTATTTTTATAAGCTCTTTAATCTGTAATGAAGATATCAAAGAATAAAAAAACCTCGCTGAAGCGAGGTTTTTTGTGTATCTGTCTTTCATGTTGCATATGATTAAAATTTAGCCGGCAAACAAATTTTATTCTTACTATATTTTACAAGAGGCCATATAATCATTTGAAGTTGCAAGGCTTAGAGCTGTCCTCCCTTATTATCTTCTTGTAACAACTTAAGAAATTCTGCAACGATATATGGGTCAAACTGAGTAGAAGAACATCTTTTAAGTTCCTCAATTGCATAGTTCATATCTTTAGCCGATTTATACTCTCTTTTATGTGTCATCACATCAAAAGAATCGACTACATTAATAATCCTAGCAAGTAATGGTATATCTTCTCCCTTCAATCCATTAGGATAACCAGTGCCATCATATCTTTCATGGTGTGATAAAATCTCATCAGCTATATGTGATAATTCAAGAGTTGATTTGGCTATTCTATATCCAATCTCTGTATGAGATTTCATAATCACCCACTCTTCATCTGTAAGCTTTGCTGGTTTTAATAAAATTTGCTCCGGTATACCTATCTTGCCAATATCATGTAATAGACCCAGAAGTTCTAATTCATCTAGCTTATCTTGAGATAACCCTAATCTCTTGCCTAACTTAAAACTCATATTCTTAATTCTCATAGTATGTTCTTCTGTTTCACTATGTTTTTCGTGCAAGGTTCTAAGTAAAGAACTGGTAATTGCATTTCTTGTACTTTTCTTTTCTATAAGTTTATTTCTATACATCCTTTTTTCTGCTACACTCATAACTGCTTCAGACTCTTTATTGTCATCATCCTTTTCAGCATAACCTAATGCAATGCTAATGCTTATAGGGAAATCTTTTATACTATCACAAGCTTGTTTAATCTTTGCAATCAAATTCTCCACATAATATTTTTCTCTATCCCTTATTAATATTATAAATTCGTCTCCACTCCACCTGGAAATCACATCTTTATAATCACAAATCTTCTTCATTTCATTACTTACATTATATATCAGCTTGTCTCCCATCTTATGTCCCAAAGCATCATTTATTAGCTTTAATCCATTTACATCACCCATAATTATAAAATATGAGCTATATTTATCTTTATCAAGCTCTTCAAACTGCTTTTCCATGTATGCTCTATTATTTAGGCCCGTTAATTTATCAGAATAACTCAAGAACAAAATTTCTTCTTCATACTTTTTTCTCTCTGTTATATCCATAACTATACTTAAAATCCTAGTTGGTTTCCCACTACTGTCTCTGTTTACTATTCTACCTCTTTCTGAAACCCATATTATTTCTCCAGTATCTTTAATCATCTTGTAGGTTATATCAAAAAGTTCATCATTATTATTAATGATATTAGTATAGTTATCATTCAAGTACTCAATAAATTCTGGATGAATTTTTGAAAAATGCTCGTAAAATAATCCGCTTTCATCCTTTGAACTATATCCTAATTCTTGTTTCCACTCTTTATTTAGATATAATTTTTTAGCTGCTAAATCTAAATCTAAATATCCGTCTTTAGTAGCCTCCATTATAAGTCTAAATCTTTCGTCCATCTCCTTAACATCATTATTAGCAACTGCTAATTCAGCTAACATATTATTAGTAGAACCTGCTATTTTACTTAATTCATCGTTACCTTCTAATATAAGCCTTAAGCTTGTATCTTTAGTCTTTCTGACCCTTTCAATAAAATCATCTAATACTTTCAATCTTTTTAAAACATATTTATCTAAAATGCGATTATTTAGAAGTAAAATCATTATCACGGCTGCTATATATAGTAAACCAAATACCTTAAGGTAATTTATTGCAAGTATCTGTGCATCTCTTTCAATAGACATCGATACGAGTATACTGCTTTCTTCGTTTATATCTTTTGTATTCCTAGAAGCATTTATATTGTCATAACTTCTACTAATGGAAATTTCACTTAACGAATGACCATTTCCAGGTAATCCTTTAAATGATATATTAGCCTTGCAAGTTTTGTCTATGTAGCTCATTAAATCTTTGTCAACATAGCGTCCCATTATTAATGTTCCATTACTTCTAGCTTTCTCATCAGAAGTGGTAATTGGAGCTTCTGACACTATAAACAACCTATCATAAGCATAGATTGTCCCAGTTTCAGCATCTATTCTATCTGGATTAAAAAACTTCCTATATCTTATATTAGTTATTTTATCTATTAAGATATTTCTTTCTCGATCCTTAATATCACCATCTATTTCATAGAAGATTTTATTGTTTTTATCAAGAAGTATTATAAAACCCAAATTAAGTTGTTGCAGCGACTGATTTACCAGATTACTTTTAATATACTCTTCATTCTTATCAGTCATAAAATTATATGTATCATCCCAGTGTGCCCAGTCTAAAGACGTTCTCTTAATTGCTTGCTCTTCTCTATCGAGTATAGAGTCAAAGGTACGAAAAGAGTTATTGACACCTGTATTTTCTATATTAGCTATAAATCTAAAAAAAATTAAATATGATAAGCAAATTGTAATAGTAAGAAAAAGCAAAAAGCTTACAGTAGATATAAATAAAGTCTTCAATTTTACACTCATATGTGTCGCCTCCTATTACAGCCTATAAATATGACAACTTCATTTGTTAACAAAATAGGTATTATATTAACATTATATATCATTTATTATCGAATTAAAGCAATTCATCTTTAGTAAATTTATATTATAATGGATTTATTAAGCAATTACTGTTGAAACACTGGAGGATATGCAACAATGATTTACCTAAGACCCCACCATGGACTTTGTATACATCACTTTATAGGAAAAGGGTATAGTGATACCTTTATCTCTAATATGAAAAATATAATAAATAAACTAGAGAGTAGTGATACTTCTATAATCACTTTAGTATCTGGCGGAGATAATATTTGTAGTTCCTGTCCTAATAATAAAGATGATAAATGTTTATCCGGCCAAAAACCTGATTACTATGACATGGCTTGCCTTGAACTCTGTGGTTTAAATTTTGGAGACACTCTATATTGGGAAGAGTTTAAGAAAAAAATACAAACTTCAATATTGGAACCTAATAAGCTTAAAGAGGTTTGCATAAATTGCGAATGGCTTTATATTTGTGAGAATCTTTATAAGTAGCCTTCTATTTTAGTTGGTTTAGTAATATGAAATTTCTACAATTTCATATATAGTAAAAAATATCTTAGGAAATCTAACTATCAAAACATAGAGTTCCTAAGATATTCTTATAATGAAACCTTACTTGTTAAAATACTCAAAATAGTATCAATAACTAATATCAGCTATCCTACCTTTTGACCTTATAAACTAAAAATATTCCATAGCATACTAGTATAAGAGCAATTAAAATTCTTATATCGAATATATTTTCACCTAAGAATACTGCTGATAATAAGGTTCCAAATACAGGTATTAAAAAATTAAATACCGATATTAAACCAACTTTATTATATGTTAGTAGTTCCGTCCACAGTGCAAAAGCCACAGAGGACAATAAAGCCATATATATTAGAAGAGAAGTAGACTTAAGAGTAAATCCCTGTAACCTTCCTCCTAAAATAAATCCTAATGCTGTCAATATAACTCCACCTATGAGTAGCTGATAACCTGTAACTATGGATGGATCTGATTTTTGCGTTATCTTCTTACCATATATTGCAGATATGGCAAAAATAAATGTAGAAATCAAGATAAACCCCTCTCCTTTAAAAGAAAAAGAAGCTCCATTACTTGATTGACCATTAAGATTTACAATTATAACTCCAGCAAACCCAACAATACAACCAACTACCTTATTAACATTTAACCTATCATTTTTATAAATAAAATGAGCTAATAAAATACTTATAAAGGTGCCTGTTCCATTTATAATAGCCCCTCTAACTCCTGTAGTGTATGACATTCCAATATAGAAAAATATATATTGAAGCGCTGTTTGTAAAAAACCAAGAGAAGCAACTTGTCCAAATTGTTTTTTAGTAAAATTAAATATATTTTTCTTCATTATTATGCTTAATAACAAGACAAAGGCTCCTGCCATTGTAAATCTATATCCTGCAAATGTCAGCTTTGAACCAACATCATTAGCTCCTACATTAAACAAACTATATCCAATCTTTATTGATGGATATGCACTTCCCCATAAAATACAGCATAGAGTCGCTAGCAATATTATGTTTCTTCTATTTGTATAAAATCTTTTTTTATCCATTTTGCTTCTCCTATTAATTAGATTCCTTGCATCATTCATATACATCCACCCATTAACTCTCTAGGTAAAAGTACTAAAAAGACTCTATTAACTATATTATTAAATGTTCGAGGAAAAAACAATGATAATTCTATTCTTAATATAGTCATGTTAAAGTATAGAATTGAATCATTGACTATAGTTTATTATAATATAATCTATAATCACTCCATATCGATAAACTACATTGTTATATATAACTACAGTTATAGGAGATTAATATGTCAGAATCATTGATAACCAAAAAAGCTCTTGCTGTTTCTATTAAGGAATTAATGAAAACTATTCCACTATCTAAGATATCGATACAAGAAATTGCAGACAACTGCGGGTTAAACAGACAAACTTTCTATTATCATTTTAGAGATAAATTCGATCTTGTAAATTGGATCTATTATACTGAAGTCACAGAAAGTATATCAAACTACAGACATTATGATAACTGGACTGATGGTATGTATAGAACTTTATGTTATCTAGCTAATAATAAATCCTTTTATATTAACGCACTTAATACTCCTGGACAAAATGCTTTCGATAGTTATTTCTTTGAGTTTAGTTATGAATTAATAATGGGAGTTGTTAATGATATATCCCTAGGGATGAAAGTCTCTGATACCAACAAAAAATTTATCTGTGATTTTTATACCCATGCCTTTGTTGGTATAATAGTTCAATGGATTAAAGCTGGAATGAAGGAATCTTGCCAAACCTTAGTAGACCAAGTTAAAAATATAGTTGAAGGTAGTATGCTTGGAGCATTGTCTAGAAATTAAAGTACTGTGTTGAAAATTAAGTGCTTATACATCCGATGCTCTTAAACATAGGCTAATAATAAAGGTTTCCAAGCCTTCTTTTTTATAGACTGCTTGGAAACCTTAAAATTAAACTATTTCATAATCATTGATTTAAGTGCCATAATCTCTTCTCTCAAATTATCGTCTCTCATCATAACCATTGCTGAATTAAGAAGCACTCTAGCATCATATTGCCCTTTATATATAGGAGTAACTTCCTTATCTAAGTCTAAGAATTTATAAACAGCCATTTGTGCAGATCTTGCTGAGTAATCTACTGTAAACACAACATCATCTGGTATTTCAGCAAATTGTCCAAGGAAAGCTAAGTTAGTTGAACATTCTGGTACTACTTGTGGTCTATCACCTTTTGATCTTGTTAAAAACTGACTAGTTATAAATGGCATTATACAAGGGATGCAAATTGATGTACTCATAATCTTTTCCATATCTTCTTTAAAATTAAGATGATATAAAAGCTCAGTTAATATTTCCTCTCCAGTGCAATCTATCATTCTCTTCTTTACAAAATCACCTTCATTATATGGGAATAAAGCATAACCCCAGAAAGCTTGCACATTATCCGGCTGATTTAGAAAATGAGGTTGATTGTGTAGAACTATCGACATAAACCAACCTGAGTCCTTAAATGTCATAAGGGCACCTGTACCTGGCTGATTTCCTGTATATTCTACTATTTTATCCACCATTGTAGGATCTTTAAGGGTAACTGTGAAGGACTCCCACATTGACTCCTCTACTCTTTGGTTAAAGACCTGTGGTTTTCCAAAACTTGGCGATTCCTTCGCAATCTTTTCCCAAAGCTCCCAGTCACCACCAACAGTTTTGTCATTTAATGTTGGAGCATTTGTCATAGAACCAAGACTAGCTCCTGCTGTTAAAGAACCAATCGTTACAAAAACAAAATCTCCATCTTCAACAATTATTCTATCTTCTTTATTACCTTTTTTATAATCAATTCCTACAACAGTCTTTTTATCTTCTTGTGATTTAAACTCTAAGTTAGTAACTAAGCACTCATACTGAAAATCTACACCTTGAGCCTTTAGCCACTGAGTCATAGGTAGTATTATTGAATCATATTGATTGTATGGTGTACGACGTACTCCGGATAAATCGCTAATTCTTGGTAGCTCATGGAAAAATCTATGAAGATATCTCTTAAATTCTACTGCGCTATGCCAAGGTTCAAATGCAAAGGTTGTAGTCCATTGATACCAGAAGTTAGTTTTGAAAAATGATTCTGGAAAACATGATGTAATATCTTTAGTCCCCAATGATTCTTCTGATTGCATTAAAATATCTATTAATGCTAATCTATCCTCGCGATTAAATCCAAGCTTTGATGATTCTAATATTTTCGCATCATTATCTATTAATCTAGCCTTTGATGATGTATGAATTTTTTTATTAAATGCTCTGAACTCATCCATAATTGAAACGTTAGGATCAGTTAGTGAAGGAATACACTCCATTATTCCAAAGATACATTCATATGCTTCTTCATCAAACATTCTTCCACCACGAATTATATAACCAGTTTCAGGATTGCCATTACCATCCATGCTTCCCCCTGTTATACTGCTTTGCTCAAGTATATGGATATTCTTTGCTGGAACGTGTCCATCTCTAATTAGATATACAGCTGCAGAAAGAGATGCAATTCCTCCCCCAACTAAATAAGCCTGTACTTTGTCTACCTCTAAATTCCTATCAAAATTAAACCTCATCTTTTATCAACCTCTCTTTATCCCATTTTTTATAAGTGCACTTAACTTACTTTTAAAGTTTATATATGTACCATTTCTCTTAGAAAAATCTATGAGAATCCTGAAAAACATTTCTGCTTCAATTGGTACATCTTTAATATAATTCTTATTAAAAAGATGTTGAATAATCACTTTTTAAAGTTTGTCTAAAAAACATACACAAGATTAAAAGTGTCTGTTTTTTTGACGTTAGCCACAAATTGTAAAATGAAATATACTTTAATCTATTTTCATCAGTTGATTTTACTTGAATATATATTACGTTCTAATCTATACTTAATACTTTACTTTGTAAGATTATTGATTTAGTGCTATAATTGCTTATTGTTATAAAAGATGCATAAGTTCCACCTGAAACTTTTTTCAAAAAACTCATAGATTGTGATGAGCTACCTTGAAAATATAAGTTTTATTATGAATCAAAATAACTTACAAATAAAAAAGTAAAGTGAGAATACTAAAATGAGAAATGAAAAACTAGAAAAATCAATAAATAGAATAGACAATGATATAGTAGCTATAAATGTAGCTAAAAAATATTTATCAAATACAGCTGAAATAAATGAAGTAATTGCTACCTTAAATAATAAGAGACAATTATTAGCTAACGAGATATATTCTGAAGATCATCTATCTTATTCAGAATGTCGCGAAATTATCAAGGAAATGTTAGGTAAGGAATTAGCTCAAGAGGAACAAGCTGAATTACTTGAAATGATTAAAGAAAAGTTTGGAAGACAATCGCCAAATGTAAGTAAGAAAAGTAACGGACTTAATGCATGGCTTAAGGAACTTAATATTGAGTTCAGATGGATTGACGATGAGGTAACTGGTTGGAATAAATTAATCATCACTGGATTTGGTGTATATAAGCAGAAATAATACCATTCCATATGGAAAATTTATTTAATTATAATAACTAGCTCATATATCATCTCCTGCATGAGTACTTAATTTAAACAATAGCTTAAATATAGCCTACAAAAAAAAAGATTAAGCCATATTAGAGCTTAATCTTTTTTACTGTATGTCAAAGTACAAACTTTTTATATTAGGTAAACTTCATAACAACAATACTTGAATTCTTAATCTACCTTTTCTTTGTTTTAAGTATCTGAACGAATCCATCTGTTCCATTGACTCTAATATAATCTCCATCTTTAATGATTTCTGTAACCTTTTCAATTCCAACAACAGCTGGAATGCCATACTCACGTGCAACTACTGAACCATGAGTCATCATTCCACCAACTTCTGTAACTAGACCAACTGCAGAAGTAAATAGAGGTGTCCATGCTGGATCTGTATATGGCGCTACTAATATTTCGCCAGGATTTAGTTTTGCCTCCTCAAGTCTAACGACAACTCTTGCTATGCCTTCAATAACACCTACAGATACAGGTGTTCCACTTAAAGCCCCCTCTGGAACTATCACATCTCTAGATTTACCTACAATTATTTCACCTTCACTTGTCATAACCCGTGGGGGATTCTTATCTTTATTCACTTCGTGTTGTTTTTTTCTTTCCACTATGAAGTCTTTAATATTGTTTGAAAAAGTTCCTTCTTCT
This sequence comes from Clostridium fungisolvens, assembly GCF_014193895.1. Taxonomy (NCBI): domain Bacteria; kingdom Bacillati; phylum Bacillota; class Clostridia; order Eubacteriales; family Clostridiaceae; genus Clostridium; species Clostridium fungisolvens. Next base: position 164,722 of record NZ_BLZR01000001.1, on the reverse strand, counting down.
AACTCAATGATTTCTTCCAAGGTTAAATAAAATATATCTTCTTCATCTTCCAGTATTCCTCTTTGTACAAAGCTTCGAGCTTCTTCTAAAATAGCACGTTTATATATATTCAATAGCTTAACTACTGCAAACTTGTGATGTTCTCTCATGCCCATTAAGTTACGATATAATTTAACTAATCTTTTTATTTTAATCCTTTTTAAAGATTTAAATTGCATAAGAATCTCTTCTTCAGCTTGTGTTGCTTCAACAATGCCCTGATTATATTTTTCTCTATGCTCACCTGGTCTCGTAGTTCGTACATGACTAATAATTGATGGAATAAGTTGTGTAGGATCTTCATTCCATCTAGGTTTTGTTATATCAATCTCTCCTGAGCCTCTCATGCCATATTTTTTTAGAAAACTATTAAATTGTGCCTGAAACTCAGGCCCTCCATCTACTTTAACAAGCTCCTCATAAAAATTAAATTTGCTTGCCCTTTGCAAATATTCTATTACTTCTGGATATTTCCTTATGTTGTCTGCAATATCCCCCAATTCAAGCCCAAGCTCTGTTGTAACATTACCAGGCAATGACTTATTTAACTTACTTAATAAATAAGCACTTCTCTTATCTCCAACTTGCTTATTGAGACTTTCTTCTAAAGCTTTTGCTGCAAGAACTGCTGCAATTAGGTAAACAGGAACCTTTGAAAGCACTGCAGGCATCATGTTTCCCATCCCCTGCCTTATATTACGAATTCTATCCGTACCTTTTGAATTTGATATTTTTATTTCATTTTCCCTTACTATTTCTTCAATTAGCAAATTAACATTATCTCTAGCCTTAACTGGATTCTTAATAAATAAATTATTAGCTACTCTTAACATTACAGGTATAATTATTGGTGCAGCCTTTCTAAAAGTTTTAAGCACATTATCTCTCTGTAAAGAAAGTTTAAGAAACTCCTCACGTCTAGTAACCTCTGACAGAGCCGCTGACATTGATTCATCCATACCTTTAGACACTTTCAAAAGTAATTTTCTTGAAGGTTTTAATAAAAGAGGCGCAGTGATATCTGCAAAAGCTCGTCCTCCAGAAGCTATAATAATATTATTTTCCGAAGAATAAGGATTATCTCTAATAAAGTTAACTACATTACTCAAAAGAGATATAGCTAATGGTTTCATAGCATCAGTCATCATCTGAATATGTCCAAAGGAAATATAAGCATGAAACCTTTCATCTGAAACTGATGGCAACGGATATAAAGATGTAATAGGACGACTTTGAAGAATGTAAAATTTATCTTGAACAAAGCCCCATTCTATATCTTGCTCTAAGCCATAATGAGCTTCAATTTTCTGAGCAAGACTTGCTAATTCTACAATTCTATCATCAGGTAGAGCTTGCATCTCCTGTTTTTCCAGTGGAATATCTTTTTGTATGGTTCCACCTTCAGGCACAGAATATATGGCTAATTTCTTTTTTGATATTTGCTTCTTTATCACTTTCCCATATCTAACTTGGTACAAGTCAGCAGTTACTAAGCCTGAAACCAGAGCTTCTCCTAAGCCAAAGCTCGCATCAATAGAAACTGTTTTTCTACGTCCTGTAATAGGATCAGCAGTAAAAGCAATACCAGATACATCAGGAAAAACCATCTCTTGAATCACAACTGAAAGCAGCACTAATCTATGGTCAAACTTGTTCTTAGCACGATAAGAGATTGCTCTGTCTGTAAATAATGAAGCCCAACAATTTTGTATTGCTTTGAGAAGTTCCTTTTCTCCACATATATTTAAATACGTATCCTGTTGCCCTGCAAATGAAGCTGTAGGCAAATCTTCAGCAGTGGCGCTTGAACGTACAGCATATGCTTTATTGCTTCCGTTGCCTCTCCAAGCATTTAAAATAGAGGATTTTATATCTTCTGGCATTTCAATTGAATTCAAATGCTGACGTATGCTCTTCCCCAAATTACTAATCTGATCTAAATCATCTGGATTTAGCTTGTCAAGCTCGCGGAAAAACCTTTTCATCTCTTCGCTTTTTGAAGTAAAAGTTTTATAAGCATAGGTCGTAACACAAAATCCTTGAGGGACAGGAAAACCAGCTTTAGTCATTTCACCTAAGTTAGCACCTTTTCCTCCAACATAAGGTAAGTACGTTTTATCAATTTCTTCAAATCTTAATACGTAATTCTTCATGATAATCCCCCTAAACTAAGCTTTAGAATTTTCAGAGTCTGCAATTCCATTACAAAAAATATTTAAAAATAGATTTATTACATCTTCTCTTGAATAGCCATGTTTATAAACTTCATCAGACTTAACAATTGCCTTTAAACATACGCCAAGTATCTCTGTAGTTAGATCTATAGGAACATCTTTTACAATGCCCGCCTCTTGAGCTTCTTTTAATATATTTTTTATGTGTTCTCTTTTCCCACTCTTAAACACTTTATATTTATATGATAACTCTGGAAGATATTTTTCAATATCATTTAGGAATAATGGCCCAAATCTCATGGATTCATCTCTTAAATTATTAAAAATTGCTTTAATAACACTTAAAGGATCCGAACTAGAATATTCCGCTACATCTGTAGCCTGATTCAGTCTTAACATAGACTCTTCCACTACTGCTGTTGCAATTTCCTCTTTACTAGAGAAATATTGATATATAGTTTTTTTACTCATTCCTAATTTATCTGCTAAATCCTTTACAGTGACACTTTTATATCCTCTACTATCGAAAAGCTCATGCCCCGCCTGCAAAATTCTCTTTTTATTTATATTCATCTCTTCCATATTAATCACTCCACCAACATATCTTTATATTACAGGTAAACCAAAGAAACCAAAATATACTTCTTGGTTTCCATTTTAAATTCTTCAAGTATTGTTGTCAATGTGTTTCTTATTCCAATAGACTAACTATAGGAGGCTGTGAGAAAAATCTATTCTATATCCTTAATCTATTTTTTTATATACAGTTATTTATTAAATAAATGTTGGTAAATATTTATACCCGCCGATGGACAACCCTATGATTAACTTTATATTCTAAATCTGCTTCTTTAAAACTAGGACATTGTTAAAAACAGTTTCGGATAAAATTATATGTTTTTAATTACTTTTGGTTAACAGTTGTTGCTTTATTGGCTTATGAACCTATTAGAGCTTATATCTATTAAATTGTAATTTTTTAAAAAGGTGAATTCATAATTCTTATTTCTTCAGTTCTTATAAATCTATTTCCTTCAGATAATCTATCATATATCAAGTCCATATAATCGTGTACCTTATCCAAATTCATTAATATGAAAAAACTAAGGTATCTTTGAAGATACTTTGAGGCCACTCCATGGAAGATTGATAGCCATTTTTTCAAATTTGGCCAAATATATTTTATTCTATACTCTTTCTCAACCTTAATAGATTTACTTTTATTATGTCTCATCGCTACTGAGTTTATATTGCTGTCTCCGTATGCAGCAATATATGAGTTTTTTTCTATTTTAGAATAAACTTTTTCATTGAAAGCCACCTTATTCCAGTGATGCTTAAATATTGGTTTTATAAACATAGTGTCTTCTTGTCCTTTTGCACCAATAACCCAAATGTTCTCTCTTGGAGTTGCTTCGGCTAGTATTTCTGCATCTCTACACCCTTTAAAATTCTCTTTTACAATAACTTTTCCTATATGTACAACTCCTGATAGACTATCTGGAATTGAGTCTATGCTCAACGCCTTAAGTATTTTGTGTCTCCAATAAAAAGCTGTGCCAATACTGATGTTTAGCTTTTCTGCGCAAAATTTCAAGGTTTTATTTTCCGTCATTAATTCAGTAAATTCCAGCCAAGTTCTAGTATTCTTTTTTGAATAACTCCATAGTGAATTAGTTGTACGCGAAAAAGTTTTTTCACACACTTTGCATTTATATCTTTGAATTCCATTATAAAAGCCATATTTAATATGCCAAGTTGATCCACAAAGTGGACACGCAGTTACAACTCTATCTTTATAAAAATCTCTTTTTAGAACCTTGTTAGTATGGAGATCAAATTTTTTCAATTCAACATCGTGCTGTAGCAAAAGAAACACCTCTCAAAGAAAATTTTAATAATTAGGCTATCCTCTTAATGCTTGCCACATATCAAATTTTTTAATCATTACCAACATTTATTTAACAAATACTTTTAGCCTAAAAAACTAATTGAATATGTATTGTTGAGTGAGTTTTTTGAGTAGCACTTTTTCTTAATATAATGTTAAGAGATCTTGCAGTAAAATAAGTTTTACTCGTAAGAATATTAAAGTAATGATGCTGCAGATGATTAATTATTGCTCGATTTTCTGTAGCATTATTATTTAGGATAACTACAGCAACTAGTAAATTTATCACATTCATTGTCACAGAAAATATTCTTATATTTTTATCCTCCAAGCATCTATTCCTCCAATTTAAAAATAGTTTTCAGACTGAAGTGCCACATCTTTATTTACACTTCTCTTTTAAAAATATATAATTATGTCATTATCTACTAATTTCCATAAAAACAACTAGCTTCAATTAATTATAATCTATAACATTCATAAGGTGGTATTAATAATGTATAAAAATATTATATTTGACATAGGAAATGTACTACTGAGATTCAATCCTATTGAGTATCTAAACTCAAAAATCCAGCAGCCTGAAAAAGTTTTAGAGGTTCATAAAGAATTATTTCAGAGCGAAGAATGGATAATGCTTGATAGAGGTACCATTACAGAAGAAGACGCAAAAAATGCTATAATAACCAGGAGCATAAATAATGGAGATTTAATAAAGCTTTCCTTCGAAAATTGGTATGACATTCTTACTCCAATTGAGCCATCAGTGGAAGTCTTAAAATCACTAAAAAATTCAAATTACAAGGTTTACTTCTTATCAAATTTTCATTTACTTGCCTTTGAGCATATACTTGAAAAATATGATTTCTTCAAACTATTTGATGGTGGAATTGTGTCTTATGAAGAAAAACTTATAAAACCTGAGGAAGCTATCTACAGAAGATTAATAGAAAAATATGATCTTACCCCTGAGGAATCAATTTTTATAGATGATGTTGAAGAAAATGTTGAAGGAGCTAAAAACCTGGGTATCAACACGATCTTACTCAAAGATCCAAACCTTTTAAAGGAACATTTAAAAACTTATAAAATCAATCTATAAATATATTAAAATGGTGTTGTTAAAGCACAGTGCTGAAATTAACTTCAACAATATTCTTAACGATGGCCATAAAAATAAACATACCTTTAAAGAATAAAAAAGATACTTAATAAGCTAGAATATATCTTAACTTATTAAGTATCTTTTTTATGATTAATATTGCCTCATGTCTATAACTTTGACCTTTTATAGTCATCGAATCTGCTAATCACATCTGGATTGTCTTTTATAAAACAAATATATTTTTCAAAACACCTAGTGGTTTCATCACTTAATGTGTGTTCAACTTTTTCTGTTTCTTTCAATATTTTTTCTTCAGTTATACCAAGTACTCTTAAAAAGGCTTCTATGGTTTTATGCCTTTTCAGTAAAAACTCTCCTAATTTCTTACCTTCATCTTTCAGTATTATTACTCCATACTTTTCATATAACAACAGATTCAATTCACCTAACCTCTGAACCATTCTAGTGGCAGAGGGTGGATGTACATTGAGAGCTTCAGATAATTCATTTATTCTAGTAAACCCCTTATCAATGGATAATCTATATATCATTTCTAAATAATCTTCCATAGAGGCTGTAAGCAAATTTTCTTCATTTTTCATATATTCACTAAAGGTATGAAAAGAGTTATTGTCCAAAATTACTCACCTACTTTTAAGGTTTAAAAAGCCTTAGTAAATTATATGCACTAGATGGTAAAAAAATTACCCTAGAGTAACATTTTTATATAGTTCTTCATAACTTAAATTAGGTTAAAAATTTTAGCATAGGCTAATTTTTATAATCAATACATTTTTTAAATCATTATTTATCATATTTCATACAGAAGGTGAATTAAATATGAACAAAGAATACTTCGTAAAAAACCTTAGTAGTATTGAAGCTACAAGGCCTAGAATAAATAATTCCTTGATCATACTAAAAAAACTTAGAGGAGTCTTAAAGTTTTTTGGTCCTGCTTTTATTGTCAGTGTTGCATATATTGATCCAGGTAACTTTGCTACCAATATTAGTGGTGGATCGATCTTTAATTATAACCTTTTATGGGTTATTTTATGGAGTAACCTAATGGCAATATTTCTTCAAATCATGTCAGCAAAATTAGGTATTGCAACAGGTAAAAATCTAACAGAAATGTGTAGAGACGTGTTCTCTAAAAAAGCGAATTGGTTCTTTTATATAGTATCAACTCTTGCAGCAATGGCTACAACCATGGCTGAATTCATCGGTGGTGTGCTAGGCCTCTATCTACTGTTTAGAATACCACTAAACTATTCGGTACTATTGACAGCAATAATTACCTTACTGATAGCTTACCTCCAAAAATACGGTCAGCGAGTCGTTGAGATTGTAATAACAATACTTGTAGCTATTATTTGCGTTTCATACACCATTGAATTATTCCTTGCAAAGCCTGAGTGGAATCAAGTTGCAATCCATACTTTACTTCCTTCTATTCCAAATAGCCAATCACTTTTAATTGCAGTAGGCATGTTAGGAGCTACTGTCATGCCACATGTTATATATCTTCACTCCGAATTAGTTCAAAGCCGTAACAGTGAAACCCTTGAAGAAAAAAAGACTCATCTAAAAATGGAAAAGATTGATGTTTTCGTTGCAATGAACATTGCTTTTATCGTAAATGCAGCTATGGTTATAGTATCTGCTTCGGTTTTCTACAGTAGAGATATAACTGTTGATTCCATAGAGCAAGCTCATAGATCTTTAGAACCACTTTTAGGTACACTTTCAAGTGGTGCCTTTGGTGCAGCACTACTTGCTTCTGGTTTTTCATCATCTTCTGTAGGAGCAATGGCAGGTGAAACAATCATGGATGGCTTTGTGGACGTGAAAATGCCTGCAATCATACGTAGAATAATTACCATGCTTCCGGGTATACTTATAATCTTAATTGGAGTAAACCCTATGAAAGCATTATTAATGAGTCAGGTATGTCTAAGCTTTGTACTACCAGTTACAATCATCTGTATGCTAATAATCACTAGTAGAAAAGACTTAATGGGTGCCTTTGTTAATAAGCCTATTGTTAAATATCTAGGATGGCTAATAGCAGTAGTTATTATAGTGTTAAATGCTGTTTTAATATATTCTTCACTTATATGATATTGATAAAAAAATTGCTGAAGTAACTTTCTTAAGTGATTTTTTGTGCATCTGTCTTTCCGGATATATATGAGGAAAATATAGGAGGCGAATAAGTTTTATTTTTACTATACTCTTTAAAAGGTTATGATAAACATTTGAAACTTCTAGATTTAGACAGCATAAAGATTTCATATTTTTCTTTACAGTAAAAAAAAAGCTTATAACTACACTAAGTTATAAGCTCTTTCACTATAAATTAATTATATTTACTTATCCTATCTCTTCAAGCTTGTTCCATTAGTAGCTATAACTTCCTTATACCAATCGAAACTCTTTTTCTTGTATCTTTCTAGAGTACCACTTCCATCATCATGTCTATCTACATATATGAAGCCGTATCTCTTCTTAAGCTGAGCAGTTGATGCACTTACTAAATCTATACATCCCCAAGTAGTGTATCCCATAAGCTCAACACCATCTTCAATGGCTTCTGCAACTTGAACTAAGTGATCATTTAAGTAATTGATTCTATAATCATCATTTACAGTCTTATTTCCATTTTCATCAGTTATTAATTCATCCACTGCACCTAAGCCGTTTTCAACTATGAATAATGGCTTTTGATATCTATCATATAGTTGATTTAAGATATATCTTAATCCTTCTGGATCTATCTGCCATCCCCATTCTGAAGCTTTTAAATATGGATTTGGAACTCCTGAAAGGATATTTCCTTCTCCCTTTTTATTCTTTTCTGGATCTGCAGTTGCACAAGAACTCATGTAATAGCTGAAAGAAATAAAATCTACTGTATTCTTTAATATCTCTTTATCGCCTGGTTCCATCTTAATCTCTATGTTGTTTTCCTTGAATATTCTGTTCATGTATCTTGGATATTCTCCTCTTACATGTATATCTGCAAAGAAAAGATTTTCTCTATCTTGTTCCATAGCCTTAAGCACATCACTTGGCTTTGAAGTCAATGGGTAGTTAGGAACTCCAAGAATCATGCATCCTATCTTAAATTCTGGGTTTATCTCATGTCCAACTTTTACTGCTAAAGCACTAGCAACTAACTCATGATGCATTGCTTGATATAAGTCTTGCTTACTTAACTCTTCCTTTGGAGTCCATATTCCAGCACTCATGTAAGGTGCATGAAGCGCTGAGTTTATTTCATTAAAAGTCAGCCAATACTTCACCTTGTCCTTATATCTTGTGAAGATAGTTCTTACATAATTTTCGAAGAAGCCTATAAGCTTTCTATTAACCCATCCATTATAATTCTTAGCAAGTGCTAGTGGTGTTTCGTAATGAGATATCGTAACAAGTGGCTCTATTCCATACTTAGCTAATTCATCAAAAACATTATCATAAAATTGAAGCCCTTTTTCATTAGGCTCTTTATCGTCACCATTTGGGAATATTCTTGACCATGCAATTGATAATCTAAAAGTCTTAAAGCCCATCTCAGCAAATAACTTGATATCTTCTTTATATCTATGGTAGAAGTCAATACCGATAAGCTTCATGTTATCTTCTGTAGGTTCTTCAGTAAGAGGTCCCATAATTCCTCTTGGTGCTATATCTTGTGTTGATAAACCTTTACCATCTTCAATGTATGCGCCTTCAAATTGGTTTGCAGCAGTAGCTCCTCCCCATAAAAATCCTTCTGGGAACTTAATTTTGCTTTCCATATTATATTCCTCCTGTTTTTTAAGTATGAGTTTTACATTAACACTCTATATTGTTTATAAATAGTTCTATTATTACTTGATTTAAAATATCTAGGTTTAGCTGACTCAAAAGTTGTATACTCCCCTATAAAGTAAAAAACCTAAACTAATATCAGATCTCTTAATAAGATACCTCATATCAATTTAGGTTTTGCCTGCTTAACAGTTACAATCCTACAACAATATTGTATTTGTATATATGCTATCATAGTTGTCCAAACGTGGTCAATGGATTTTCAAATTGAGAAAATTTAAATATCATAGATCTCTTTCATGTATAAAGCTTAATACATCATTTCTGATTTTACTTTTATTCAATACAATCCCAGAATGACCGCATTTGTATACATATCTCTTTGGTTTATCCCAACTAGTCCATAATATATCACTATCTTTATTCATTATGTATTTATCATAATAACCTGAAACAAGAAATATTTTATCTTTATCAATCAAAGGTTTCTTCAAACTTGGATTGATAATACTCCAATTTCTTTTCAACCTCTCTCTATCGAAACCATTTTTTATAAAATCTTCTTTAACAAATTTCCCTACTATAGTTTCATAAGCTGTAAAATGCAAGTCATTGGCATAAAATAATGAAATTAATAGATCAATGTTCTCTTCTACTTCACAGAGTAGATTAGATATCATACCACCTAAGCTTAAACCAATTACAATGACTTTACCTTCTCTTTTTTCTTTTATGTATCTTATTAAAGCTCTAATATCGCTAATTGACTGCTGTACTGATTTAAGCGTTCTATTTACATTAGCACTAAAAAAATATTCTCCACTATATAGAGACTCATTTGGACACCTTTCCATATGAAAAGGTAATATATAGCTATAAGCATCATAGCTTTCCTCAATAAAACTGTTTAAAAACACATTTTCTAACCTGTTTAGTTCTTCAGATCTCCAGCCATGTATCAATATAACACTTGTATTTTTAGGCTCATCTTTACACAAGTTATAATAAAAGATAGAATCAGAATTACTCCTTCCATTATCTATTTCACTTAAAAACTTTAATTTTCCTTTGGAATATCCGTATTCAATTCTATCTTCTTCGAAATGAATTTTAGGTAAAGCTGGTTTAATATAAAAGTTATTGTAATCACCATCAATTAACGAAAACTCTTCTTCATTAAAGTAAAATTGATCTGTTTTACTGTATTCTTTATGCAAACCGCTTAATCCATAGCTATCTGCAATCTTTGCTATTATACCCCTCAAAGTTTATTTCCCCTTTATGTTCCTTAAAGTGTATTAGTAATTTGTGTATCTCAATAAACGCACCACTTTATTTTCTTTATATTCTCAAACTTTCCTCTTATAATTCATAGTAGTTTTTAAAAAAAGTTTTTCAATTAATTAGGCGCATCTTTATATAATTTTACCATAAATAACAAAAGTGGTCGTATATTTTTTATACAACCACTTTTAAGGTTTATAGCTCAATGCTTAACTTACCTTTTACTTATCAGCTTCCTGTAACTGTGGCAATTTTCCCATCTGACTAATAACCATATCATAATATCGTCCTTTTTTCTCCATTAGGCTTCTGTGATCGCCTCTTTCAAGTATAGTTCCACCACCGATAACCATAATATGATCTGCATCTCTAATAGTAGATAGACGATGGGCTATTAAAAAGCTAGTACGGTTTTTCATAAGCTTTGTTAAAGCTCTTTGTATATCTTTTTCAGTCTTTGTGTCAACGCTGCTTGTTGCTTCATCAAGTATAAGAATAGGACTGTCACATAACACTGCTCTTGCAATGGAGATAAGCTGTCTTTGACCTTGACTTAGATTATCTGTAGCGCCAGACACCATTGTTTGATAGCCTTTTGGAAGTTTATCAATAAAATCATGAGCATGTGCTATTTTGGCTGCTTCTATAACTTGTTCATCCGTTGCATCTTTTTGTGAATATCTTATATTATCCATTATAGTACCAGTAAATAAACATGTATCTTGAAGTACTACAGAAAAACAGTTTCTCAGGCTATCTCTCTTTAAATTAGTTATTGATTCACCATCAATTAAGATATTTCCACTATCTGCATCGTAAAAGCGAGTAAGAAGGTTAACAATTGTAGTTTTACCTGCTCCAGTTTCACCAACCAGTGCCACTGTCTCTCCAGCTTTAACATTAAAGCTAATATCTTTTAAAATAGGAGTATTTTTGTTGTATGAAAAACATACATTTTCAAAAGCAACTTCCCCTTTTGGATTTACTATTTCAAAAGCATTTTCTATATCTGCAGTTTCTTCTTCATGATCCAAAATCTCAAAAACACGTTCAGCTCCTGCAAGTGCTGATTGAATTGTGTTAAACATACCCGCAACAGAGTTAAGAGGCTGAGCGAATTGTTTTGAATAACTCAAAAAGCTAACAACAGTACCAACAGCTAATCCATATCCTACTGACAATATTCCTCCCACGATAGCTACTATTGCAAAAATAAAGTTGTTGATAACATTCATAAGAGGCATCATATACCCAGCCCAGGTTTGAGCTTTACTGCTGCTTTCAAATAATTTTTCATTTATTTCTTTAAACTGTTCCAATACGTCTTGTTGCTTCCCAAAGGCTTTTACCATCTTTAACCCAAGTATATTTTCTTCAATAACTCCATTAAGTGAGCCAAGGCTTCTCTGTTGAGCTAAAAAGTAAGAGCGACTTCTGGATGCAATTAAACGAGTTAAAAATATTACCAGCGGAATACATAACAAAACCACAAAAGTCAGTGGAACATTTAATGTAATCATAACTACAAAGGAACCTGCTAAAGTTAAAACACTTGAAATTAGCTGTGTAGTTGTCTGAGCAATAGTAGAACTGATATTGTCCACATCGTTTGTAATTCTACTCATTGTATCACCATGGGAACGTGTATCATAAAATTTGAGTGGAAGTTTTTGCATCTTCTCAAAAAATTCTGTACGTAATACTAGTACTAATCTTTGCGAGACCTTAAGCATTATAACTCCATTAATCCAAGATATAATACAATTGGTTATATACAAAGCAATAATTATCCATAAAAATCCTACAAGTGTTTTTGTATCTACTGTTCTATTAGAAATCCTGAAGGTATTGAAGGTTTTGCCTGTAAAATATGGTATAGCAACTGAAATTACTGATGAGAATACAGTAAGTACCATTGCTACAAATATTGTCTTAGCCCACCTCATATATATTTTTATGATTCTACTTAAGGTACCTTTTGCATTTTTAGGCTTTGCAGTAGGTGCAAATCTATTTGGCCCACCACCACCTGGTCTACCCCCAATAGATGGAGCCTTTACTTCTGGTCTAGAAATTTGCTGTGCCATAGTCTACACCTCCTTGCTGCTTTCTATTTGTGTCTTATAAATATCCTGGTATATCTCACAATTCTGCATAAGTTCAGCATGAGTTCCAAATCCAACTTTAACCCCATTATTCATAACCAAAATTTTATCTGCAAACATTGCTGTTCCGCAGCGTTGAGTAATAGTAATTACAGTCTTTTTAGTTATTTCAGGATTAAGATTTTCTCTGACCTTCGCTTCAGTTACTGCATCTAAGGCACTAGTTGCATCATCTAATATAATTACTGAAGAATCCTTAAGTATTCCTCGAGCAATTGAAAGACGTTGCTTTTGTCCACCAGAAATATTAACACCAGCACTTCCTAAAATACTATCATAACCATTTTGCATATTTTCAATAAAGTTTGCTTGTGCCTTCTCTACAGACTCATATATTAATTCATCACTAGCCTCTTTATTTCCCCATCTAATATTGTCAGTTACAGAACCTGAGAAAAGCATTGGCTTCTGAGGAACTATAGAAATATTGTCTCTAACAGAAGCAATATCTAACCTCTTGATATCATTACCATTAATTAATATGGATCCACTATTTATATCATAGAATCTCAAAAGTAACCAAGCTATAGTTGACTTACCACTACCAGTTGGGCCAATTATAGCCAAACTTTGTCCATCTTTAACTGAGAAAGATAAATCTTTTATAGCTGGCACCCCACTACCACTAGGATAGGCAAAGGTAACATTTTTAAACTCTATGTCCCCATTTAGTTCTTTCTTTTCACCACTATGATTAAAATCTTCCTCGCTATTAAGCACTTCTTTTATACGTACAGTAGATGCCTTCGTTCTTACAAAAGTATTAAATATATTTGTTATCATAATTAAAGATGTGAGAATTTGAGCCATATAAATAGTGAAAGCTGCGATATCTCCAGGATTAGCAAGTTTTGAAACAAACATTTTACTACCCATTAAGATTACAATCACTGTACCAATTCCAACAGTAAGGGTAATTAGTGGTGAAGTTAAAGTTACAATCATCTGTGAAGATACACCTTTTTTCATAAGGTTTGTGTTTGCAATTTCAAATTTCTCTGTTTCCTTGTCATAAGTTCCAAAAGCCTTAACTAAACGTACTCCAATAAGATATTCTTGAACTACTGAGTTAACTTTATCCATAGCTTGTTGCAATTTATAAAAACGTGGGTAGCTCAGTTGCATACTTACTATAATAAGTATAGCTACCACTGCAACCACACTATAAATAATAAGACTTAGTCTAAAATTAAGTAAACTTGCAAGCACAATACTTCCAATACAGGTTATCGGTGCTTTTAGAAAAATCCTCATGATTCCATTTACAAATTGAGTAATTTGTGATGTATCATTAGTCATACGTGTTATAAGTGATCCACTTTCAAGCTTATCTGCACTTAATTCAGAGAAATGAACAATCTTCTCGAATAAATCATATCTCAAATCTGCTCCCATACGTTGTGATACCTTACTTGCCAAAATGTTTCGAGTTACAGCAAAGCATGCACCAATCATTGTGACTAAAACCATAAGTGCTCCCCAATAATAAACCTTTGAAAGAGAACCCTGCTCTATACCCGTATTAACTATATTAGACATAAGGGTTGGACCAAGCAAATCACATACAGCCTCAAGGGCAACGCAAAAAACAGCAGTCAAAAAAGGAGCCTTGTACTTTTTAAAATACTTGCTGTATAAATTCATTAAATATATACCTTCTTTCATCTATAGAGTTCAAACTTAAATAGTTAATTTGTACATATTCAAAGATATTCGTACACTGTTTAAACAAATCTAAATTCCACACATTATTATACTCCTTTTATTATGGTTAAAAACAATTTGTATATATAGGTATAGGTTTTCATATGTTAATTTTTTGTTTCTAAAATTATTTTAGCTACCACAGAAGTAATTTCTTCTTCCCTATACCAACCTTAGTAAACCACTTACAAACACCTAAGTACAGCTATTATAAAAATGTAGAAAATAATAATAAGGAACTATTTCAGATGTATACAAATACAAAAGCTATACACATAAGAAAATTATTTTCCTTATTATGCATAGCTTTTATTCTAAAAATTTATAACCATCTGGTTTATAATACTTTCTTATATTACTCTTTAATTTTGAAATATTCTTAATATTATTATTAAAATTAAGTGGTTATGCAGGAGATGCTCTATGAGCGAGCAACTAGAATTAAATGATTTTTTCAGATGGAATGGCGTTAATAAACTGTACTGTTCGAACGTAGTGAGTTTACAGTTTTAGCCATGCAATATGAAAAAATCTTATTAATTCTTTGCGCAAGCTCATTAAAGCATTGGATGCATAACCACTTAATTACAGTTAATATGTATATCTCTATTCTTGCTTCATTGTATTTCTCAAGTTCTCACTTGAATCATTAATTTTATTCATTAAATTAAATATATTATCTACATTTGAATTATTCTCTTCAATAGTTGCAAGCATTTCTTCAGTAGCTGCTGAATGCTCTTGTGCGATAGCTGCCATGCTTTCAGACTCTCTACTTACTTTATCAAATATTACCTTAGTGTTTTCTATAGCTTTAAGTTCTGTTGATATGTTTTTATCAATTTCTATAAATGCTTTCTGGATCTTTTCAAAGCTTTCATTTACCTCTTTTGTGATTGTTTCTCCAATTTGCGCAGCTTCATTTCCATTTTGCACTGACTCTAAAACCTTTTTAGTCTTATTATTTATTGTGTTTATAACTTCATTGATTTGCTTTACAGTATCAGCACTTTCCTCTGCAAGCTTTCTTACTTCATCTGCTACTACTGCAAACCCCTTACCTGACTCTCCTGCTCTAGCTGCTTCTATTGCAGCATTTAATGCTAATAAGTTTGTTTGTTCTGCAATTTGTACGATTGATGATAAAAAGTTATTTATAATGTCCATATTGTCCTGCAACTCAGTTACTGTAGCAACGGATTCAGTTACAGCAGTACTTATTATATTCATCTGCTTATCCATCTGTATTATTTTTTCAGAACCTTTAGATACTAATTCGCTTGTCTTATGTGAAATATTTCCTAATTGTTTTGAAATCTCTTGGGTTTCTAAAACCTTTAAATCCGCAGTATTCATCATATTACTTATTTCATTTATAGCTGTAGCTTGTCCTGTCACTCCAGTAACTACTTCATTAACTGTGTCAACCATTGTTTCACTTATTTCTTTTACAGATTGTAGATTAGTAAAGCAGCTTGATATATCTTCACCTAAAGATACTGTATTAGTGTTTATCACTCCCATAGTAACTTTTAAGTCCTCTAAAGAACTTCCTGCCTTCTTTGCTTCCACACCAGCTAACTTAATTAGATCTTTTCCCCATTTAGTCATGAAATAGATTATTAAAGCTATAAAATTAACAATTACTATTTGTAGTATTCCAGTAGTATTAAGTTGTCCTATAAATGCCAGTTTTCCAACTACAGCTAAATTAGCTAAAACAGTGCTTATTACAAATATACTTGAATTTAGATACAAAGCAGAAATACTTATAGGCAAAAGAATTAAGTATACAGAATTTGCATCTGTTGTAGAGTTAGCTGTTGATATACTCATAATAATGATTGTTATGTACGCTACTAAAATCTCATATTTCTTTTTAATAATTGATAAAACAGAAAATACTAAAATCACTACTATAATTCCTGCAGTAGCGAAAAGTGCTGGAGTTTTTAGATATATCCCTAAAGAAATCAAAGCTACAGATAGTAAAGTTATTATACCTGTTACTACCTTGTTTACTTTCTTTAAGTGATCCTTCATAAACTCTTGACCGTTGTTTTTCATTGAATTTTCTTCCATAATTTCTCATCCCCTTATTTGTCATATGTTATATTGTTATATAAAGCGGCTTTTTAACCTCTATATATTACTAAACATATTTCACTTGCTTTGTCATTAATATGTATATTATATCAAAATTTATCATAAGATGATTTATTTTGCATAAATTTTTATGTTTGCTTTAGCTAAAATAATAAGCCCATAAAAAAGGGAGTAAAAATTTCTTTTTACTCCCTTATATAGATGTACCACTTCATATTGAAACTTATTATTTTTAAATTCTCTCACCTGAACCCGTGAGAGTTTTAAAAATAGATTTCGGATTGAAGTGGTACATCTTTAAATGCACCACTTCATATTGAAACTTATTATTTTTAAATTCTCTCACCTGAACCCGTGAGAGTTTTAAAAATAGATTTCGGATTGAAGTGGTACATCTTTAAAACTAATCTTTTATTTTAAATAAAATTAATTTCGTCTAAATACAACCTACCTTTATTTACAATAATCTTAATTTTAGACTCACTAGCTTCTGAAATGGAAATTGGTTCTATTGTCTTCTTGTCCTTAGTTATGCCTAAATCTAGCGTACATAATTCTCTGGAATCCTGCATTATGGACATATTTACAGGCTCGTCGCAGCGATACACAAATGAAATACTGCTGTCATTTGAGGTATCATTTATTGAATACGTCACAAATTCATCATCTTTTAGCTCTAATATAAATCTGTCCCACAGGCAGTCAAAAACAAATCTTCTTTCAAGCTGTTCTACTGGTGTTTCTTCTATTATTTTCATTCCTGTGTTATCTCTGTACTTATACATATTTCCTTCTTTACTTAGCCCGCTATATGACTTTCCCTTTCCAGGAAGCTCATCAAAATCAGTGGCACGAACTGTACACCCTGGAGTTCTAAACACATGACTTCTAACTTCAGAATTATACTTGCAGTTCTCAACTTTTATATTTTCTAAATAGACATTTAATATTTCAGCAGCTTTTTCGTAGCCTGGATGTGCTTCCCCCTCAATGTATCCGATTATCTTATCCCAGCCCTCGGGCCATTCTATAGAATATGGAGAGTTAGTGCAACTCATCTTTTTCCAAGGCCACAGATTATAGCCGATATTTAATTCTGCGCATAATGGGTATAAGGCTGTGTACCACTGATGTATATTTTCACCAGTTTCACCTAGCCATAAAGGAACATTTAATCTATGAGAAACTTCTATAAATTCCTTTAAGGAATCTATTTGTGGTAAGCAGGCATATCTATGGAAATGTATAACCATGTTATCATCATACTTTTTATAGAATATACTTGTATCAGTGGACCAATGATGACCTTCAATAGATAGCATATGCTTTGTATCTATTTGCCTAATGGCTACAATTACTTCCTCGTAGAACTTAACCAATCTTGGCAATAAGTAGTCTACATTCTTAACCTGCTGAGAGCCTGGTCTTATTGGCTCATTTAATAAATCATAACCTCCAACAATCCATCTATCCTTATATCGCTCAGCTAACTTCTTCCATAAGCTAATTCCCTTATCCCAGCTGTCTTTATCTATAAATAATCTAGGTATATCATCAATACAATCATCTATATTTGCACCAGTTTGTCCACCCGGAGCACCATGCAAATCTAGGAAAACATAAATCTTATATTCCTCACACCAATCTATACATTGATCTAGAAGTTTAAAACCCTCTTCTTTCCATACTAGTCCTGGCTCACTTTCCATAAAAATACGCCAATTAAAAGGGATTCTTACAGAATTGTATCCTTGTTCTGCCATAAGTCTGATGTCTTCTTTTGTTATATAATTCTCCCTAAACTTCTTCCAAAATTCTTCTGAATATTTACTTCCAGCTAATTCTCTTATTACCGCTTCTATACGGTGTGGTCTATCAAACCTGGTATTTTTAGCCTTCCACATATATCCTTCTTGAAGAAGCCAATTTCCAAGTCCCCATCCAGCTAGTATGATTTCCTCTCCATCTTCATTTACTATGGATTTGCCTTCTGCTCTCAAAAAACCTTTTACTCTGCTACTGCTAAATTTTTCGTTCATATCTATTTCTCCTTGTATTGCAAAAATATTACTAATAAGAGTTCCTATATCGAAACTTAGTCTATACTTGTTCGAAAATCCCGGCTTCTGGGGATTTTCAGCCATGTATAAATTAATAGTTGAGTTAGGAACTTTATAAATATCCTTAGTATGTATAAATTGAATTTTAAATCGTAATTGTTTTCATACGGGGAATTGATAAACTGCTTCAGTCTCTAGATTCAAAATAAAAACTTTGATTATTCTGCGAATATTTGCTTTCATAATTTTCAACGTGAAGTAGTTTATCTATAGTAATTAACTTCAATGTATATCAAAGCCTATTAACTTCAACAACATAATTATATTAATAATCTCCTATTAACCAAAGTAGCTTTTATTTGGATTAGGGTTCTTTTTTTAGTTAATTTAAAGAGCTGCTTAACTTTTCACTTCTAACTAAAATGGCAAAAAAGATATGTGATTCATCAATGATTCACATATCCTTTTTGATTATATATATTTAGTTTATTTTACTGTTAGGACAAATCCATTCTGGATTAGATAAGGATCGGTTGCTTCAATATTTCTCATGGTTAGATTAGTAAAGGTAGCTGATCCGTTATTTGTGTAAGTGTAGATAGCTTCACCTAAATGCGGTTGTGAGAATCTTGAAGTAGTTATATTGTCTTTTCCTGTTCCATCTATAGTAATATTATTGAAGTTAATATTAGAGAAACCACCACTATATCCAAATTGTATTGCATCTCTTTGAGCGTTGATAATATCTATATTTGAGAAAGTAATGTTCTTAATTCCTGTATTTGATGCTTCTAAGTCTATAGCACCTCTTTCTCCGTTATAACAATCCTTACTTGTACCAGAGTTTATTATTGTAGTGTCTGAGAAAGTAATTCCTGTGTTATTTTCAAAATGATATCCTGGGAATACTGTGTTTAATCTTATACCTGATCCCATAAAGCAATCCTTAATATAGTTATTAGTTGCCTTGTGTCCTGAGCCTCCGAAAATAGCTATTGCAGCTGCACGCCAGTTATTTTCGATGGTATTATAACTAAAGGTATTGTTTACTTCCATTGGAGCATTCATTGTGCTGTCTGGCCACATTGCTAATCCATCATCACCATTGTTTCTTACACTGCAGTTTTGAACTGTAGAGTTTTTAGTACCTTGGCAGAAGTTTATACCATCAGCTAAGTTATTTCTAACACGTCCATTGGATATTATTAATCCATCTGCTGGTATAGCTGGAGTATGAGCATAATCTGCTACCCAGAAACCACATTCAAAATGTTCTTCCCAGAAATCATGGATGCGAGAGTTTGTGCCGAAGTTATCCATAAATGCTTTGTAAATTGCATTTTGGTTGTATCTAGTTCTAAGCATAGAGTTCATATATACATTACTGAAATCAATTGTTCCTGTAACTCTTAAGGATATTCCACCACTTGCTGAATTTGGTGATGTAAATTGAAGGTTTGTATACCACATTCCAGCACCAGTGATAGTTATATTATTTGCATTTATAGTCCACATACCACCTAAGTTAAACTTACCCTCAGGGATATATACAGTTTTTCCTGAAGATGCTGCTGCACTTACACAAGAGTTAAAAGCTGTAAGGTCATCAGTAGAATCGTTTGGTGTTGCGCCATAATCTGTTACTGAAAGTGAATTAGCTGGTTTTGAAATTGCAGCTGGAACTGGCTCTATCTCTAAGAAGTCCACTCCATATTCAATACTATCGCCATTTGTCTTTTGGATTCTTATCTTATCTCCAGCTTTAAGGGCTGTAGGAAGTTTAAAGTGAGTTTCATCAAATCTAAAGGCTGCTTGACCTCCATTTGGAGCATCAGCTGGCTGATCACTTGTAAAGTACTGCCATGAATAATATGAAGTTAGTGAAATAGTACTAACCTTTGTACCATTTACATAACAATCTAAGGATCCACTTAACCCCATTCCATCAGCTGTATCAGGCATTGTAAATCTCATATCAACCCCTGCACCGCCTTGATTTACAGTCCATTCTACATAGGAACCGTTAGTTGGAAGAGCTACATACTTCTGATTTGAAGCCTCAGAAGCAGTAAGGGAATAATCAAAGGTTGGAGCTGTACGTAATACTGCGCCTCCTCCTATTGAAGCGTCTTCTGATTCATATCTTGTATAAGGAACTGTAGCTCCACGGCTTCCTGGAGCTGGTGGAGTTGTTACTACCATTTGAGTTCCGCTAGTATAAGAGTTATTTGTTTCGTCAATTTCTGCAAAAGCATTGGTATCATCAGCATTTGCTGAAACTGTGTAGCTTCCTGCTACT
The DNA here is from genome assembly GCF_014193895.1 of Clostridium fungisolvens. Classification (NCBI taxonomy): domain Bacteria; kingdom Bacillati; phylum Bacillota; class Clostridia; order Eubacteriales; family Clostridiaceae; genus Clostridium; species Clostridium fungisolvens. The sequence goes on along the minus strand of NZ_BLZR01000001.1, from coordinate 144,079 downwards.
GCTGTATAACTTGCAGTTACTGTAGCTGTTGCACCAGTTGCTATAGATGAAGTAGTTGAACCAGTTACCTTTGTACTACCTACATTAAAACCAACAACATTTGCTACACCTGCAGTTGTTGCTGCGCCTTGATTTTTAACAGTTGCAGTTAAAGTAACTATATTTCCTGTTTGAGGATTTGATGGATTCCATGATACGTCTGTAACCACTAAATCCGGTTTAGTTGGTGCTGTAACCACTAATTGTGTTGAGCTTGTATAAGAATTGTTTGTTTCATTGCTTTCAATTATAACGTTTGTATCATCTACATTAGCAGAAGGTGTAAAGGTTCCTGCAACTGATGTCCAAGTTCCAGTAACTGTTGTTGTTCCACCAACTGGAATTGATGCAGTAGTAGAACCAGTCACCTTTGTACTTCCAATGTTGAATCCAACAACATTGTTTAGACCAGCTGTAGTAGCTGCAGCACCTTGATTTTTAACTGTTGCAGTAAAGGTTACAGTTTGTCCAGCAGTTGGGTTAGTTGGAGCAAAGGTTAAACCTGTTACTACTAAGTCTGCTTTAGCTGATGTTGAAGAATTTACAGTGATATAATCTATATTTACATTACCAGTATCAGTTGTATCATATTTATAAGCTATTGTATTATTTCCTGAATTTAAGGATAGAGTTTCTATTTTATCTCCCCAAGTGTTCCAATCAGCTAAGGCTGGAAGAGAGGTTTGTTTTACCTTAGTACCATTAACATAAACACTTAATGTCATTGGATTACCATTGTATGCATTTGCATATCTTAAATCTACATCATAATAACCTGCTGATGCAGCATTAACATTAAATGATGCCTGTGATGCTCCTGCTGTTTGAATTCCATCTACAAATCCGCTTCCTGAGTATCCAGTATGATCAGTATTTATTTTTGCTCCGCCTGAAAGTGTAGCTGCTTCACCTTCATACTTATTTCCACTTGGTGGTATAGTTGTAGTAGAAACTGTAATACTCTTTTCTAAGTTGTTATTACTTTCATTTGATTCGGCTATTAAACTTACATCATCAATGAATGCTCTAACAGTATGAGTTCCACTTGTAGCAGTCCAAGTAGCTTTAGAACTTGGTCCACCGTTACAGGTTAAAGTAGCAGTTCCTCCTGCTGGTATAGAAGAATTAAAGGTATCACACCAATTAACTTGAGTTCCATCTACAAATATACTAAGTCCATGCTTAACTCCAGCAGGTGTTGCACCAGTTCCTTGATTTTTTATTACTGCACTAAAAGTAACTTCATTATTTGTTGCAGGACTTGCAGGATTCCAAGTTATATCTGTAACAACTAAATCAGGAGTACCTGTTGTTGTTCCAGCACCATAAACTTCAAATTCAGCTACTTGTCCTCCAGTAGCACCACTATTAGCAGTAATATTTAATCTAATATATCTCTGGCTTGTACTAGAGAAATTTATTGTTACCGAATTACCTGTTGCAGGGTCAAAGGTATAAGTAGTGGCTGCAACAAGCGTATTATAAGTTGAATTGTCTGTGCTTCCTAGTACTGATAGGGTTTGAGTTCTCTTTGCCCAAGCACTATCAGGATTCAGTTTTAATACCACCTTATTTACAGATTGAACTGTTCCAAGGTCAACAGTTAAAGTACTAGGGTATGAAGCCCCCTCCCAATAAGTATTAACATTTCCGTCATTAGCATTGGTAGCTACATAGGTTTGAGTATAATTGCTCGCAACTATGGATTTCCCAAGTGCTAAGTTTGCTGCATCTGCAGCATAAGATGTCTTTGAAAGTACTAAACCTTGCGCAAGCACTACAGTGGTTGCTAAAAAGATAGTCGCTAACTTTTTAAAGACTCTTCTCATTTTTTTACCTCCATTTTAAATTTTTAATCTTAATAATTAAATTTATAATTACATGAAATTCGCTCAACTAACTATAAATTTAAAAATTAGCAATTTAATATTAGTTTCAACTCATGAGATTTAATCCAGGTTTCTTAATTTATCAGATTGAACTGGTACATCCATGGATGTACCACTTCGAAATAAAACTTGTTATTTTTAAATTCTCTCACCAGAAGCCGTGAGAGTTTTAAAAATAGATTTCGGTTCGAAGTGGTACATCTATATAAAGCTGCGAAAGTATATGATTTGTTATTTAATATAGAGAGCGTTAGAAGTATTGCAGAATTGTACTTTTATATTTAAAACATAAGCATATCTCAAGTTTCAGTAAACGATTTAATAACATTACTATACTATTTTCTATATTCTAAAAAAAGTAGACTATTATGCTAATTGGTTTGTAATACTACACACTTTTTTCGTCAATATGAAACTATATATCTTTTTATTGAAGTTATTATATCAACCATTATATAATTACGAATCAATCATTTAATTTTATTAACATTATATATACAAATATGTTAATTTCCAATTTAAACTTTTACGTTCTATTAATAATTAGCTACGTTTAAAATATTAGTAAAATTAAGTTCTTATTCAGGAGATGCTATATGAGCGAGCTATTTAGAATTAAATGATTTTCTCAGATGGATTAGCGTTGAAACTGCCTTATAATTTTAATTTTCTTACGTTTAATATTTTGCAATCGTTTTTCATATTCTGAAACTTTTAACCCAAAACCTATAATCTGCTATATACTTTTCTCATGAGTAAATAAACTAAATTATATTGTTGTAAAAAGATAGCAATGTTATAGAAATGCTTATTCTAAAAGGAGGTAAACATGAAAAAGAGATTTCCAAAAAACTTTTTGTGGGGTGGCGCAACTGCAGCTAACCAATATGAAGGGGGATATAATGAAGGTGGCAGAGGTTTAGCCTTAAGTGATTTAATAACTAACGGTAGCAACTCTTCACCTAGAAAAATCTACTATATGGATACGAAGGGAAATGAAAATAGTATTATTTTAGGAATGTCTTTGCCTAAAGGTGCTAAAAGTATATTAAAAGAGAATCAATATTATCCTAGTCATAAGGCAACTGACTTTTATCATCATTATAAGGAAGATATTAAATTAATGGCTGAAATGGGGCTTAAATGCTATAGAATGTCCATATCTTGGACTAGAATATTTCCTAATGGTGATGATGCTTTACCAAATGAGGAAGGATTAAAATTCTATGATAGTGTATTTGATGAACTATTAAAATATAATATTGAACCCGTTGTAACTATTCTTCATTTTGACATGCCTAAGCATTTGGCAGATGTTTACGGTGGTTGGGCTAATCGTAGATTAATTGACTTTTATACAAAATATTGCGAAACAGTTTTCACAAGATATAAAGATAAGGTTAAGTATTGGATTACAATCAATGAAATTAATGTTCTTGGTGGTTATTGGACATTAGGTCTCAATTCAGCAAGTGAAGATTTGACAGATGTTAATGTTGAAAAAGGCGCAGGAATACATATAAAACTACCTGACGAAGAAGCTCGTGCTAAATTCCAGGCCTTACATCATTTAATGATAGCTAGTAGTTATGCAAATAAAATAGGACATGAGATTAATGCTGATTTCAAAATAGGCTGTATGTTAGCTTTAAGCGGTATCTATCCTGCAACCTGCCATCCTGACGATGTATTTGGAGCCTATGATTTTAGAAGAAGAGCTTATTTATATGCAGATGTAATGCTAAGAGGTTATTATCCAAGCTATAGTGAGGCTATCTTTGATGAGTATAACTTTACCTTGCAAAAAGCTGACGGTGATGATGAAATTCTTAGAGATTTCCCTAGTGACTACTTTGCATTCTCTTATTACCGTACTACAACTTACAATAGAAATGGTGCAAAAACAGTTACCACTGGAGGACAGCAAGGCGACTCTAATCCTTATTTAGAAGAAACTCCATGGGGGTGGCCAATTGATGCTAAAGGTCTTCGATTTGTTCTAAATGAACTGTATGATCGTTATCAAAAGCCATTATTCATAGTTGAAAATGGCATGGGAAATGTTGACGCCATGGAAGATGATAACTCCATCAATGACGATTACAGAATAGATTATCTAGAAAAGCATATTAAAGAAATGTATGAAGCCGTGACTGTTGATGGCGTAGATCTAATGGGCTATACTTGGTGGGGGCCAATAGATATAGTTTCAGCTGGAACTGGTGAAATGAAAAAAAGATATGGTTTTATTTATGTAGATATGGATGACTTAGGAAACGGTACTTTAGAGCGTAAAAAGAAAAAGTCCTACTACGCTTATAAAAATATAATTGAGACTAATGGTGAATGCCTGCATAAATAAAGGATGCCGCATCAGTATTTTTTAATACTAATGCGACATCCCTTTTCTTATACTACAGATTAATTATATTAATTTATAGTAAGCTATCCAATTTTTAAACATACCAATAACCTTTTATATTACCGTTAACTAGGGGCAAAACTCTTCTAATCCTGGTAAATTCACTCGAATCTCAAGCATCTTATCTTGTAAAAATGCCTCTACACTCCCGCCCATCTGCTCAGCTAAGAGTTTTACAATCGCTAGTCCAAGTCCTGTACTTTTACCTCTTCCTTCATCTACACTATAAAATCGGTCAAAGAGTCTTTTCACATCAATTCCCGAAGTATTCTTTATAAGATTTTTAAAAGATATGCTTACAGTTTTTCCACTTAGTATTTCCACTTGTATATTACTAGCAGAATGTTGAATACAATTTTTAATCAAGTTTCGTATGATTCTTACAGTCATTTCTTTGTCAGCAAAAATAAACATTGGGAACTTTTCGTCAAACTGAACTTCCAAGTTGTTTTCTTCAAAAAGATTTATGGATTCTACAAGACACTCAGACATCAGGTTCGTAACATTTATCTTCTCCAATTTAAAAATCGGTTCCGTATTCACAAGATAGCTATATTCAAAGAAGTTTTCAATCAATCTCCCCAGTTCATCTGCATGCTTTTGTGCTATTTGAAGCTTCTGAAGCTGCTCTTTTGATAGAGTTCCTTTACCTATTAGCTGCTGATAACCTTTAATAGCAGTAAGTGGTGTCCGCAAATCATGTGATATATTTGCAATCATATCCTTAAAATATTTTTCTTTCTGGATCAAATCAACACGATGAGTCTCATCTTCTTTTAGACATCTGTTAATATTAGAAACCAATGTATTTAATTCTTTATTAATTAGCTCTAAGCTAATACTCTGATGAGTATCCTCTTCTAATCGTTTGACCAACTGATAGTTAATATTTTTTAATTGCAGTTGCAAAAACACTATATATAAAATTAATAACAGAACTACTATGCTTAATATTACAACTGCAATTATCAATATTTTCACCACCAATTTATATTTAGATGAACCACTTCATAATTAAATTTATATTTTCAAATTGAAGTGGTTCATCTTTACTTAATTTCTGATTTTCTAAACCCCAAATATGCAATAGTAAACATCACCGCCATAAACATAAAACTAGCGCAAATAGCCTTAAAAAGTTCAGTATATGCTGTACTTGATACAACAAAAGAGTAACTTCCTCCATATGGGGTGCAGGCTAAGATATTATGGAATACCTTAGAATTATCGCCTAATCTTACAAGCTGTGCAGACAAGATCGTAAAGCCATAATAAATAACAACTACTAAAACAGGCTTCTTAATCACAAGTGCTAGTGGTATACATATGCTTAGTTGCGACAAATATATGATTATCAACGTTACTATAGCAGCAACGAGCTTCCATAAAACTACTTCAGAAAGACTTTTACCAGCCTCTACTGTTAGCAAATTCAAAAACCCCACTCCTACTGAGCCCATACTAAATTTACAGCCTGTACTCATAGCAATAACTACAGCAATTATATATGGAAGTAAAATAAATAACAAAGAACAACAAAAAACAATTATCTTTCCAAACAATACAGTAATCCTACTATTTCCAGTTGCAATTGCTTCGTGTATTATCTTATTATCAAAATCTCCACAAATAAAAATTGCTGCTATGGTTGCTCCAAGAATGCTCATCATATTTACATCAGAGAATAAGAACCCTATTCCGTTCATAGTTTTATCAATTTTGCCTTGTTGTATTAAATATGCCATCGTAACCATGGTAACAGCACTTAATGTTGTTATACCAAATAGAACTTTTATTGACTTGGACTTACGTATTTTAAATAAATCAGCAATGATTAGATTATACATTTTTGCCACCCCCAACAATAGAGATAAAGTAATCTTCTAGAGTATCTCCTCCACTTGAAAAATTTGTAATTATCATTCCATTTTCAAATAGAACTCTTGCAACCTGTTCTTTTTGATCTACATAATCATACAGTTTAACAGATTTGTCAGGCATTACTTTATAGTTTTGAGTATTTAGTTTCATCTCTAAAGTGCTTACTAACTTTTCTGGCTCTAAAGCACTTATAAGAAGATGATGCCTACAGCATTCTTCAAGTTGTGTAAGGGTTAAGGTCTGTTTAATTTCACCTTGATGTATAATAATATAATTTGTTGCTGTTTGATATAGCTCTGGAAGATTATGACTTGATATCAATATGGTCATTTGCCTATCTTCAGATAGCTTTTTTATCAGATTTCGTATCTCAACAATACCTAGGGGATCAAGTCCATTTATAGGTTCATCCAGAATAAGCAGTTCAGGCTGTCCTAGAAGGGCAATAGCAATTCCTAAACGTTGCTTCATACCAAGAGAAAAGTCCTTAGCTTTCTTTTTGCCAGTGCCACTAAGTCCCACCAATGCTAACAGTTCCTCTTCTACTTCTTTGTTAGGAATGCCTCTCATAATCCTATGAAGCCTTAAATTCTCTTTTGCCGTCATATTTTCAGAAAGACTTGGATACTCTATCATGCTTCCAATCCTTTTTCTTTCCTTTTGCAAAGATTCTTCTCCAGTGTGCCCAAAAAGCTCAATGCTTCCTTTAGTAGGAAAAGCTAGTCCTGTAATAAGTCTCATAAAGGTAGATTTTCCAGCACCATTTTGTCCAATTAAGCCATATATTTTTCCTGCTTCTAAGGTTAGCGATACATCTTGTAAGGCTTTAACGCCATTATATTCTTTTGTCAGGTTATTTGTTTTTAAAACAAATTGTTTCATATCTATTCACACGTCCTTTCTAAATGGTTCCTGTGTTGAAACTTAATTTATACTTGTTCGAAAATCTCGGCTTCTGGAGATTTTCGGGCATGCATAAATTAATAGTTGAGCTAGGAACCCTATATCTTCAAGTCTAAGGCTCAAAGGTTTAGAAAAGGTTAAGAAGCCTCATTTAATTATAAAGAAATAGATAATTTATTCTTTATACAATCGATACCCTAGTCCCCACACCGTTTCAATATACTTCTCATCACAATCTACCTTATGAAGCTTATTACGTAAGTTACTAACGTGAGTTTTCACCGCATTATCATCACCTAGATATTCTTCCTGCCAAATTGATTCATATAAATTTGCTTTTGTAAAAACCTTACCTTGATGCTTTATAAGCATTTCTAATATCATATATTCTTTTGCAGTAAGTTCAATTTCAACACCATTTACACAAACACGCTTTGCACTATCATCAAGCAATATTCCTTTATATTTAAACACTTTTGCTTCATTTATCTGCTTGCGAAAGCGCCTCAAATTAGATTCTATCCTAGCCACTACCTCTCCTAAATCAAAAGGCTTTGTGATATAATCATCTGCTCCTAATCTCAAAAAATCTATCTTAGTACCAATCATATCCTTTGCAGAAATAATGATGACAGGAACATCAGAAAACTTTCGTATTTCCTTTAGTATTTCATCTCCACTTTTGTAAGGTAGCATAATATCAAGCAATATTAAATCAAAGTTAAAATCTTTAATTTTATTAAGTCCTTCTATACCTGTAAAAGCTGATTGCGTATTATAACCTTCATCCATTAGTGACTCAGCCAACATATGATTTACATCTTCATTATCTTCAATAACCAGAATAGAATCCATCAAATATTTCTCCTATCTTTGCAAATGCCTTATTCTTTATAGTCATTATCCATATTATACCACAACATCTATCATTTAATTAACCTTCAAAGCTTAGCCACACTTCCATGATCTCATCCAATTCTCTATTAAGTTCTTCTTTTCTCAAATAAAGCTTATTGAGTTCATCATAGTTTACTCCTAAACTACTCATCTCTAAATCAATATCATTTATTTCTTTTTCAAGGCTTTCAAGCTTTCTCAGAGTTTTCTCTTTTTCCACTTCTCTTTTCTTGTTTTCATCTATACTTCTTACCTTCTTCGGCTTATCGGTTTTTACTACCACTACTTCAACAATCTGCTGCTTAAACTTCCCTCTTTCAGTTTTATAATAATCATAATTTCCTAGATAGCTCTTAAATCCATTATTCTCAACAGCAATTAATTTTTCTCCAATTTTATTGATAAAATATCTATCATGGGAAATAAAGAATATAGTTCCTTTGAAGTCTTCTAGAGCTTCCTCAAAGGTTTCTATAGAATCAATATCCAGATGATTTGTAGGTTCATCTAATATTAGAAGGTTGATATCTTCATAAAGCAGTTTAGCAAGCTTTAACCTGATTTTTTCTCCACCAGATAAATGTTTAACCTTCTTAAATACGCTATTGCCATAGAACATAAACTTAGAGAGATATTCTCTTGCTTTTCCCTCTAGTATATAGATATCATCCCTAAAGCATTCAAGTATTGTTAGCTCTTCATTTTCGAAAATAATGTTTTGAGGCAGGTATGCTACCTTTACACTAGCTCCAAGCTCTACTTTACCTGAGTCTGGTACCTCTTCTCCTAAAAGCATCTTTAGAAAAGTAGTTTTTCCGCATCCATTAGGTCCAATAAGCGCTACTCTTTCACCATAGTTAATCAGTAACTCTGCATTATTAAAAATCACCTTGTCTTCATAACTCTTAGACAACTTTTCAGCCTTTATAGTTTCATTACCCGATCTTCCAGTAGCCTTAAAGATTAGCTTCATATTTTGCTTATCAAACACCGGCTTATCAATTTTCTCTAGCTTATCCAGTCTTTTTTGTATACTTTCAGCCCTTCTAAAGAATTTGTTATTATCTGCCCTCATGGCCCAATCTCTCAAATCCTTCACTTGTTTTTCCATAGCATTTATCTGTTTTTGCTGTTCTCTAAACTGCTCAAATTGTATTCTCATATTCTCTTCTTTTTGTCTTACATAGGATGAATAATTACCCTTGTAGGTCATGGATTCCATATCTTCAATCTCTACAATCTTATTTACTACATTGTCTAAGAAATACCTATCATGAGAAACAATAATTACAATTCCCTTATATCCATTAAGATAGCCTTCTAGCCATTCAATAGAGTCCATATCTAAATGATTTGTGGGCTCATCTAAAAGCAGTATATCTGGGTTATCTATTAGAAGCTTTCCAAGTACCACTGTAGTCTTTTCTCCACCACTTAACAAACTAAACTCTTTGTTTAAGAAGCTCTCATTAAATTTTAATCCTGTGCATACCTTTCCTAACTTTTCTTCTATCTCATATCCACCTTTAACTTCAAATTGCTGTACTAAAGCACTATATTTTTTCAATGCTCTTTCAAGCTCATAATCACTGAGCACTTTCATCTCTTCCTCAAGCTTACGCATTTTCCCCTCTATATCATGAACTTCTTTAAAGGCTAAGTTCAACACATCAATAACCCTTAGCCCATTATCATATTGAGGAATTTGTTCAAGATATGCAACGGTAGCTTCTCTTGGTAAATTAATAAAGCCTTCATCATATCCGTAACTTGAAGTTTGAGGATAACCAGGATAGTAGTTCATTGGTTCAATCCCAGCTATTAATTTTAGGATAGTGCTCTTTCCACTTCCATTTGCTCCTACTATACCAACCTTTTCTCCTGAATAAACTTCAAAAGTTATATTTTCAGTTACTTGAGTTGCTTCCATATATTTCTTTACACCATTTAATGATAATTCAAACATAACTATTCCTTCTTTCATCTATAATCTAGATTACTCTTTCTATGAATAGGCATATACAATATCTCTTTTTAGTCTAAATGACTGTTAAAGCACTGTGTTAAAATTAAGTGGTTATTCATCCGATGCTTTAATGATGCTTAGGCAAAGAGTTATAATTAGAAAAACTACTTTTTACTAAACGCTAAAAAGGACTGTAAGAAGATAATTCCTCCTACAGTCCAAAATTTGCTTTTATTATAATTTATCCAGATTAGATTCATACACAGTTCACAGTTATGCTAGTTTTTCAAGATATAAGACCAAACCTTACACCATAAAAACAGCTATAACCATAAATCAATACATATAATAAGCAAAATAATATTCATACTAGATCCATATTCTAACAATCATTATCTTATTAAGCTTAAATTTCTAATCATCAACTTCCTAAAGAAGTTTATAAATATCCCAAAACATTATTGAAATATTAAACAAATAAATTAAAATATCTATTTCAGTAAAGTAAGCTACCTTCCAAATGCCTTATTCCATAAAGAGTACAACAACAAGACCTAACTATAATTAGGCAAATTAAAACTCATTACAAAATAACTATTAATTTTTAATCAAATTAATATTAGCAATTAGCTGGTGTCATAACTTACTTTCCCCTTTCAATAACTTTTTCTTTATAATATCATATTTTGAAATTTGTGTAAATATCTTTTCAATTCAAACTGGTACATCTTTATCATCCAAAGGACCATTCCGCAATACTTGTTTCATATTTTCCTAAAGATTTTGTTCTATCAGCAAAACCATCTTCTACGTCAACAGCAATTTCATCATAGCTAACTATTTCATCAATATGATTAGCTCTCGATTTACTTTTTTTCTTCTTTTTATTTATCCGTACACTCTTTTTGGTTTCTAATTGTTTAGAGCTAGATTCCAGTAAATTGCTGCTCTCATCCGTATGCTCTTTACCCTCGTCAATCAAAATAACCTCTTTATTTTTACATTCTAAGGTTTCTCCGTTAGACTCTTCCTCAGCCTCTGCACTGCTATTAATACTTATATTGTCATTATCTTTACCATTGTCTTCGTTGTTATTCTTATCTTTAGCCTTTCCTACCTGTTGTCTGAAACTTTCATATTTAGAATCTTTTACTTGATCACTACAATCTTCATTTAACTCAATTGCAACATTTTTTATTTCAATACCTTCATTCTTGTATATCCCTTTTTTCTTCACCTTAATATTTTGATGCTTAACAAAATTTTTCACTTTATATACCTTATCATCAGTTAATTCAATCATCTCTAATTCAATAAAAACTTCTAGTGCGAGCTTAATTTGAGAAGCATCTCTATTAAATTCTATCGCTAAAGTCTCTATTGTATATTCAATATTTTTTGAAAAGAACAAGTCACCTTCTAAATTAACCTTTCCTGCAAGCAAAACCAGTCTGTTCCATATATAATGAATAACATCTCTTTCTGGCTTCATGTCTATTATTTTAAATTTAGTATCCTCATACATATCAACTCTGAACTTTACATATTTTCTTTCTCTCATAAATCTCATGCTCCCTGATATTTTATTATTTGTTCTAAAAGGTATATATGCTTTAGGAGGCGGGATTACAGAATTATTTATGAGTTTTTTGTTAACTTAATAAAATAAATTATAAATATATCACTTCGTTTATAATTTACAGATTTAAGTAATATTCCTATAATAAGAACATCAAGATACCCTTTATTTCTAATTTTTCAATTCACAATTATCTTAAGACTATCTAAAATCACCATGTCTTCTTTTCTTCATACTAACTACTTGTAAATTTTAAGTATTAATTTTATACTAACATTAACACTTAGAGTTCAATCTAACTCAAAGTACTTTTCGAAAATCTATATATAATCATTGTAAGGAGAATAAATCAATGTATTCAATAAATGAAGTTGCTGATATTTGTAATGTTTCACCTCATACCCTTAGATTTTATGATAAGGAAGGTCTATTACCTTTTGTTTCAAGAAGTAGTTCTGGAAGTAGACAGTTTAGTGATTCAGATTTAAATGTTGTTAAACTTATTTGCTGTTTAAAAAATACCGGAATGCAAATTAAGGATATTAGAAATTATATTGATTTAGCTATGCAAGGAACCAAAACTAATTCACAAAGAAAGCAAATTATGATTGACCATCGAAAAGATGTTTTAAACCAAATAGATAGTTTAAAGAAAAATTTAAATATTATAGATTTAAAAATTGCTCTTTATGATTCAGATGATGGTTCATCTTTTTCTGATATATTTTCAAAACAAGATGAAAAATAATAACGCAAAAAAGCAAGGCATTCTACGAAATTTCAATGTAGTATACCTTGCTTTAGTAATTTAATTATGAGTACTAATATATATTTAATGTTGATGTATTTAAAAATTTATGTTTTACCTTAAACAAACTTTACATTTGTAAGCTTCTCAGATACTTCCCAAAGTTTTTTCGCAACCTGAGTATCTTCTGCCTGTGGAGGAACTTTCGCAAAGGTAGGATATCCTCTCATTTCATTCATTCGAGATGGTCCATAATAGCTTCCGCCTTTTGCCTCAAGAGCTGTTGCCGCATAAAGTGACGGCCAAGCCCCATGAGCTGCTGGTTGAAACAATATTGGTCCAAATAAGCGACGGGCAATTCCTGCAGCACTATTCTTTCCTGATCCATTTGGAATCAATTCAGTCCTTGATATACCCGGATGTACTGCAATACTGGTAATTCCCCATCCAGCTACATCACTTCTACGCTGTAATTCAAATGCAAACATTAGACATGCAAGCTTTGTTTGAGAGTAGGCTACCATTGGTTTGTAATCTTGTTCTGATTGAAAATTATTGAAATCTATAACACCTGAACGATTAGCAATACTGCCCAAACTAATTACCCTCGGTTTATTACCATGCTTTAAAAGAGGGAGTAACTGAGCTGTCAATGCAAAATGTCCAAGGTAATTTGTACCTATTTGCAGTTCAAATCCATCCTTAGTAACCAAACGCTTAGGTGGATTCATTACCGCAGCATTATTTATAAGAATATCCAAGCTTTTAAGTTCTGCTCTCATCTTTTTCCCAAACGATTCAATCGAAGAAAGATCTGCAAGATCAAGTTTTTCAAAGCGTATATTCCCTTTTGGATTTAATGCTTTAATCTTTCTGATTGCTTCTGCTCCCTTGTCCTTATTTCGACCAGCCATTATAACTTCTGCTCCTGCTCGAGTCATCTCCAATGCAGTTTCATATCCAATTCCACCAGTTCCTGTAACAACTACCCTACGACCTTTTTGTGATGGGATATCAGCTGCAGTCCAATTTCGTTTTATTCCTTCTGCCATAATAACAACTCCTATCATCTTATAACTATTCAAATTATCTGCATCATGTATTTTATATACATCTCGTACTCTTTCTAACTTTATAAAGCGCTTTAAAAGTTCTTTGATTGTACTTTATATAAATGTTAGCACTTAGAGTTATATCAATGTCAACTATATTTTCAAGTTACATTTTAAGGATATTCCATCTGTATATACCACCAATCCAATAGCGAAAATTCATGATTCTTCAGTTTATACACTTTGCTTTTACGATAACGAATTTATTATTTCCTTTGTCATCCAAAACAACATTATAAAGCTGCATCTTACTTATTCTGAAGCAGATGGATTAAAAACATTTATAATATTATTTAGTTAAAAATTGCTTTTTATGATTCTTATATCGATGCTCCTCATAAAGATCAACTTCAAATAAAACACCTGTTGGAAAATAATTATTTTGTTATAAAAGATAGAAATAGTAATGCAATCACTTAGAGTACTATCTAACTACATTGATTTATTTTTAAAAAAATTCCCTCAAATAATCAGCAATCAGGCTTAACACTCCCTGATATTAAAACTGTTTAAACAGGTTTGCCATTTCAATTGCTGTAACTGCTGCATCGTATCCCTTATTTCCTGCCTTTGTTCCTGCTCTCTCGATTGCCTGCTCAATTGTATCAGTGGTTACTACACCGAATATTACTGGCACCTCTGTTTCCAAGGATACACTTGCAATCCCCTTTGATACTTCACCTGCTACATAATCAAAGTGAGGTGTTGCCCCTCTTATTACGGCTCCAAGACAGATAACTGCATCATACTTATTTGATTTAGCCATTTTCTTTGCTGCGAGCGGAATCTCAAATGCTCCTGGAACCCATGCTACTTCAATTTCATTTTCTTCTACACCATGGCGCTTTAAAGCGTCAAAAGCACCTCCTAATAGTTTCCCTCCGATGAATTCATTAAATCTGCCTACAATAATACCAAACTTTAATCCTTCTGCTACTAATTTTCCTTCATACATTTTCATTTTAAATTCCTCCATTTTTTAATCTTTTTATTAAATTTATAAACTATTAATTTTTATATAAATTGACTGTAGATAAACTACTCCATATTAGGATTTATCCAAATAAAGATTCGTAGAACCATCGAAATCTTTACTTGGAACTGATTTATCTATATTTAACTTAATTGTTTTCACTGAAATCCAATATATGTCCAAGTTTTTTCTCTTTAGTTTTTAAATAATACTCATTTTTTTCGTTATGATTCATTTGTATTGGTACTCTGCTTACAATTTCTATCCCATACCCTATAAGTCCTGAAACCTTCTTTGGGTTATTGGTCATAAGTTTTACTTTTTTTACTCCAAGGTCTGAAAGAATCTGAGCTCCAATACCGTAGTCTCTCAAATCTGCCGGAAATCCCAAGGCAAGATTTGCTTCTACAGTATCCATCCCTAAATCTTGTAATGCATAGGCCTTAATCTTATTTATAAGCCCTATACCTCTTCCTTCCTGTCTCATATAAAGGAGTATTCCTCTGCCTTCCTTTTCTATCTCTTTCATAGCTGCTGCAAACTGCTCTCCACAATCACATCTTAAGGATCCAAAGGCATCACCAGTGAGACATTCAGAGTGAACTCTTATAAGAACTGGCTCCTCATCTGAAATATCACCTTTTACTAAAGCAACATGATGCTCACTATTTAGAGTGTTTTCATAGCCTATCATTTTAAATTCACCATACTTTGTAGGAAGCTTTGCCTCTGTCACTCTATTTACATATGAATCATTTTTTCTTCTATAAGCGATGAGATCAGCAATTGTTATTATTTTAAGATCATGCTCTTTTACATACTCCATAAGTTGTGGAAGTCTAGACATAGTTCCATCTTCATTCATTATTTCACATATAACTCCTGCTGGACTAAAGCCTGCCATTCTTGCTAAATCTACTGCTGCCTCTGTATGTCCAGCTCTTTTTAATACCCCACCCTCTTTAGCTTCTAAGGGAAACATATGCCCTGGTCTCTTAAAATCCATCTCTGACGAATTTTGGTCAATAACCTTGAGTACTGTTGCAGCTCTCTCATAAGCTGATATTCCAGTAGATGTTTCCGCAGCATCTATTGATACAGTAAAGGCTGTTTCATGGGAATCTGTATTTTTCTCCACCATAGGAAGAATGTTCAGTTCCCTTAATCTCTCTCCAGTAACTGGCATACAGATAAGCCCTCTACCAAACCTCGCCATAAAGTTTATAGCCTCTGGTGTTACCTTTTCTGCCGCTATAATAAGGTCTCCTTCATTTTCTCTATCTTCATCATCAACTACAACAATCATTTTTCCTGCCTTGATATCTTCAATTGCTTCCTCAATAGAATTAAATTTCATTATTTTCAATCCTCCTTTAATATTTATGCAAATCCATTTTCACTTAAAAAATTAAAATCTATATCTTTTTTAACTGCTGACTGCTCTTTAGCACCAATAAACTTCTCAATATATTTCCCTATCATATCGCACTCAAGATTTACCTCGTCTCCAATTTTCTTACGAAGCAATGTAGTCATGTCCTTAGTGTGGGGAATAATAGAAACCTTAAATACTGAATAATCTACATATGCCACTGTAAGACTTACTCCATCCATTGCAATAGAACCTTTTTGGACAATATATCTTACAAGTTCTGATGAAGCACTAACTGTAATCCATACTGCATTGTCTTCCCGCTGGTAATCTTCTATAGTTCCAATTCCGTCAATATGACCACTTACAATATGACCTCCCAGTCTGTCTCCTACCCTTAAAGCCCTTTCAAGATTGACTTCATCACCTGGTGAAAGATTTTTCAAATTGCTTCGTCTCATGGTTTCTGCCATTGCATCTATGGTGAAGCTAGAACTGTCAAAGGAGGTTACAGTAAGACATACACCATTGGTGCAGATACTATCTCCTAACTTTACGCCTTCTAGAACAGTTTTAGCTTTAATAACTATCCTTGCTGATTTTGCAGATTTAACAACTGACTCAACTCTACCTATTTCTTCTACCAATCCAGTAAACATCAAAAACTAAGCCTCCTCTTCAATATATCCTTCAATCAGAAGGGAATCTTTGTTGTTATATATTTAATAAATACTTCATTAAGCTTTCTTCCTTCCTCTTCAAGAATTCCAGTGACTACCTCTATACCAGCCTCTTTAAGAATCTTTATTCCTCTCCCAGCTACTAACGGATTAGGATCCTCCATCCCTATAATTACTTTCTTTATCCCCTTTTCCACTATTGCCCTGGCACAAGGTGGGGTCTTACCATAGTGAGAGCAAGGTTCAAGATTAACGTACATAGTTGCACCTTTAACATCCTCTGTAGCATTTAAAAAGGCATTAATCTCCGCATGATGACTTCCATAAACCTCATGATATCCCTCACCGATTACTCTGCCATCTTTTACTATGACCGCACCTACCATCGGATTAGGATTTGTGTATCCAGCCCCTTTTTTAGCTAGTTCAATCGCTCTTTTCATGTACTTAATATCCATATCATCACTCCAATCAGTTATAAAAAATGACAAAGGTCGCTGAAGTAATTTTCTTCAGCGACCCTTTAATGCATCTGCATTTATAAATTTATATATGGAAGAACCTACAGGTGAATAAACTTTATTTTTTAATGTATAGGCATAAAAACACTTCTAACCCCATTGAAATATATAGCCTTATCTAAATTAAAAACTTTATACTAGGGTTGATTACCATAGAAATTGTGTCACTATACATTAAAAAAGCCCTGAGAAATAATTCTCAGGGCGCTAACAATCCACAAAATATCTTGATTATAAATACTATGTTAAAAAAGTCGCTGAAGTGACCTTCTTCAGTGAACTTTTTTGCGCATCTGCCTTTCCGAATGAACATGAGGAAAATTTGGCAGGCGAATAAGTTTTATTTTTTACTGTATAGACATAAAATAATTCTAAACTAATTGAAATTCTTAAGTTTAACTACCTTGAAAATTTTATACTTTCATTTACAGTAAAAAGCATAGATCTATGCATCAAGAATATACTACTCATCTTCTTCCATCCAGACTTTACTGTCGGCCTCGGAGTTTCACCGAATCAACCTTACGGTTCGCGGGCTATACCGCCGGTAGGGAATCACACCCTGCCCTGAAGATATATTTAATTTTTACAGCCTAACTTTATCATAGTAAAATAAATATGTCAATATAACTATCTTATTCTTACTTAGTCAGTATAATCCATTATCAACTTTTAAATACCAAACCTTTCATGAGTATGGCAATTAAGAACAATATAAGTAACATGGTAATTTATAAGCCCTAAGGAGCCTAAAGAATTTTAATTTATGCTCAGTATAAACATAACTTATAATTTCTTATAACTCCTCATTGCAAATATATAAGCAACAACTATTATCGCTATACACCAAGCTAAGGCAACCCATATATTATTTCCTACCGGCTTATTTGCTAATAAATTACGAATAGCTTCTACGATAGGAGTTACAGGTTGATTTTCTGCAAAGACACGTACTGCTAACGGCATAGTATCTGTTGGTACAAAGGCTGAACTGATAAATGGCAAGAAGATAATTGGGTAAGCGAATGCACCTGCACCATCTGGTGTTTTTGCAGCAAGTCCTGCAATTACAGCAATCCAGGTCAAAGCAAGTGTAAATATCCCAAGAATCCCAAAAACCGCGAGCCACCCTAACATTCCTGCCGAAGAACGGAAACCTATTAATAACGCAACAAGTATAATCACTACTACAGAAATTCCATTAGAAATTAATGAAGTTAATACATGCCCCCATAATACTGTAGAACGAGCTATAGGCATAGAGTGGAAACGTTCAAAGATACCATGTTGTTTATCTATAAACAAGCGGTAAGCTACATATGCAATACCACTACCAATAGTCATTAACATTATTCCTGGTAATAGATAATCAACATAATTTTCTGTACCAGTTTTAATTGCACCTCCAAATACATAGACGAATAATAACATCATGGCAATTGGAGTAATACATACTGTAATAATTGTATCCATACTTCTAAAAATATGACGCATAGAACGTCCAAACATAACACTTATATCTTTTAAAAAATATCTATTTGTAGATTCCACTTATTTCTCCTCCCCTTTACCAATGATTGTTAGGAATATTTCTTCTAATGTAGGCTGTTTTTCAACATATTCAACTTTTGCAGGTGGGAATAATTTTTTCAATCCTTCTAGTGTATCTAGGGCAATTATTTTCCCCCCATGAAGAATAGCGATTTTATCTGCAAGTTGTTCTGCTTCCTCTAAGTATTGAGTTGTTAAGAATACTGTAGTTCCTCTATCCGATAACTCTTTTACAATCTTCCAAACTTCTAAACGGGCTTCTGGATCAAGACCTGTTGTTGGCTCGTCTAAGAAAATAATCTTTGGATTTCCCACAAGACTCATAGCTATATCAATTCTTCTTTTCATGCCTCCAGAGTAAGTACCCACTCTGCGGTCTGCTGCCTCTAACATTCCAAAACGATTAATTAACTCTTCTGCTACTTGTTTTGGGTTTTTAAGGTGTCTAAGCTTTGCTATCATTTCAAGATTTTCACGTCCTGTCAAAACTTCATCAATAGCAGCAAACTGGCCAGTAAGACTGATAGAATTTCTAATGTTTGCTGGATTTTTTTCAATATCAAAACCATCTATCACAACACTTCCAGCATCTGCTTTAAGTAAAGTAGCCATGATTCTAATCATTGTTGTTTTTCCTGCTCCATTGGATCCTAGTAGTGCAAAGATCCCTCCTTGCTCTATTTCTAAATCTACTCCCTTGAGTACTTGTATATCTTTATAAGATTTTTTCATACCTTTAATTTCTATTATGTTTTTCTTCATTTCCTTTTCTCCCTCTATAATATATTAACCTTACTAAAGTCTGCATCTAGTCCTTTCAATGCAGTTTGAGTAGTTATCATAAAATACTTCTAACCTGTTGAAATATCTATGTTTAGCTAACTCAAAAATCTTATAGTTTTCCATATAAAAAAGAGCCGATAACTGTGATTTCACTCACATGTTATCGGCTCTGCGTCTTAGCGTCTGGCTCTTTAATAACTGATACCTTTAGTTGCTTTACATTGATTATTGTTTCCTGTTTACACTTAGGGCAAAATAGCGGAAATTTTTCAAGCACTGTATCAGCACCTATCTTGACCCTTGTTTTGTTGCCACATACCGGACATAATATCCACTGGTATTCACACATTCTAACATCCCCTTACTTGATATATGTTTAAGAATATTGTTTAAGTTAATTCTTTGCGTAAGCTCATTAAAGCGTCGGATGATTAACCAATTAATTTTAACACAGTGCTTTAACACCACCTAATTTAAATGCTACAAACAGTATTTTGCTTCTAATTTACTTTGTTTTATCCGTAGCCTTTTTCATGGCCTTGCTAACTTTTTGGTCAACAGATTCTTGGTAGATGTCAGCGTAAGTTTTTGAATCTTTAATTAGTTCGTCGCAGAAAGCTGCTACATCACTTCCTGTTACTTCGAGAACGTCTTTTCCAAAAGATGCACCCTCTTCAAAAAGATCGATGATTCCAGAGAGTAACCCTATGCCGTCGGTTAGTTCAACAGGCCCCACCTTAAAAAGATATTTTTGAATTTCTTTATAAACAATCTGATAATCTTTTGGAAGCGCTTTGACACGTGCCACGTGAGCTCTCCACTCTTTTTTGCCTTCTATGATATCTTGTATACCCATTTTATCCTCCTATTTACCTAATTTTTTAGCAATATTATTGTTCAGTTGTTTGCGCCATTTATCACGATATGAATTCGCCTCTTCTTCGCCTACTAGCGCTGAACAGAAGCCTTTGATATCATCACCCAAAGCCTCTTGTACACTCTGACCGTCCGCAGCAGTTTCTTCCAGCAAACCAAGCACACCATCAAGAATTGGCATTAAATTGCGGCCGGTAAAATCTGAGTGCTGCCAAAGATTAGTTTTAATTTTTTCCCATGCAGCTTGATAATCATCTGGTAGCTTCTTAGCTCTTGATTCAAAACTTTTGAATTCTTTAGTAATATCACTTCCCGTAATCTTTTCCCAAAAATTCATTATTTCCTCTCCTTTAACTCATTGATTTTTGATGATACAAATTCCCATTTTGCCCAAAACTTCTTCAATTCCTCACGTCCTGCATCATTAAGAGTGAAAAACTTTCGCGGAGGTCCCATATCGGATGGCTTCTTCGTAGTTTCCACCAGCTTGTTTTTCTCTAGCCTCACCAATATTGTATAGACTGTGCCATCTACAACATCTGAAAATCCAAGTGCATTCAATCTCTTAGTAATCTCGTAACCATATATCTCCTCATGGCTGATTATTTCAAGAACACAGCCTTCTAGTACACCTTTCAGCATTTCTGTAATATTTTCCAAATGCATCACCTCTTCACTATCTAGTATTACTGGTATTCAGTATTACTTACTACAGCTATATAGTATCACGTAGTAGTACCAGTGTCAATATAGTGCGTTCATTGTTTAAGTTTATTTTTAACAGTGGATTTTAAAACTAAGCTTTTTTAACCCATCTGACTTTTCGAATGCATATAAAAACTCAAGCTCTTTTTCATTATACTTTATGAAGCTTTATCATTCATTTAGGTTTCCTATACAGCAAAAAACTGCCGTAGAACGAATTTCTAACTCATTCTACAACAGTCCCTTTATAAACAATATCACATTTTTTCAAAGCATTAATTAAAACAAACGCTAAAGCTCCCAAGCTAGCTGCAGTAAACAGCGTGGTGCTAGGGCTAAAATATCTTGTCATAACCCCTGCACCTGCTGGAACCAGCAGTGATGACACCCCAGTAAAAATACTTAGCGCAAAAAGCTGACCTGTTGCTTTCATCTTTTCACTGGTTAATCCATATATTAAGGTTTGTGAGGTAATCATCACTAATGGGGTTGTTAACATTTGAAACGCACTTAATGCAATAATCTGCGTTATGCTGCTACTCATTCCCAATAAAACAAATTGTATAGTTAGAGCCAAAGCCGAAACCTTTAACAAAGAATAATGGTTAAACTTTCTTAAAAAGTAACTGCCAAATAAATATGTTGGAATTTCTATCATAGATTGAATTGACCACTTATAGCCGATTTGTAAATCTGTAGCTCCAATTGACAGCATTTTATCTACAACTGCTGTATTATTGGTTATAATGACACAGTACATTAAGAAAAGGATAAAAACTAATAAGCTATACCTTTTATTTAAAATAAGTTCTTTTATATCAGCTAGTCCTAGCTTTCCAGTACTTTTATCCGTATGTCTATCTACATCCTTTATAAAATGCAAAACTCCTAGTGAGATTATACATAAAATTAGGATTCCATTACCTACACCATTATAACCAAATCTTGAAATAATGGAGGATAAAATAATACTACCAGTTGCCCAGCCTATTGATCCAAAAGTCTTTATAAATGAAAGATTCTTTCTTAAATATTTATCAGCTCCAAGTACCCATGCATCGCACAAGCCACAGGTTGTATTTACTAGTCCACCACTAAATGCAATTACAATCACATGATATATGAAAAATTGTGTTTCCATTCTGTAAAACAAATAGGTTGAAACCGCATAAATCATCAAAGCCGCTACTACAAACTTCTTTATTGAACTATACTTGTCACAAAGAAATCCAAACAGCATCTGAAATACAATGGTGGTAAATGCATAGGAGGATAAAAGTATCCCCCTTTGCATAGAGTCATAGCCAAGCTTAGATAAAAACGGCGTAAATTGTGTCATAGCAAATGAGAATGCCATATATAGAAGTATATATGAAAATGCATATAAATATTTTTGTTTACTTTTTTCCACTTCGTTACCTGCTGTCTCTATTTATAATTATATAATCTTACATTCTATAATGCTGCTTTCAGCTGTAGTTACCTGCTCACCAATAGCGCATTTATTAAGGTCACACTGCTGCTCTCCTACTATGATTACCGGTGTAATAAGTGATATTCCTTTTGATTCAATAAAGGCACGGTCTATTTTAATGATTGGAGTTCCTACTTTCACTTTCTTATCAACTTCAGCAAGTATAGTAAAACCTTCACCGTTTAAAGAAACAGTTTCAAGACCAATATGAACAAGAATCTCCAACCCATTCTTAAGTTTCATAGCAAAGGCATGTTTAGAAGGTACAACTGTAGTAATCACACCATCGCAAGGTGCACACACCACATCTCCTGTTGTATCGATAGCAACACCATCACCAAGCATCTTCTCAGAAAACACGCCATCCTTCAAATCTTCTAGTGCTACACACTTGCCACTAACCGGCGCCTTAATTACACAATTTGAACTTGTCTTCTTAAAAAAATCAAGCATACCACATACTCCTTAATTTATTCCTATATTTTAAACCGTGCTTATTTTAACTCTGGCCAGTAGCCTTTATTAGCTTCAATTAAATCATCTAATATCAGCTTTGCAACCTTTGAACTTGGAACAGTCTTTGACATGGTGATAGCTTGCCATAATTTTTGATAAGAACCTTCAATCCAAGCTTCGACTGTTAATTTTTCAGCTGCAACTTGCTGCTCCATTAACCCCTTTTGGAAGGTTGGTATAGATCCCATTACTAAAGGTTCATATCCATCTTTTCCTACAATACAAGGTATTTCAACCATAGCAGTACTATCAAAGTTCTCGATTGAACCCTTATTTTCAACTATTAGAAGCATTCTTTCCTTTGTGTTATATGCAAGAGCTCTCGCTAGATCAATAATATAAGAAGAGTGTTCTGTTGCCACTTCGAAGTAACCCTTTGAAGTTCCTTCTTCAGCAATCTTTCTACAAGTTGTAAATACTTCTACTTCTCTTCTATCCATAACTTCATTTGCTCTTGTATACTCTTTGTTAGCATGTTCTACAGTCTCATCTGCCAATAAGTAATATTTCAAGTAAGTGTTAGGTAAGGTTGTTGGCTCAATTTCTAAAAGCTCTTTTGCTGCTCTCATTGCTTCAAGCCAGCTTTCTTCCTTGTGTTGACCAGCTGGATAATCTTCCTCATAACCACGCTTACTTACATGTTCTTTGATTTTTTCCATTAAATCATTTCCGTCTTTATCTACAATACTTGTCCACCAACCAAAATGATTTAGACCATAGTATCTTACTTCCATGTCTTTTCTTGATTTTAGCTTCAACACTCTTGCCATTATTTCTTCAAGACAAACTGGCATATCACAAATATTTATGATTCTTGAGTTTGGTCTTAATCTTCTAGTTGCTTCTGCTACAATAGCTGCTGGATTTGAATAGTTTAACATCCATGCATTTGGTGAGTATTTTTCCATATAATCAATTAATTCAATTATAGGACCAATTGATCTCATACCATAAGCTATTCCACCTGGTCCGCAGGTTTCTTGTCCAACTACATCATATTTTAATGGAATCTTTTCATCCATTTCACGCATTGCGTATTTTCCAACTCTAAGTTGAGCCATAACAAAATCTACATCTGTAAAAGCTTCTTCAGGATCTGTTGTGTAAGAAAAGTTAACCTCTGGAGCTCTTTCTGCAACGATCACTTTACAGGCTTCAGCTAGAACTTTTTGTCTCTCTTCATCGTTATCATATAATTTGATTTGTCTAACTGGAAATTGCTCCATATTTGCTAACAAAGTTGCTACGATGCCAGGTGTATAGGTACTTCCTCCACCTGCAATAAGTACTGAATTCTTCTTCATATTTTCAACCTTCTTCCATTAATAGTATTATTATATAGATCAATCACTTCTTACTTAAATTTATATCTTCAATAAGGTAGTTTATTTATATACAGTCAATAAATTTTCAAACTCTTCTCTTACAGAAGGAACAGATAATCCAACTATAACTTGAATTGCATCTCCGTTATTAACCAAGCCATGTGCACCTGCTTTTTTAAATTCTGTAGCTGGAGCAATTTTAGCTGGGTCCTTTACTGTAAGTCTTAATCTTGTTGCACAGTTAGTAACATCCACTATGTTTTCTTTTCCTCCTAATAATTCTAGGAAACTTGCGGCTTTTATAGCATTTTGATTTAATTTCTTACCTTTTCCTTCTTCTTTCATAGCATTATATTCCTTTTTAGAATATAACTTTGTTTCTTCTTCATCAGTCTCTCTACCTGGTGTTTTTAAGTTTAATTTTTCAATTAAGAATCTAAATACAAAGTACCAGATAAATGAGAATATTACTCCGATAATAACTTGAGTTAAATATGTGTTAAAGTGGAATTTTCCTAGTGGTATCCAGTTTACTGCAAACCAGTTAATGATACCTCCTCCAAAGTCACCAACAACTCCAAATTGAAAGGCTATTGTAGAAACTGTTGCTGCTAATAAAGAGTGAACTAAGAATAATACTGGAGCTATAAATAAGAAAGTAAACTCTATTGGTTCTGTTACACCAGTTAATATTGCTGTTGTTGCAACTGGAATCATTAATCCTAAAACAGCTTTTCTCTTTTCTGGTTTAGCAGTTTTTAAGAATGCAAAAGTTATACCGATAGAACCAAATACTTTCGACATACCTGATAGTGAGAATCCAACTGGATACATTTCTTTTAAAGATTTTGAGGATGTAGCAAAATCCCCTAAATGTTTTACCCAGTAAGCAGCTGTACCTCCAGGTACAATTGCGTTATCGTATACAAATGGTGAATAAATAAAGTGATGTAATCCTGTTGGTATTAGTATTCTTTCTAAGAAGGAATATACCCAAACTCCCACAGCTCCTGAGGAAATGAAGAATCCTTGCATAGAGCGCATTCCTATTTGCACTTGTGGCCATAAAATTGCGAAAGCAAAGGCAAGAGGAATCATCACGAAAAATCCTAACATGTATATAAAGGTTGAGCCTTTAAATATCCCTAAAGCTTCTGGTAATTCTATATCGAAATATTTATCATGAATATAAATTACGATTCCTGAAATAATTAAAGCTCCGATCATACCAGTATCTAGGGTCTTAATGCCTGCAATCATTGTTAGTCCACTTGAACTTCCTGTTGCAGCCTTCATATCAACTCCAAAGCTTGAACCCCAGTAAGTTAAAATTTGTGATAGGAAGTAGTTAAATGTAAGATAAATAACAATTGCTTCTAAACATGCTCTCGCATTTTGTTTTTTTGCGAGTCCTATTGGTAAACCGATTACAAAAAGTAGTGGAAGTTGCATGAATACTGTCCATCCACCTTGAGCTATGATATTCCAAAACTTAGCCCAGTTTCCATCTGGATTAGCCAAACTTCCCATAACTGCTGTATTAGTGAATAGAATTGCAAAACCAACCACAATACCTGCAAAGGCAAACAGTAGCGTAGGAGTGAACATTGCTCCACCAAAACGCTGAATTTTTTTCATCATTATGAATTACCACCCTTCAAATTTTTTTCAGGCCCGATAGCTATATAATAACTAGATTAAATTTCCTTTTCAATACTTGTAATCGTTTTAGGTACAATGTATCAATCCTGTGTTTAATCACATTATCTGTGATTTTTCACAGCGCTATCTGAGATCTAATAAAAATCTCCTAACCCATTTAAGTATCTAGGTTTATTAAACCCAAAAAATTTATATTTTCCTACGAAAAGCATAATCTCTTTTCATTATGCTTTGTGAAGACTTTACCTTCATGGACAGTTCCTATACAGTAAAAAAACAGTCCTTTCATATTAAATGAACGAAACTGTCTCTATTATTTCACTTATTTATTTTCTCTTAGCTTTTTATAAATATTATAATTAACAAACAACATCTCAACAATAATACGTAAAATTACTGTTGATTCATAGGATCTATGATCACTATTAATGTTCACTACTGATGTTGTAATATATATATTCTCATCACTTAAACTGGCAAGAGCATTATCCTTTAATTTTGTAATAGACACTACTTTTACATTGAGAAGCTTTAGCTTTTTGGCCAGTTCAACAACCCTACTGGATTCACCACTTAAAGATATTAAAATAACCAAATCATTTGGATTTACTAAACTAAAGAAAGCTGGATCAATACTTAAGTCCTCAAAATCATAAATACAATCCCCACCATGTAAAAACATCCTTTTTAGTTCTTTAGCAACCTCCATTTGGATATCCCCTGAACCATGTACAAATACTCTATTTGCTTCATATATCAATTTACATACTGCACTAAAATCTTTTTTCAATATATCATTTATAGCTTTCTTATAGCCTTCGCATATCACCTTAACAGGCTCAGTTTCCATCTCTACATGCTCACTAGTCTCCCACTTTAAATACACCTTTAATTCACTAAAGCCTTTCAAAGAAAGCTTTTGAGCAAATCTTAATATAGTCGTCCTGGACACATTGCACAAGCTGGCTAGTCCCTCAATACTTAGATCACTGCATTTCTTTTTGTTATTTGCGATATATCTCCATATGTGAAAATCATTAGGCGTTAAATCATCATAGTACTTGTTCACTAATTCTTCCAACTTCATTTAAAAGAGCCCCCCATAATCCTGTCATATGCTGTATATCCTGTATTTTAGCACAAACTTTTTTAGTAAAATACAGATTACTTATCAATATATGTTAAATCTTATACAAGCTATATTATACAGCAGATTTATTGAATACGCACTTGTCTATTTATAAGGCAACATAAAACACATTTTCCCATGGCTATAAACATAGGTAACACTGCTGATACTATAAACATAATATAGTAATAAAATAATAAAAATGGTGATATTTATGTACCCATATGAAGTATTCTTCCAATACAATAATGTTTATCCATCTGATTACTCTTATTTTCAGACACCTTGGTACAACAATACTAATTTTATCTATCCCTTATACTGGAACAACTTTCAAAGAAACGATTCCATCTCGTCAGGAATAATTAATTCAGCATTAGAGTTATCAAACAAAATTCGTGGACTATGGGAACAGCATACTGTGTGGACAAGAGCTACCATCGTCAGTATGGTATTTGACTTACCGGATGTAAATTTTGTTACTAACAGACTTCTTCAAAACCCTGAAGACTTTGGAAATGCCTTTAGAGTATACTACGGCGACAAGATTGGTTCAAAGCTTAGAGATCTGATAAAAGAACACCTGGTAATTGCCGCACAGCTTGTGAAAGCAGCTAAAGACGGAGATAACAAAGCTGAGGCTGAAATTGAGAAAAAGTGGTATGCCAATGGCGATGAGATTGCTGCTTTTCTTGGAAGCATAAACCCTTATTGGTCCGAAGAAACTTGGAGAAGGATGTATCGTACACACCTTGGACTAGTTAAATCAGAAGCTGTTAATTTACTTACTAAAAACTATTCTGCTGAAGCCTCTGTATATGACGAACTCGAAAGACAAGCCTTAGAAATGGCTGATACTATGACACAAGGTATTATTAACCAGTTTCCAATAAATTTTAGATAACATATTAATAAGGACAAACGATATTTTACATCGTTTGTCCTTATTATTAAGTAAATGATATTATATCCCATAAATTAAGTAAATCATTGTAGATTTTTTAATGTTCTTATCAAAGAGTACATTTTAAATTATCTATCACAGAATTTTTATTTTATCATCTGAAAACAAAATCAATATCCTCTGTTATCTGAGCATCTATAAAGCCTGCATCTTTCATGCCATTTAATATATCCATAGCTTCTTTGT
This sequence comes from Clostridium fungisolvens, assembly GCF_014193895.1. NCBI lineage: Bacteria > Bacillati > Bacillota > Clostridia > Eubacteriales > Clostridiaceae > Clostridium > Clostridium fungisolvens. The sequence continues at coordinate 115,926 of NZ_BLZR01000001.1, read as the reverse complement.
GTTCCAAAGCTTTTCTATATGGTCTCTCTTCAGTAAGTGCCTCATAAATATCCAGACAGGCTATAAGTCTTGAATTAAAATCTAATTCATCTGCAACTTTCCCCAAAGGATAACCTTGTCCATTTAACTTCTCGTGATGATTTGATGCCCATTCAGTAATATCTTCAAATCCTTTTATCTCCTGTAATGCCAATCTTGTAAAATATGAGTGTTTTTTTATAACATCGAACTCTTCAATTGTAAGCTTATTTGGGCTGTCTAAAATATTATTAGGCACTGCCAGTTTACCTATATCATGCAAGTCTGCAGCAATAATTAATTTCATCTTTTCATCAACATTCATCTTGTAATAATCAGCCATCACAGCTGCTTTTTCTGATAGATCACTTGAATGTCTTTGTGTAAATTCAGATTTTGAGTCTATTATCTTTGAAAATACATCTGTTATCTTTCTAATTTCTTCGAAGGAAATTTCCATACTATATTGTGGTACATCCTCTTTTAATACTTTATGTATATACTTGTCTTTTAAATTTCTCCAGAATTCCTCATCCACTGCAAAATTGTTAAAGATATCTACTAGTCTAGATGAGAACATCTTATTTCTTTGTTTATTAATTAATTCAACTGCCCTATTTTGCATCTCATGATCATTATTTTCAAAATGAAAATTAGACTCCAGAACATCAGCCATATGTATGATTTGAGACATTAATGGTATCTCTTCGAACTTTAAGTTAAAATATCCGGTTCCATCATAGTTTTCGTGATGATACTTTATAACATCTTTAACATCAGTTAAAAATGGATATTTACTCACATTTTCTTCACCAATTGTACAGTGTTCCTTAACTCGTTCAAGGCTTCTTACATTTATCGAATCAACCTTTAAATATCTATCGTGCAGGCTCTTTTCACTAACTCCATTATCATGCAGCATCGCAAGTGCAACAATATCATGCAGTTCTTTGAAGCCCAAACCAAGTTCCTTTGCAATCCTAAAAGATATATAGGCAGTTCTCTTTCCGTGGTTTGAAGTAACACCTAATATATCCATCTCTACAAAATCCAATGTAAAAGATACAGCCATCAAAAATTCATTTAAATTAAACAGCACCTTGTCCTACCTCAACTTTTCTATTAGTATACATATCATTAAAATTCTTACATTGTTCCGAGCAAAACATCCAAACTTTAAGGATTTTTGTGAGAGCAAAATATAATAGAATTTTTGATTTAGATATAGTCTCTTATTTTTATCTGTGTTTTTAATAAAATCACATACTATTGAGAATCATTTTTATTATAACACACTAACTTAATAAAAGTAACCATGTTATTATATTACACTAATGTTAGGATTTATTATTCTTCTATATGATAATAACTATAAAGTTTATTTTTCTACCAAAAGTAGGTTCACCTTTGGGACCTAAAATAGATTTAACAATTACTGAATTTTCTCTAAGATATTCAAAAAACTTTACCATAAATGGAAGAGGTTCATTTGTGGTATCTATGTTCATCATGTTGATTGAATCAAGATGCTTAGTCTCATCTTCAATTTCCTGTATGCTTTCATTTTCAATCTTCTCCAACAAGTCATACTTGTCAGCATAGTGCATATAGAAGGTTCCTCTGTTTATATTCGCCCTTTGAGTTAAGTCAGTAACTGATATATTAATGCAATAGAAAGCCCTTATTTTCAAGGGCTTTTAGCTTTTTTGAAGAAAACGTGATGGAATTTATCCTATTTTGGACCTTACCATCAAGTTAATCTGTATCTATCTCTGCGGTAAAAATGTCAAGCAAAGCTGTTCCAAAAACGATTCGGGTGAATAACCACGTACATCCTTTTGAAATATATAGGAGTCACCTTTTAATAAGGCATATACCAACATATCCGCCCTAAAGACGTTGTTGGGTTCGTTCTGTTCACTTGCAGTCATCTCACTTAATAATTTAACAACTATTTCATGCATTTTATTGTATAGAGGAGTTTGCGTTATGGAATTAGATCTATTGTTAATTGCACTACCATCAATTTCTGTCAACAGTTGATGATTTTTATCACCAAAACAAATAAATAATCTGAGAACCTCTTTCAATCGCTGACCAGGCGCATCGGTATGGTGTTCTATCAAATACTTATCAATATCTTCAAAAAACTTAACAAAATTATCTCTTTTTAAATCTAAACATAGCTCACTTTTATTTTTGTAGCGGCGATAAAGGGTTCCCGGACCGATTTGTGCTTCAATAGCAATTTGATTCATACTAACCTCTTTAACACCATAATGCTCAAAAAGTTTCTGTGCCGCAGCCAATATTCGCTTACGGTTTTCTGCAGCATCACGACGTTCAGTCCTTACATTGGTGTCTTCTCCACTTTTCACTCTATCACCTCCTGATTGAAAATTTATTAATGGCCATTGACAACAGGAGACCTCTCCGTTTATTATTAACAGGAGAGCTCTCCGCTTATTATCAAAAAGATATTTTTATTATAACACATTTGAAAGAATGATATAGATTTAAAAATGAATCAAACCATGCAATATGTTTCAGAATACTTAATGTAGCTATAAATGGATTTATTGTTCTGCTTATAGTAAATGGAAATGCTTACTATGACTTGTTCTATCGAAAGTAAGTTGTCACAAATGCTCATAATAAAGGAGGATGTTTAATATGAAAGCAGCAGTTATTAATAATTTAGGAGATATTCCAAGGTACGATGATTTCCCTGATCCTGTTTTAAATGATGGTGACGTTACTGTTAAAGTAGAGGCTGTAATATTGGATTTTGCAGTGAAAGCTCTTGCAGCAGGTGATCACTTTGCTAGCAAACAATTCTATCCAAATTTACCAGCCGTTGTCGGCCATGGTGGCGTAGGTTCTCTAGAAGATGGGACACTTGTAAGTTTTCGAGGCATAAAGCCTCCATATGGTTCTATGGCAGAAAAGGTTGTGATACCAAAGGCTTACGCAACTCCAATTCCACAAGGCGTGACTGCAGAGCAGGCAGCAGTTATTCCATCTGCAGCATTAAGTTCTCTCGGGCCTCTTAGATATGTCGCAAAGCTTCAACCTGGTGAAACTGTACTAATTAACGGTGCTACCAGTGTTTCAGGTATGCTTGCCGTACAGATTGCAAAGTATCTTGGAGCAGGAAGGGTTATCGGAACAGGAAGAAATCCAGTATCAGGCGAAAAGCTTAAGGAGTTAGGGGCTGATGCCTTTATTAACCTTAATCAACCGGATGAGAACATAGTAGAAGACTTAAAAAAAGAAGCAGGAAACGGCTACGATGTGATACTTGATTATCTCTGGGGCCACCCGGCAGAAGTTATAATAAACTCCTTTACTCCAACTGCACTCGGTGCTCCAAGTAAAAGAACTCGTTTCGTTCTCATCGGAGGATTAGCAGGATGGACCGCACAACTCCCAGGTCAAAGTTTAATAACTTCAGGCCTTGAGATTTATGGAATGATGGGTGCACAGACCCCACCTGATGCTCTTGTTGAGGGTACTAAGCTTGTATGGGATATGATAAAGAAGGGTAAATTAAGCATGGACATTGTAAAGTATCCGCTTAAAGATATTGAAAAAGTTTGGCACATGGAGGAACATGGTAAAAGGATAGTTATTGTCCCATAGATCTCAAATTAGAATAATAGAAAATCTCCATGCACTGAAGATCAAGTAAAAAACGGACAGAAAAGTCCACTCTTTCGGCCCGTTTTTTTAACTCAGTTTTATATCAAGTGATCATTAAAAGTCATAAAATTATTTGAAATAGGCTTATTTCTTTTCTACTTCGTTTCTCTGTTGAGAAACTCGTATAAATGTGCTCAGCAGACTAAATACCAATAATGCAAAAATGACATGTGGCCAGGCTGCCACATGCCATTCTTACCTTATGAATAAACTACTGTTCCTTCACCAATGAAAAATCTGATAAAGTTATAGTTGATGTAGGAGTAGTCGCCCCATCAATCAGACCCATAGATACTACCATTGTTATATTCGTATCAGTAGGATCATTCACTGTAAACTCAGCTACTACATCTTTCGTCACATCTTTTGTTAAAGCAATATCTGCTCCACCATACCAGCCATATGTTGCTGTAAGCATAGCCAGTTTAATTGTTCTTGCTTCTGTTGAATTAGCCTTAAAGGTTACTTTATATTTTCCTCCCTTTTCCAGCGTAATCCCACTCTGCTTGAGCTGAACATTCCAGTCAGCTGATCCTACATTGGTTATACAATAAGTTGCCTTGTTATCTGTAAATGCTGATGTTCCCTGTCCTGGTGCAGTAATTGCACTTTCCCAGCCATCGCTGCCAGTTGCAAAATTAGAATTCTTCAACAAATTTTCTCCAACAGGTGTCACCTGTACCGCTGGTGCATCAATCTTTTCCAGATTAATATTATCAATACAGATCTGATGCTGGGTTGTAATCTGAGTTCCACCTACAGCACCCATAGAGATACTTAATATGGACTTAAGATCTGTTGGTTTCTTCATCTGGAAATCAATTGTAAATGTCTGATAATCATTTGTCAGATTTACAATTTTCTCTCCGGAATATGGATCCCAGTTATTATCAGCACTGCCATCTCTCTGAATTGCAAACATCAGCTTTCTGTTCAAACTTGATTTTGCTTCCAGAGTAAGTCTGTACCACTGGTCTTTATCCAGTTCCACATTATTCTGCTTTAACTGAATCTTCCAACCCTGATCTCCTGTATTTTTAATGGTAAAAGCTGCTGCATTTTGCTCTGTTAGGCTGTCTACTACATAAGTTGCGTCTGCACTCCCATCAACATATGGATCATATCCTGCCAATCCTGCATTAAAGCTTCCGTTCTTAATCAGTGTATCCTCAACAATACGAATCTCATCTAAATAATAAACGCCCGGTTCGTTGATTGTAAATGCAATATCATTTACCCCGCTTGTAGCTGGCATTTTGAATTTATAATTATAGAGATTATTTTTTCCATCAAGTGCAGCATCAAAAGTCTTACCTGCGACTGCTGCCTGAATGCTCTTACCAGATTCTCCCTCAGCTTTGAAACTCAATGCATAATTTGTACCTGCTGTTAATGCAAGTCCGTTCTGTGAAATCACAACCGGATTCGCATCTGTTGTTCCTTCTAAAGCCTCAATCTTTAATCTTCTTCCATCCTCTAATGGTGTGACAGAAGCCTTACCATTCGCTGCCTTGATATTCCAGAAGCCCAGGTGATTGGTTCCTTCCTGGAAATTAGCATTGTAAACGTAGTTACCATCTGCAAGTACTGTTTTCGCTTCATTAGAGCCATCAGACTGTGAAATCTTCTTCAGCGTTACATTGGTGATATGGATACTCGCAGTGGAACCTGCATTACCCATATTAAATTCCATACGCCCGTTTGCATCATCATCCTGTTTCATGGAAAAATTAAAAGTATATGGGCTCTTTTCTGTTGTTAAGTTAAGTCCTGTATCAGCCATATAACGGACATAACCATTATTTGGTCCTGTCACGGCTACCTTCATTGCTCTGGCATCATCTGCCCATGCATCAAACGTAACCTGATAAGTTCCACCCTTTTTCAATGGAATATTAGGCTGTACCAGCTGTACACTGTAATCTGCAGTTCCACCATTGGTGGTATTAATATCAATCTTGTTATTATTTATTTCCGCCTTTGCATCTCCTCCTACAGCTGCAAGAAACTTCCAATCTTTATCATCTGTCAGATTTTCTTGGGTTGCAAAATTACCATTGATAATATAGTTTCCATCTTCAGCCGGGTCTCTAAAAGTGACACTGTTTTCAGGTTTTGTTACATTTTCATCATAACTATCCTTCTGATATACTTTTACATAATCAATACTATAAGCCTGATTCTCAAAATCTGTAGTTTCATCTGGATTTCCAACCCAGCTTCCACCAACTGCAAGATTTAATATCATATAGAATTGCTGATCAAATGGAGCCGGGTAAGTAATCTCTCCCTGACCTTCTGTTCTGGAATACCAGTTATCTTCACTATGGTACATAACTCCATCCATATACCAGTTGATCTTACCTGGAAGCCATTCTACAGCAAAGTCATGATACGTATCAGAAAATGTATCATTACTTAATGTAGTGGTTCCCTGAGATTGATTATGAGGATTACCATAATGAATGGTTCCATATAATTTCGATGTATCTTGTCCCATTACTTCTGCCGCATCAATTTCGCCACATCTTGGCCATTGACCATATTTATTCTCATCTGTAGGCATTAACCAGAATGCTGGCAGATATCCTTGTCCTTTAGGTACCTTGAGTCTTGCCTCAAAAATACCATACTTAAAGTCTTTTTTATTCTGTGTATTAATACGACCTGATGTGTAGGATGTCACTCCATTCTCATCAACAGTTTTGATTGGTTTTATTACTAATTTGCCGTCTTCCAAATAGATATTTTTATCAGAATCAACATATTTCTGTTTTTCTGCATTTACCCATCCGGCATCATGTGTTTCTACGTTCCAGTCATCTCTGTTTAGTGTTGTCTCATTAAAATCATCCTGCCACTTTAATTTATAACCTTCATAAGACAATTTTTGTGCAACCTCTCCCTGATTCTCAAATGTCATCGTTACTAACAGAGTTACATTTCTTCCAGCAACTGTAATGTCTTTGGTTGCTGTGATTGTCTTGGTTGCTGTGCCTGTTTCTGCTGCATAGGCTCTGCTCATACAAATATCTGGAACCACTGCACCAATCATTGTGATTACTAAAAGAAATGTAAATAATTTTTTACCCTTTTTCTTCTTTACAACAAAAACAATTAAGCCTGCACTTATGAGCACAATGCCTACCCACAATTCTTTATGACCAAAGATGCCAATCTTTGTATTATTTACGTTCAGCCCTTCCACTTGGTCTGACTTTTCCGTTGGTGATACAACGCTTGTTTCTCCATTTTTCGGTGTTGATACAACGCTTGTTTCTCCATTTTTCGGTGTTAATACAACGCTTGTTTCTCCATTTTTCGTTGGTAATACAACACTTGTTTCTGCCTTTTTCGTTGGTAATACAACACTTGTTTCTGCACTTTTCGTTGGTAATACAACACTTGTTTCTCCATTTTTCGTTGGTAATACAGCACTTGTTTCTCCATTTTTCGTTGGTAATACAACACTTGTTTCTGCCTTTTTCGGTGTTAATACAACGCTTGTTTCTGATGTATGTCCTCCAGCAATCTGTGCGATGGTATAGATCCGCTCTCCCGAAGAACCTTTCCCATCCTCTGTTACATACCCTTCCGGCATCTGTACTTTGATTTCAATATTTGTCAATGGATTTGTACTAAGATTATTCACCTTGACAATTTCAGTGATATTATCACCGTCTGAATATCCAGATTTGTCTGTTTGCACCGACAATTCCGGCTGTCTGTTTGTATCTTCAGCAGCAAATACATTCATCGTCATTGTTGCCATAAATAAAAATACAACCGCTACTATTTTACTTATTTTTGACACATCTACTCCCCCTTCTCATCAAACTATGCTTTTTTACTATACGCCATTATATTAGATCTATATTTTAGAGTTCTAAATTGAGCTTCTGAAAATGAGTTGCCATTGCTTACTCTAGGTCTAGAATATGATGATAAAACGCCAAGAACCTCTAGTTTAGCCTTTAATGTATAAGACTTCATTGGAGCTCCGTTATCAGAATTAAGCACTAGAGAATTCTTTTACTATTAATAATTAGTGCATCAAGAAAACTATATGAGAACACACCCTTGGAACTAATTTCTTCATTGCATGATGTCAAGTAATTTCTTGTCCTCTTAGAAATAATAATGCTACATCTTGAATTGCTTGTACTATACTAAATCCTTCTCCATGCCAATTATCTGGCAAATGTTCTTCTACATCATGGCAAAAAAATTCACCAGCACCAATGATGATATCCTTTACAATCAACTCATCATTCATCCTATTTCCTCCTACTATTAAATTTAACTTCTGTAATTTAAGTAATTTCATCTTAATTATAGCCTCATAAAATTAAGAATTCGTTGTCTTTTTTAATGTAAAAAGGTTAATTTTTAGCTTCTAAATACTTTTCTCAAACTATTAATTTATTTTTACACTGATTACTAAAACCTTTACAGTATTCCCTAGGATTAACCTTATATATATCTCTAAAAGTCTTAGTAAAAGCTTTATTATCAGGAAACCCATTATTAATTTCTATATAAGTTATAGAATAATCTGTATAAATCCAATCTTTATATGCACTTTCTAACCTTAGACTATTTAAATATTTTACAAATGGAATTCCCATTATAACATTATTCATTGATAAATTTTGAGTGGAATGCACCTCATTTAAATTTATTACCATTAAATCATCCTTGGTTAATTCATATTTTACAGAATTAATAAATACATCTAATCTACCTGCTACTACATACAATATTTCCATTTCTCGTTAGAATCGCACTTGCTACACTACCCACCTCACTGAAAGGTGAAATTATTCTTGACTTTTGAACTTTTCTTGACTTTTTATATAATATTTTTTATATCTCTTGTTCCATTTACTTACCTCCTTTAATTTCTAATGTAATTATTAAACAAGTACTTTTCAGACAATTAATATATAATTATATTAAATTAACTACCTTTTTAGAGGAATAGTATAAAGTTACGATAAGATAGTAAAAAGTTACTGATATTACGAGTTAAAATAGGCTGTTGGACGGGTTGAGTATACCTCAGTCAGATATGTGATATCTTGCACTTCACAAAGAAGGAAATTACTTGTAATTATATTATTGCACTAAATGGAGTTCTAACCTGCAAAACTAGTGATTATTCAGTTTCTGTAGCTTTTAAAAAATCTCTTGCTTCCCAACACCCCTCACCCCCCCATTTCTTCGTGACCGATTAAAATAAAGTTCTTGCTTTTCCCTTGCTCCTATCCCGTATTAAAAACAATATAAAAAGCAAAACCTTATTTAAATTCAAATAAAGTCTTGCTTCTCATTCTTACATTTATTCTTTCTATAACCTCGCCTAAGCGTTGCGGTGTCTTGCTTTAACCCTTGCCTCTATTCTCCCTTAATCCTACTCTCCTAATCTCTTAAAGCTTGCCAAAAGCAAATGTTTATTTTAAAAATCAGAAGATTATTTGAAAGAGCAGGGGATATTTAGAGGGCTACAGTTTCCTTTTCAGCTTGACTACCGTATCCACGTGTGTTGTCATAGAATTATGATACTAATACGCAGAAATATTAATTTTGCGTAAAGATATACCCCCTAAAATCAAGGGGGTCGTAGATCAATCCATATTTCTGTACGTTAAAACTCAAAACATATATAACTTAAAGTTCCATATGCATAGCTTTGGTGTAAAAGCTTCGGCTTATCTCTGTTACCGCTTCCCATGGCTATAAACATAGGAACTATGTGCTCCTCACGTGGTACTGCTCTTTTTGCATAGGGTGCTAACTGTCTGTAGTTAAACAAGGTCTCCTTATCATTATTTTCTACCTTTTCAATAAGCCAGTCGTCAAATTCCACTGCCCATCCTTCTGCTTTTTCTGAATTCCAGTTAACTGTAGCAAGATTATGAACAGTTGAACCGCTTCCAATTACTAAGATATCTTCTTTTCCCAGATCCCTGATGTCTCTTCCTATTTCATATTGCTTTTCCATAGCGAAAAATGGATTTATTGATACTTGAACAATGGGTATATCAGCTTTCGGATACATTAAATAAAGTACATCCCAGGCACCATGATCAAGACCTCTGTTTTCATCAAGCTTGCTTTCAATACCATTAGTCCTTAACATAGATTGCAGTTTTACAGCTACTTCTAAAGAACCTTTAGCAGGATATCTTATAGAATATAATTCTTTTGGGAACCCATAAAAATCATATATCATATCATAGGTATTGTTTAAAGATGAAATTGTTGTAATTTCGCTTTCCCAATGTGCTGTAAATATGACTATAGCTTCCGGGGTTAATTTTTTGCCTAAGTCTTTAAGAAAATCAGTATAATCGTTTTTTTCCACTACTAGTGTCGGTCCACCGTGGCATAAAAATATTGAAGAAATCATTTTTTCACTTCCTTTTGTCTCTCATCATTTAACCATCTAATCACATCATTTATATTTTTTAGAGAAACTTCATGTCCGGAAGGATATGTTTTAAAGCTTACATTTCTACTTCTCTCTCTAAAAAATTCATAATTATCTTTACCAATATCCAGAGGAAATATTGGATCAAACTCACCATGTGAAATAAATACTGATACATCTTCAACTGATTTTATCTTATATTCTTCCTTAACAAATCTTGGTATATATCCACTTAAAGCTGCAATACCTTTGATTTTGTTACCCATAACAAGCGCCAAAGACATCGAAAGAATAGAACCCTGGCTAAATCCTAATAAATACTGCCTATTATTATCAATGGGATAAGCTACTGCCGCATTGTGTATAAATTCTTCCAAGCTTTTTACTGCTTTATCAAAGGACTCTCTGTCCGGATTTCCATAACCTTTTATAGAAAAATAAGCAAAACCTCTTCCTTGGATTATAGAACCTCTAATTCCTATAAGAATAAAATCATTTTTAAGTTCTCCTATTAAACTAAGTATATCCTCTTCATCACTTCCCATACCATGCATGGCGTAAATCACTGGGTATTTCTCTCCTTCTTTAATGTTGCGGGGAAGATAAATTTTATATGTAAGTTGACCATCCATAAATACTCCTCCATTATTCACTAAGCTACAGTATTACAATTAGCTATTTAATATTTGTCCTACAATTAATTCAACGAATAAAATTGTATAAAGCCTATGTAAAAAATACATGGGCTTTTGAAAACCAATTATTTAACATCTTTGTGTGAACCACCACAGTATAGAGGATTCTTTGTCTGCTTGCATGCATATAGATAAGCAGTTCCATCCTTTTTAGCAGTAAATGCCATAGGCGTAAATGAAGTGCCTTGATGTGATCCATCACAAAATGGCTGCTCGCCGCTCCTTTCACATGTACAGTAATACTAAGTTTCTCCCTTTTTAAGCTCAACAGGAATAGGTAATTTTCCTGAAAGTTCAGTCTTTGATATCTGCTTAATAATCCATGCTTCATTTTTAGCTTGATTAAAGGCAGCTACACATTTAGGATCTAGGTTGTCTTCTATACCTTCCTTGCTAAGAGCTATTATCTTCTCAGATAAAGTTATAATTTCCATGTGTATTGCATTTGTCTTGTCTGAACGGTATATCTTTTCAGCAGCTTCACTGCTAAGCTCCTCAAACTTATCTGGTCCTACACCGCACTTAGGACATTTTTCTGGAGCAGCCTCACCTTCAAATATAAATCCACAAACTGAACATTTAAATAATTTTTTCGTAACTTTCCTCCTGCTAATTTAATATTTTTTTAGAATATCTTTAATTTACTTCATATATATTATTTATTAATAATTATTATTTTACATTTTTATTATTTTGCTTATTCATTACAATGTCAATATATTTTAATAATTTTTTTAAACTGTTTAGTATTTATTAGTATTCTATCCCTTAAATAAAAATATTATTTAATTTTATATTGATATGCACACCCCTTTATCAAAAATCCATAGGAGTGTGCATGACCAATATAAAAATCAATAAATCTAAACTGCAAACCTTAAAATTTCCCACTCACTTTTCTCAAAAAACAGCAAAAGCCCCTGAAATCAGGGGCTTTCTATTGTATCAATATTATAAGGCGAGTGGAATTAAACCCACCTGATATTACTATGTATCCTCAAATTTATATATCTACTACTAAACAACTCTATCATTCATATAGAAATACGCAAAACCTATACCTTAACTCAAATACCTTTAATTCTGCGTATTTATTAGGCCCCTTTAAGTAAAAATCCCCTCAATCAGTTCGAGGGAACATAAAACTCAATTCAACTTTTAATAAAAAACCTTCAAAGCCTTTGATATCAGCCTATTTTCTCTCTATCCTAACAACTGTCTCCACGTGGCTAGTCTGAGGAAACATGTCTACAGGTTGAACTTCAACAGTCTTGTAGCCTAATTCTTCAATTATTGCAAGATCTCTAGCCAAGGTACTTGGATCACAGGATACATAAACTATCCTCTTTGCATCTATTGATGTTATTGCTTCTAATAGTTTTCTGTCACAACCCTTTCTTGGTGGATCTACTACGACAACATCTGCTTTTATTCCTTTAGCTATTAGATCAGGTATTACCTTTTCTGATTCACCTGTAAAGAATTGTACATTATTTACTGAGTTTTCTTCTGCATTTATCCAAGCATTATCTATAGCTTCTTTTATTATCTCTACTCCGTATACCTTTTTAGCTTTCTGAGATAAAAATAGAGTTATGGTTCCTGTTCCACAGTAAGCATCAAAGACAGTCTCTTCTCCTTTTAAGTCTGCAAATTCTAAAGCCTTAGAGTACAAAACTTCGGTCTGAGCAGGATTTACTTGGAAGAAGGATAGTGGAGATATATTAAATTTAAACTCACCTATGTAATCACTTATGTTGTCTTCTCCCCATAAAGTTATGGATTCTTGTCCAAGTATCACATTAGTAGCTTTACTATTTATATTTTGTATTATACTTTTAATTCCTGATACATTATTTTTTATTATATTTATAAATTCTTCTTTATGAGGCAATACTTTTCCGTTGGTCACAATTACCACCATCACTTCATTTGTTTTAAAGCCTCTTCTTATCATTATATGTCTTAATACTCCACCTTCATCATAGTTCCCATCTACGAAATACGGTCTAATATTATGATCTTCTATCCATTTTCTTGTTAGTTTTACTACATTATCTGCAACCTCATCTTGTATGTGACAGCTTTCCATATCTATTATTTCATGGCTTCTAGGCGCAAAAAAGCCTATGCTTAACTTTCCATTCTCTAATCCAATTGGAAGCTGTACCTTATTTCTATATCTATAAGGATGTTCCATACCTATTGTATCAATTACAATACTAGCATCTAGCTTACCTATCTTTGTTATACAATCCTTAACTCTTTCAGTTTTAAATTCAAGCTGCTCTTTATATGATGTATGCTGAAGTCTGCATCCCCCACATCTCTTGTATATAGGACAAACTGGCTCTACTCTCTCTTTTGAACTTTCTAAAGTTTCTAAAATCTTTCCATAAGCATAATTCTTTTTTACTTTTATAGCTCTTACTTTTACTTTCTCACCTTTTAAAGCACCTTCCACAAACATAGTAAAGTTTCCCTCTAGTTTACCTATGCCTTCACCCTCATAACCTTGTGCTACTATATCTACAATATATTCTTTATTTTTTTCTATCATTAAAATTCACCTCAGTGTAATTGCTTTATAATTTCCATTATTTTTTCACAGTAAAGAGTTTATGAGCCTTTATTCTATAAACTCTAACCATACATACCTATAAATTGTCCTTTATATAGTGGATTATGTCAATATAATTTATAAATACAAATTTTAATATTAAAGGACTGAGTATACGATGTTTAATTTAACATCTTCTTCAGTCCATAATTAAAGATGAAACACTTCAATCTGAACTCTATTTTCAAAGCTCTTCTGGATTTTGAGAAGAGAATTTGAAAATAGAAATATAAGTATGAAGCGGTTTATCTATATATCTATTTAACTACTAACTAAAAACATATAATTTATTCTTAAACAATTGATTTACCTTACAATAATATATACAAGATTATCTCTATCTTTCTACAAAAGTTTCACACTGTGTGCTTAATTGACTTACTGAATGCTCTCCATTAATAAGGACATTAGGAGCATGACAATTTTCATTTTCATTATAAACGCATCTTACGGCTCCACATTTTATACCAGGACTCACTGCTATCTCATTACCAGAAAATATTTGCATGAGCTCTCCAGTATAATTTGTGTTAGTCATACTCACCACTGCGTTTTTGAAGTTTTTTTCTGCAAAAGTAGAGCATATTGTACCTTCTGAACTATGTGCATTATTCCCTTTTATGTGGATTACTCCAGCAGTACAAAAAGCACCTGTTACGTTATTCACACAATTTTCAGCATTACAACTAAGCTTCGCCATATTAATCTCTCCTTTGTTTAATATAATTATAGTTTTATCATTTATATTATTAAAAATTCGCTAAAGCAATCTTCTTTAGTGGATTTTTTGCGCATCTGCCTTTTCTGAACGTATGTAAAGAATCTTACAGCTGACATATTTTCTTTTTTATTCTTTAACTTATATTATGTCCTAAGCTACTTCACATAATTATGGATGTGCTACAGATATAATTGAGGTATAAATTCCTAAAGAATAAAAACTTCATTCTTTATTGAAAAATAACGGTTAAGGGTTCTAATATACTGCCAAAAGATGTATAATAAACCTAAGTAAAGGATTTCACCACTTAAAAAATATATATAACTAATCTATACGAAATCCTTTAGGGTATTAAGGGGGGGAAGTATAATTAATGGTTATTTTTATTTTAGGTATAGCAGCAGTAATGATGATTAGTGCGTTAGCTATAAAAATTTTTATCTTATTTAAATATTTCGAACAAAAGGAAAAAGAAGTTGCAATAACCCAACAAGATGGAGTTTTCACAGCTTATAAAAACTTAAATGAAAAGGGAATTTTTTCTGAGAATCAAGTAGAGGAAATAATTTCTCAATATAAAAAATCTGAAAGTGAAAAAAAGCTAAACGAAGAAAAAGAAGCTTTATTAAAATTAAAAGATATGAAAATACTATCCGAGGAAGAATATAACGAAAAGATGTTTATATTAGAAGACCTATACAAATGCGGAAAGATATAAATTTCTAAAGAATAAAAAAATCGCTGAAGCGACCTTCTTCAGTGAGCTTTTTTAACGCATCTGCCTTTCCGAATGTATATGAGGAAAATCTGGCAGGCGACATAAATTTTACTTTTTACTGTTTACCCTAAATAGCTGCTCTAACCACTTGATATTACTAGGTTTAATTACCAAAAAATCATACACTTTTCTTAACAGTAAAAAAAAGCGCACCTATATTACTTAGGTGCAAGATTTACAGGATCAGTTGCCATTATATCCCTATTATTATTTTCACATATAAAAGAAAAAATATACAGACGAAAAGAAAAAATTTATTTTTAAATTTGTAAATTTTTTGTTAACAAAGTAAACAAATTAATACCTTTCTGTAAATTTTTCTCTTTTAAATAAGTATATTTCCTAAACTAAAAAACTTAAAAAAGTAAAAAATGAGTGCTAATTGCACTCATTTTTATATTAAAAATTATTCAACAACACTTATCTTTAATAGGTTTGTTGCTCCAACTTGATCAACAGGAACTCCAGCTGAAATTACAACAGTGTCTCCACTATTTAATAAACCTCTAGCTTTAACTGTTTTAACTGAACCTTCTATTATCTCATCAGTAGTTGTAGCTTTTTCAGCAACTATTGGATATACACCAAAGCTTAAAGCTAACTTCTTAGCAACTCTTTCACTTGGAGTAACTGCAAATATAGGACAATCTGGTCTGTTTTGAGAAATTCTCATAGCTGTAGCACCAGTTTGAGTTGAAGTTATTATTGCAGCAGCCTTTAATTCATGTGCAGCATTACAAGCAGCTCTGCTTATAACACCAGCTATTGCTGGTACATGCTTCTTAGCTGTAGAAACTGCTAATTCATAGCTTAATTTCTTTTCAGTTTCTTTAGCGATTCTAGCCATTGTTTGAACTGATTCTACTGGCCAGCTTCCATTTGCTGATTCTCCTGAAAGCATTATAGCATCTGTTCCATCAAGTATAGCATTAGCTACGTCTGATACTTCTGCTCTTGTTGGTCTTGGGTTTCTCATCATTGAGTCAAGCATTTGTGTAGCTGTTATAACTGGCTTTCCAACTGTGTTACATTTTTCAATTATAAGCTTTTGTACTGAAGGTACTTTTTCTATTGGAATTTCAACTCCTAGATCTCCTCTAGCAACCATTATTCCATCAGAAACAGCTATAATTTCATCTATGTTGTCAACACCTTCTTGATTCTCAATTTTTGAGAATATTTGGATATCACTTCCGCCATTTTCTACAAGAACTTTTCTTATAGCTTCAACGTCAGCAGCTTTTCTTATGAATGATGCAGCAACAAGATTAACTCCTACTTCACATCCAAACTTAAGGTCAGCTATATCCTTTTCTGTCATAGCAGGAAGTTTTATAGCAACTCCTGGTACGTTAACACCCTTATGAGTACCAACAACACCAGTGTTCTTAACAACACAGCTTATTTTGTTTCCTTCTACAGATGTTACTTCAAGTCCAACAAGACCGTCATCTATTAAAATCATGTTTCCTGGCTTAACATCATTTCCTAGTCCAGCATAAGTAACTGAACATTGAGTTGTGTCTCCAACTACATCTCCACCTGCATAGATTGTGAATTCTGAACCAACAGTTAATTCAACTTTGCTTGGTTCAAACTTTCCAGTTCTTATTTCTGGTCCTTTAGTATCAAGCATAACAGCTATTTGCTTATCATACTTCTTAGCTAAATCTTTAACTGAGTTTATTCTTCCTCTATGTTCTTCATGGTCTCCATGGGAGAAGTTGTGTCTTGAAACATTCATTCCTGCTTCAATAATTTGTGATAAAATTTCCTCTTTTTCACTAGCTGGTCCAATTGTACAAATAATTTTTGTTTTTCTCATGAAAATACACTCCCTCTTTCTTTTTAAACCCCAAATACATGTTGTTTAGTGACATCTAAATTTTTCTTTAGCGCCCTGATCTATCTATTAAAACATGACATTGACTTACCTATACGTTAGTGAAATCTCTCCAACTATTATAGATAACTCAATTAAAAATTCACTTACCCTAAAAGTGATTTTCAATTTGGCATGTATAATATACTCTTAGTATTACTCTAAAAAAATCGCTAATGCGCTTATGATTGATGATTTTTTCTTGCGCATCTGCCTTTTCCGAACAAATGTTACGAAATTTGGGCAGGCGATAAGTACTTATTATATAAATAATATTTTCATTTACGTATATTAGGCTTTAAACCCTAAATAAAGCTCTAAACAGACGCAAACTACATTCTATCATATAATTACCTTAAAATAAAATATATTTTAATATGAAAGCGCAGATGCTATATCATAAAGCTCATTATCAAACTTTCTTTCCATAGCTAAAGCTTCATCTATATCCATATCCATTATTTGATTGTTCTTTATACCAACAACTCTACAAGTTTTGCCTTCAAGTAGTAACTCAACTGCTCTAGCGCCCATTCTTGATGCAAGAACGATATCTGATGCTGATGGACTACCACCTCTTTGTATATGTCCAAGTATTGTAGCTCTAGTTTCTAGGCTTGTAACTTCTTCAATATATTTAGCTAACTCATCAGCTCCACCAACACCTTCTGCAAGAAGTATAAGATTGTGCATCTTTCCTTTAGCCTTACCTTCAAGTATTGTTTTGCATAATTCGTCTTTATCAAAACCTTTTTCTGGAACCACTATAGCTTCAGCTCCACCAGCAAGACCTGCGTATAAAGCTAAATCTCCACAGTGTCTTCCCATTACTTCTACAACAGAAACTCTTTCATGTGATGTTGAAGTATCTCTTAACTTGTTTACTGCATCTATAACTGTATTTAAAGCTGTATCAAACCCTATAGTATAATCTGTGTAAGCTAAGTCATTATCAATTGTTCCTGGAAGACCAATTGTCTTAACACCAAGCTTTGATATAAGTTTAGCTCCTGTGAAAGATCCATCTCCACCAACAACTACAAGTGCATCAACACCATAAGCCTTTAATATGTTTGCAGCTTTTTTTCTTCCTTCTTCTTGTTTGAACTCTTCACATCTTGCAGTTCTTAGGATTGTACCACCTCTTTGGATAATGTCAGATACGCTACTTCTATCCATCTTGAAAAGTTCTCCATTTATAAGACCTGCGTAACCTCTTTTTATACCCATAACTTCTAATCCATTATGTAAAGCCATTCTTACTACCGCTCTTACAGCAGCATTCATTCCTGGTGCATCTCCACCACTTGTTAAAACAGCGATTTTTTTCATAATATTTCCTCCTCCACACATTGTGGACACTTTAAGTCCCACCTGTGCTAAATATTACCCACATTTATTAACTAGATTAATTTTACATAAAGTACGAAGATTTTTCAATGTCAAAATTAGAAAAATAGTCAAAATATCTTTATAAAGTTTAGCCTTGTAGCATTTGAATATTCTGATAAATATTATTATCTGTACTCCAAATAAATTCATCCAAGTAAATTCTAACTAATATTTTCACAATTTTCAATGTTTTTGTGTTGAAATATAGAAATAATTGACGAAACATTAGGGATTGATACAAATTATTATATCCTTTTTGTGTTTTTTTTATATCTAGTTAAAAAATAAATGAAATCCTTTACCTTAAAATTAAAATTAATAAAAAAAAGTCTAAGGAGCACCATATATTTATAGCTTCCTTAGACTGTTAAATTTATTTAACAATTAAATATATTCAATTCACATTTAATGTCGTTTAAAGAATATTGTTAAAATTAATCCACAACTTTTATATTTTCATCCCCAAAATATCCTCTTAATGTTGATAATATATCCCCATCTAGTGATACCCAAAGATCTTTACCTAATCTAAAATTCTGTCTTTCTTTTTCAGAAAAAATATAAACTGGCGTGTCTCCTTTAAAGGGTTCTAGTATTGTTTTTAAAAGTTTATTTACAGTTCTAGCTTTTTCATTATCCTGCACTCTAATATATATCTTTGAAGAATTCAACTTTTCTAGAGGCTGTATTTCCTCACATATTAGTTTTGGCATCTCATCTTCTTTTAAACTCACTCGTCCTCTAACAACAACAAGCGAATCTTCATTTATAAGGCTATTTACTTTCTCTAAAGTCTTAGGGAACACTATTACTTCAATTATGCCACTAAGATCTTCAAGTTTTATAAAGGCCATGATCGTATTATTTCTTGTTACTTTCCTTGAAACTTCAGCTATTATACCACCAAGAACAACTCTTTCACCGTCACTTACGGATCCATTCACTATAATTTTATTGTCTATTGCTTCTCCCAAAGTATCCTCTTCCAAAACCTGATTATGAGAAAGCAGTATTTTTTCAATTCTCATGGAAGTCTGAAGTTTTAGACTCTGAGCATACTCATCTAAAGGATGACCTGTGATATACAGACCTGTCATTTCTTTTTCCATAGCTAAAAGGTATTTTTTATCAAACTCTTTTATCTCAGGATACTTTATTGTTGGCGTACTGAACACAGAATTATCTTCATTTCCAAATAAACTTATTTGCCCATCTATATTTCTTTTTCTCTGATTGCCTATGCTATCCAATACTTTTTCATAAACTGCAAGAAGTCTTGATCTGAATAGCTTAAAGCAGTCGAAAGCACCAGCCTTTATAAGACTTTCTGTTGCTCTTTTATTTATTGTTGTAAGGTCTACTTTGTTTGCAAAATCAATAAGTGATTTAAAGTTGCCTTTTTCGTGTCTTGATTTTACTACACTGTCCACTACATTCATTCCTACGTTTTTTATGGCCGCAAGTCCAAATCTAATGGTGTCTCCTTTAACAGTAAATTTAGAGTAACTTTCATTTATATCCGGTGGTAATACTTGTATTCCAAGACTTTCAGCAAAATTAATATAGTAAGCTACCTTTTCATTTATCCCCATAACTGAATTTAACATGGCAGCTATATACTCTACAGGATAGTACTTCATAAGGTATGCTGTTTGAAATCCTACAACCGCATATGCAGCCGCATGACTTTTATTAAATGCATAAGAAGCAAAATCCATCATAGAATCAAATATTTTATTTCCTATCTCTTCAGATATACCGTTTCTAAGACATCCTGGAACTTCAATATCTCCATTCTCATCAACAATTCCGTATATGAAGTTTTTACGTTCTTCTTCCATAACCTTATGTTTTTTCTTAGACATAGCTCTTCTAACAAGATCACTACGTCCCATTGAATATCCACCGAGTTTTCTAACTATCTCCATAACCTGCTCTTGGTATACCAAGCAACCATAAGTAACCTTTAATATCGGCTCTAGATGCGGAGTCAGATATGTTATCTTATCAGGATTTTTCTTATTCTCTATGTATCTTGGTATTTCGGCCATAGGACCTGGTCTATAAAGTGATATTCCGGCTATTATATCCTCCAAAGAATCTGGTTTAAGTTCCTTCATAAAAGAAGTCATACCTGCTGATTCTAATTGGAATACACCAACTGTTTTCCCTTCACCGAGCATCTTATACACATCTTTATCCTCGAAATTTACTTTGTCGAGGTCTATGTCTATACCACGGTTTTGTTTAATCATATCCACAGCGTCTTTCATCACCGTTAAAGTTCTAAGTCCTAAGAAGTCCATCTTTAAAAGCCCAAGTTCTTCAAGAGTACCCATATCAAATTGTGTTACTATATTATCTTCATTTCTTTGCAATGGTACATACTCTACCAAAGGTCTTGAGGCAATTACTACTCCAGCAGCATGAGTAGATGAGTGTCTTGGAAGTCCTTCTAATTCTCTACTTATATCTATTAATTCTTTTACTCTTGCATCATTATCATACTCGCTTTTTAACTCAGGATTTAAATTCAAGGCCTTCTCTATAGTTATTCCAAGCATTGTAGGTATCATCTTAGCTATTTTATCAACTTCACTATAGGAATAGTTCATGGCTCTTCCTACATCCCTTATACAGCCTCTTGCAGCCATAGTACCGAAGGTTATAATCTGAGAAACATTCTGTATTCCATACTTTTCTACTACATAATCAATGACTTCCTGACGTCTTTCATAACAGAAGTCACTATCTATATCAGGCATACTTATTCTCTCTGGATTTAAAAACCTCTCAAATAGCAAACTGTATTTAATTGAATCTATTTTTGTTATTCCAAGCGTATATGCTACTAATGAACCAGCTCCAGAACCTCTTCCCGGTCCTGTAGGTATTCCATTCTCATTTGCGAATCTTATAAAATCCCAAACTATCAAAAAGTAGTCTACATATCCCATTTGATTTATGACAGATAATTCATAATTTAATCTATCTATATAAATCTTAGCTTCTTCATTTATTTGTCCAAACTCTAGTATTTTATCTAAATCAAATTCCTTGTTTGAAAAGTCGTTGAACACCTCATACCTTTCAATCAATCCTTTAAAACAGACTTCCCTCATGTATTCAAAGGGATCCGTTCCCTCAGGCAATGGAAATTTAGGAAGCTTTGAGGTATGAAATTCATAATCAAAATTACACTGTTCAGCTATCTTCTGGGTGTTTTCTAAAGCTTCTGGAACATAAGAAAACATATCCCACATCTCTTCAGATGATTTTAAGTAGAATTGATCTGATGGATACCTCATTCTATTCTCTTCTTCTACAGTTTTACCAGTCTGTATGCAAAGTAACACATCATGAGATCTAGAATCCTTTTTTTCTATATAATGAACATCATTTGTTGCTACCAGAGGTAAATCCAGCTCTTTAGCCAATTCTATATTCATATCATTAACTTTTCGTTCATCATCAGTTCCATGATACTGTATTTCAAGATAAAAACCATCTTTAAAGGTTTCCTTGTAAAATAATGCGGCTTCTTTTGCTCTTTCCTTATTCCCGTTTAATAAATTTGATTGAACTTCTCCACCTAAGCAAGCACTTAATGCAATTAATCCTTCACTATGTTCACTTAAAAATTGGTGATCTGTTCTAGGCTTGTAGTAAAATCCATCAGTAGATGCTTTTGATACTATCTGCATCAAATTTTCGTAACCTTTTTCATTTTTTACAAGAAGTACAAGATGATATGTTTTATTATCTGAGTCGATATTTTTTATATACATTGACTTAGGCACTACATAAACTTCACAGCCCAATATAGGTTTTATCCCTACATTCTTTGCTGCCTTATAAAAATCAACACATCCATACATTACTCCATGATCTGTTATCGCTATACTATCCATTCCAAGGTCTTTCGCCTTAGCTACTACCTTATCTATCTTTCCTGATCCATCTAGCAAGCTATATCCAGTATGGAGGTGAAGATGAGTAAATTTTTTACCACTCAACACAGCACCCTCCTTTTTGTTTATACTAAATAACTTTTTATCTAATTCTTAAATAAATACTTTTTAATTTAACGAAAGTCTAACCTTGTATTTTATCTATTTTTACGAAAAACTATTCTTATTAAAAGTATCGTGTAATTATTATAACTCTACTTTACTAACCTGTACATAACCAGTAACTTCTCTAAACTTATTTGCTGCTTCTTCAGGAGAAATAACATTTATATATACTTCAGTGCTCATCTCAAAACCCGCAAAAAAGCTTCCTCTTGGTAATATATCAACATAGAAATGTTGGTAACAATTACCATCCTTATAAATGTAATAACATATATTAAGAGGTATATCCCCTAGACTTTCATATATTATCTTAAATACCTCTTCAAATAATTTTGAGAGTTCATCTATTCCATCCTCACTTAATATTTCTTCAAAAGAACCTCTATGATGCTTAAGTGCTATTCTTAGTTGATATTGAAGTGTAGATCCATAAGGAGCATAGACTATATAATTACCTCTATCTAATACAATTCTTTCTACTTCAATTAACTCTGATTCAACTTCTTCGCAAACCTTACAATATTTATCCTCCATCAACTTACTTTGAGGCGTAAAATTCAACGCAACAATTTGAGAATGCGGATGTTCTAACGAAGCCCCACCTTGCCTACCGTAATTCTTAAAAATCTGTAAGTACCTTATGTCCTTATCTCTAAAACATTTGTAAGCTGCATCCTTATAAGCTGTAAATATATCTCTCCACTTTTCTGCCTTATATTTATAGAGCTTTTTGTTGTGGTTTGGAGTTTCAATAACAACATAGTGATACCCCCTAATTGTATCTCCATCTTCTGTCACAGTAGGGTATTTATTTTTAACAACTCTAACACTCCAATTTTCATCCCCTATTTTTAATATTTCACATGGTGTTTCCGCTTCATTCCCTTTGCAGAATGGGCATTCACTATGGCTATATTGTAATTTAGAATTAACCTGCTTTTGCTGTATATTCTTATTATCAATAGGTCTCGATCTTCTATTGGTAGCTATTATCACTTGCTTCCCAGTTATATTATCAATTCTTATCTCATTCATATAATCCTACTCCTTATAATTATGAACATTTCTATATATCTCCATTACTAAAACTAGGTTATTTTTAGGACTATTGTTTAAATTAAGTGGTTATACGGGAGATGCTATATGAACGAGCTATTAGAATTAAATGATTTTTTCAGATGGAATGGCGTTAAAAACTGTACTGTTCGAACGTAGTGAGTTTACAGTTTTAGCCATGGAATATGACAAAATCATATTAATTCTTTGCGTAAGCTCATTAAAGCATCGGATGTATAACCACTTAATTTAAGCACTATGCTTTAAAAAATGAAAAAATTGCTATTATTACATTATAGCAATTTTCTCAACTTTCATGAATTAAAGTATTTATTTTATATCCTTATCTTCTTTAATTTTATTTACTCTTTTATATACCTTTAGTCCAACAAAAGCTATTCCACTTAATATAACTAGATATGGTAAAGCACTTGCTAAAAGTAATACAAAATCTTTAAGCAATCCTCCTAAGGATATAATTGATTGTTTAAAGTTATAAATCAACTTTTCTCCGAACCCTTTAGGAGCCTTGTCTACAACTTTTATCTCCTCAACTTCGTTTACATTTATAGTTAAAGATGAAAATTCTACTAGGTTATCCCACTTTTTAAGATTACCAGTTAAAGATTCTATTTGATACCTTATATTAGCCAGTTGTTGCTCTATTTCAAAAACATCCTTAAGTGATCCTGATTTCTTTAATAGTTCTAGTAATCTCTCTTCCTGAATCTTTAAGGAATTGACTCTTGCCTCTGTATCGAAATAAGAGGATGTAATATCCTCACCCTTTATAGATTTATATATAACTGTTCCAAAACTACCTGAATCATTGATAAAACCATCGAATTTATCTTTAGGGATTTTCACTTGAAGCTTTGCATTTCTAGCTACAAACTGTTCTTGCCCCACCGTTTGCTTACCATCTATTGAAGAATTCTCAATGTACCCGCCCAATTTTTCAACAGCCTTCGTAATTGAACTTATACTTTCATCAAACTTTAAACTTTGTATGGTCAGCTCTCCACTTTTTATTATCTTTCTTTGTTCTGCAGCTTTAACATCATTTTTTTCATTACTATCTGCATTACTCTTGCTTTGATCACCACTTGCTTCGTTTCCAGTTCCAGTTGCCTGCCCCACAGTACTATCTTTTGCCTTTGCTGCTTCATCACTGGTTACACTTAACTTTCCATCACTACTGCTTTGAGGTGCACTACTACTTGATTTAGTTGTACTCATATCTTTCTTAGAAGAAGAACAAGACGTCAGTATTACTGATGAGCTTATAATTAAAACTGCAAGGATTTTAAAAAGAACTTTCTTTCTCATAAAACTACCCCTTTATATTTTATTTATGACTAAAGACCTTCTAGTTAATTAAATCTGAAAATTCTCACAATAAAGTCATTTCACTTCTATATACGATTTTATTTTAATAAAGACACAATAATTCCAAAATTTATTAATATTTTATTAACTAGTTCACATTTTCTTCAACATTGCATTTTCCTGTACAACAAAAATAGGATTCGGTATAAAAAGCTTATTGCTTTTATACCGAATCCTATTAATTTTCTTATTTATTTTTCATTTTATAAAAAATATGTTCAAGACTATTGTTTAAATTAAGTGGTTATACAGGAGATGCTATATGAGCGAGCTATTAGAATTAAATGATTTTTTCAGATGGAATGGCTCTAAAAATCGCTAATTGTTCTTTATTAGTGATTTTTTTACGCATCTGCCTTTTCTGAACGTATGTGAAGAAATTCTGGCAGGCGATATATTTTTACTTTTTACTTTTTAATCACATAGCATTTTTATTTTATTAAATTTAAGATATAAAATTTTTATAGAATGCATGGATTTTTAAAAAGTAAAACTGTACTGTTCGAACGTAGTGAGTTTACAGTTTTAGCTATGGAATATGACAAAATCATATTAATTCTTTGCGTAAGCTCATTAAAGCATCGGATGGATGACCACTTAATTTCAACATCACCTTTATAAAAAACTTACTTGTTTTAAATTTGACCAGATCTTATTTCATCTGCAATCTTTTCTATCTTTCTTAATCTATGATTTATTCCTGATTTACCTACAGGTGGATCTAACATTTCACCTAATTCCTTCAGTGATTCATCTGGATATGATAATCTAAGTTCTGCAACCTCTCTAAGATTTTTAGGTAATCTTGCAAGACCTATCTGTCTTTGTATAAGTTTTATACTCTCAACTTGTCTTACTGCAGCATTTACAGTCTTGCTCAAATTTGCAGTTTCACAATTAACTAACCTATTTACGTTATTTCTCATTTCTTTCATGATTCTTATATTCTCAAGCTCTAGTAAAGAAGAATGAGCACCTATAACATTTAAAAGGTCTACTATTTGTTCACCTTCCTTGATGTAAACAATATAACTATTTTTTCTTTGAATAACTTTTGAGTTAAGTGAAAATGTGTTGATTACATCTCTCAAGTCTTCTGCATATTCTAGAGAATGAGTAACAAGTTCAAGGTGGTAATTTTTCTCAGGGTTACTAATGCTACCTCCCCCGATAAACGCCCCTCTAACATAAGCCTTTCTTTTTTCTTCATCAGAAACAAGACCTTCGTCTATTCTATAATCAAGGGTAGTCATGCCATCTACTTCTCTTAGGATACCAGTTTCCTTTAAAAGTTCTTTAACTCCCATCTCTTCAGTTATAAGAACCATATAAATATTATTCTTTTTTAGTGAATTACTTCTCTTTACCATAAGTCTTGAATGTATGGTGAAGTGATCCTTTAAAATTGTAAAAACAAGTCTTGCACAAGCTGGGTTTTCTGTGGTTATCTTAAAGCTTATCTGTCTGCCACTAAAAGCCAAGGTTCCGCTGACTTTCATGATTGCAGATAACTCAGCTAGGGCCTCAGCTTTGCTTAAATCAGTATATCTGCATATTTCTCCTTTAACCTTTGATGAAAATGACATAAATACCCCTTCCTTGCTACTTTTCCTTTAGTCTTTGTGATAAGTACATATATTCTAATATCTTTTTTCTATCATACAGTAATTTTTTCTCCATTACTGTCTGCATAATTATCTCAGCTAATTTTTCTGAATCATGTCTTATGAGCCCTTTATTAATATTTACGAGGTTAGCCTTTACTACTTCTACCCCCATCTTTTGTAATTCTGCTAAATCTAATTCAACTATCTCTGATCCATCTTCCCAATATCTTTTCTTAAGTTCGTCTGATATATTGTCCACATTAGCAATTACACAATCAACTGTATCTTTTCCACAATAGTCATTTAAAATTTTTATATGATCTGATACCTTAAATCCATCCGTTTCTCCTGGTTGGGTCATTATATTAGATACATAAATCTTAAAAGCTTTGCTTCTCTTAACAGCATAAGTTATTTCTTTTACTAACATATTAGGAATGACACTAGTATACAGGCTTCCTGGTCCTAATACAATGGCATCAGCCTCTCTTATTGCATCTAAAGCATCATCTAGCGGCTTTGCATCTTCAGGTATTATAGATAACTTCTTTATTCTAGTTTTATTCTCATAGGCAATCTCAGGAATCATCGATTCGCCTTCAACAATCTGCCCATTAGCTAATTCTGCTTTAAGCTGCATATTCTCCAAGGTCACTGGCAAAACCTTACCAGTTACCGCTAGTACTGAGCTCATTTTTTGAACTGCATCTTCAAAATTATCAGATATTCCATCCATGGCTGCTAAAAATAAATTACCAAAGCTTTGGTTTTTTAATCTACCATCTTTAAATCTATATTGAAGCAAATCTTCCATAAGCGGTTCCGTATCAGCAAGTGCTAATATACAGTTTCTTATATCCCCAGGAGGAAGAATACCTAAATCTTCACGTAAATCTCCAGATCCGCCACCATCATCTGCAACAGTGACTATTGCAGTAATATTAGATGTATAATACTTCAAACCTCTAAGCATAGTAGAAAGTCCAGTACCTCCACCTACAACTACAATCTTAGGTCCCTTTACTAAAAGCCTCTTTTCGTAAATAAGATTTTCTATCTTTTCGTTATCAAAAGAAACCTTTATATATCCCTTATTCATTAATGCTATTACAGCTCTTATACCCTCTGTTACCGATACATAAATTATAAAAATTCCTGTTATATTTAAAAAAACAAAAAATACTTTATAGGGGATATTATAAACCTTATGTTGTACGAGCTCGTTTAGACCAAAGGCTATAAACAGAATACCTAGTATTGCATACACTATCCATCTCTTAAGTTTAATTCCTGGCTTTAGCCAATCTATTAGCCTCATAGCTTCTTAGCTCCTCTGTTGACATCTTCGTTAACATCTCTATGCTCAATAGTAGCCTTAAACCCGTCATTATTTAAGGTTTCATAGATTGCATTAGCTATAGCTACTGATCTATGTCTTCCTCCAGTGCAGCCTATAGATACGATAAGTTGCCTTTTTCCTTCCTTTGCATAGTTCGGGATTAGAAATTTAAGCATATCCTCTATCTTTGACATAAACTCTTTAGTCTCAACCTTTTCTAGTACATACTTCTTCACTGGTTCATCATTTCCTGAGAAAGGTTTAAGCTCTGGTATATAGAACGGATTAGGTAAAAATCTTACATCAAATACTAAATCTGAATCCATAGGTATACCATATTTAAATCCGAAAGATACTACGGTAATTGACAGTGGTCTTTCAGTTGTAGTACCACTACCATATAAAAGATTTAGCTTCTCTCTTAAATCTCTTATTGCATACTTAGAGGTATCTATTATGTTGTCTGCTCTATCCTTTATTTCTCTGAGTTTTTTTCTTTCTTCTTCAATTCCATTTATAACTCTTCCATCTGGAGCAAGTGGATGGCTTCTTCTTGACTCTTTAAATCTTTTCACAAGAATATCATCTGAAGCTTCTAAAAATAATATTTCATATTTAAGTTCATTTTCCTTTAGTGAATGAAGTGTTTCAAATAAATCATCAAAGAATATTCCACCTCTTATATCCATTACAAGAGCTATCTTATCAATTTTCCCGTCACTTTGCTGACACGCCTCTGCAAACTTACATATAAGCTTTGGAGGTAAATTATCTACGCAAAAGTATCCCAAATCTTCTAAACTTCTTGTTGCTTCTGTCTTACCTGCTCCAGAAAGACCAGTCACTATTACAAATCTCATAAATATCCTCCTTGCTAACTTCTTCGGCTCCTATCTGAGAACCTAATCTAATTTTAAAATTATCTAAGGATTAAAGTGGCACATCTTTTGATGTACCACTTTATAAGCAAAATTATATCTTCTTAGTCTCTTTTGAAAACATTGAAGTGCTTGAAAATCACTTAGTTACTTACCCGGCACATTATGATTAAATGTTAACTTATCCATTGATTATTTTATTTCTTACCATAATAATTATATCTTTTACATATGTACCACTTCAATCTGAAAACTATTTTCAAAACTCCTCTGGTTTCTGATAGGAGAATTTGAAAATATAAATTTTATTATGAAGTGGTACATCCGTAAGAGCCAAACTTCAATTATTAATATATATATATTTCTATATTAAATTATATCACATATTAGCACTTTTATAGATATACAATTTTCAAGTTAAACTTTGTGTTTAAAATCACCACAATTTATTTATGGTTTTAACCTTGTTCTGTCCCTTGGAAATAAAGTAACTTCTCTTATATTATTAATCCCTAAAAGTTGGGCCGTTAGTCTTTCTAACCCTATTGCTAACCCTCCGTGTGGAGGCATCCCATATTTAAAGGCATCAAGATAAAAATTAAAGTCTTCCGGATTTAATCCTTTATATTTAATATTTTCCATAAGCTTTGAATATTCATGAATCCTTTGACCTCCTGTAGTTATCTCAACTCCTCTAAATAGCAAGTCAAAACTTCTAGTTCCAAATTCTCCTTTAGGCATTGTATACATAGGTCTTTTGCTTCTAGGATAATCTGTAATAAATATAAACTCTGAGTCAAATTCTTTTTTTGCATGCTCACATATCTGTTTTTCTGCTGAAGGGTCTAAGTCTGTAGTAAGGTCATTACGGGAATATTTTATTTTCAATATTTCTATAGCCTCTGATAAAGTTATTTGTGGTATTTCTTCTTGTATCTCTGGAATTTGTATTCCAAGCATATTAAACTTATTACTAAAATTACTTTCTATCTTAGAAAGAATATATTGGAGCATCTTTGTTTCTAAGTTAATAAGTTCTTGTTCATCCTCAATAAAGCCTAGTTCTAAGTCCATACTAACATATTCATTGATATGTCTAGAAGTATTATGCTCTTCCGCTCTATATACATGACCAATCTCAAAAACCCTCTCGTATCCTGATGCAACCATCATCTGTTTATAAAACTGAGGGCTCTGAGCTAAATAAGCTTGCTTTTCAAAATAGTTAACTTTAAATAGTGCAGTTCCACCTTCTGCTCCCTCAGCAACAAGTTTAGGTGTATATATTTGGGTAAATCCTTCATTGATTAAGAACTCAGCAAATCCCTGTGAAAGCATCGCTTGAACCTTAAATATATAGTTATTATTCTCGTTTCTTAAACTTAGTACTCTATTATTTAGCTGAGTTTCTAGATTGCTCTCAATTTTATTGCTATTAATTGTTATCGGCAACTCTTCTTCTACTAAATTAATTACATTAACTTTTTCTACTTGAAGCTCTATATTTCTGATAGAATTCTTTCCTTCTACTACAGTTCCCCATATTTCTAGTATTGATTCTAACTTTATTCCTTGCATTTCAAACTTATCATTTTCTAGCACGCACTGAATCATACCAGTTCGATCTCTAATCACTAAAAAACTCACTTTACTTAAGCTTCTTATTTTATGCAACCAGCCTTGAATTTTAACTCTCTCTCCGCTTTTAAGTTCATTGATTAATTTTCTTTCCATTAATACTTCCTCCTCTTTATTTAAATTTGCTATATAATAAAAAACTTCTAAAATCATTGAAATACTTGAGTTTAACTACTCTAAAAGTTTTATAATTTCCTATACAGCAAAAACGTCCCTTGAATAAATTCAAGGGACGTTAAATACGTGGTGCCACCCTAGTTAACTTTATAATAAGCTAATCAATGATTAAGTTTAACCGCAAATAAAATTTAAAAATCGCCGAATCCAATTTTCTAAAGAATAAAAAAAACTCACTCCAAAAGGAGCGAGTCTTATACTCACGGTACCATCCTAATTAACTTAACAAAAGCTATCTCTTCAATATAACGGTCTTTACCCGGCTCAACCTACTAAGTAAACTTTTCAGTATCGCATCTCAGAGATGTCCTTCAAAATGCAACTCAACATGGGCTTACACCATCCCCAACTCGCTTAAGTTACCATTACATTTCTACTTTTCTCTTCATCGATTTTATTTTTATTGATTATACATCACTTGTTATAAGTTGTAAAGATGTATTTTAATTACAGGTAAAATATATTTCAATTAATATTTAATATATATTATGTGCAATAACTTATTCAAATACTACTTTGTTAAAATTTTTATTGGAATTAAGAAAAACTTTTATAACAACATATTTTAATTAGCACACACCTAAACTAGAATTCTTATAAATCATCCTAAGTTCTTGGTATATCTATTCTTTTTTCCAGCAGCGGAAAGAATGAATAAAATTCCCGGTATAATAAATTGTAATGGTACATGTACATATAAAGGTACTATATCCAATCCTATATGAAAATGCTGTATTGGATTAACCATCAAGAAGTACGATAAGAATATCAGTATCATACCAAGAATTACTGTAAGTAAGTTTCTATGCTTCATATCTACTTCAAAAACAGTCATTGACATTTCTACAGAACAATAAAAAAATATAAGAATTTTATAAAATCCACCTAGCATCAAAAGTAATATAGCAAGAACATCAAGCCTTTGTATAAATGTGCCAATCTGTATACTTCCTACTGTTTTTAATACCGGAAATATAGATAGCTCTACAATAGTAGCTGAAATTATTGCCACATTAATAGCTGATGTCAAAGCTAATATTAAGCCGCTAATTACGTTTGAAAAAAGTGCTGTTTTTCTTATCTTATGTGCATCTTTATCAGCTACATTACTGTATATATTCATAAAAGTTATGGTTTCTCCATAAGGAACTGCTATCGCTAATGGGAATAATACCTTTACAATTGGCCCCCATCCGTATTCCAACACAGGTTCCAATCTCTCTATTTTGGGAAGCTTATTTATAAATGCAAACCCAAAAAGTATAACTATAGTAAACAGAACAACTTTGTGCAGTAATACAGCACCTCTTCCCATTGCTTCTATGCCTAAATAACTGCAATATATAACTGGAATACTCATAATAAATATAATCATTATATTTGGTGTCTGCGGTAATGCTGTTGATTTTATAATAATTCTAAAGTCATTTATTACTCTGTTTGCTGTATATAAAAAATAAGCTATGTATAATAATGATATAAGCTTACCCAAACGCCTACCCAAGAGTTCCTCTAATATCTTTCCTAAGTCATTTCCTTCAGTTTTCTTAAATATATTAAGATATGTAAAGGTCAATATTGTACCAAAAGCCATTCCTAGCAATATTACAATCCATGCATCTTGTTTTGCACTTGTGGCTAAAGGTATGGCTATTGCACTTCCAAGTTGGAATAAGATCATCATCCTAAGAAATTGTCTCGAACTTATTTTATTATTCATAGCATGCTCCTTAATGCGAAGGCTTAAGTGACTTGGTAGTAATTCCAGTTCCTGTTACTTCTACATCAACATTATACTCAACAGGAACAGTAGGAAATTGCTTATCCCAGTCCTTTGAAATCTTCTTCCATAAATCAATTTTCTCATTCTTAATTACTTCGCCAAACCCAAATATATCTGTTTGGAATTGAGTTTGTATCTCTGATGTAGATTTACTAAATCTTAATTTTAGATATTCTTCAGTTTTTTTTTCTATTTTTGTTACAGTAGTCGGCTTATCAATAGGTATAATTCCCATAGCTTCGGTTATAGACGCTTTTATCTTTACATTTACCTTTATCTTTGGTTTCCCCATTACTTCTTCAACAATTACTTTTCTACTCAACTTTTCAGCTGAAAGATTAACAAATTCATTAGGATCCTCCCATGGTAATATTATTAAGAATCCCTTTGAATCACCTAATAAAATATTTATTAATGTACTCTGAGGGTCATTTAGCCAACCTACTAACTTATCTCCTTTAAATGCTGCTATTGGACCAATTTGTATATTTGTGGGTACATCTACATCTTCTATATTCTGCATATTCATTCCTATATCATTATTTCCATGTACAAATATACTGGTTAGTATTGGCTCAGCTCCTTCCTTCTCCAAGCTCTCAATGAATTCAAATAATTTTATAGTAGCAGTTGCAGCCCATATTCTTTCAGAAACCTCTAAAGAAAAGAAAATCTTATTTGCAGGAATTCTCTCTAATGGGGTTAATATATTAAGTGCCTTTGTAGCTTCCTCCCCTTTTACTACAGTTATATAAAAATCGCTTCTTATCTCTGTATTTCTTAACAAATAGTCGAGAGTTTTTCCAACTCCTTCTCTAGCTAAATCTTCACCGAATACTAACAACCTTAAGTGTCCTAAAAATATTTCTCTAGGTACCTCCAAACTTAATTTTCTTACGGCCTCATCTATAGTCTTACCATCCATTCTGTAAGTTGTGACTGGAGTACCTTCTGAATTTTTATTTAAAGCAATAGAACCAGGATTTAATATTTGAACTGTTACTAAATATTTATCATCTTCTTTATCTATCCCTAAGGCTGTTACAATGGATATCTGTGAAGGTTCTCTAG
The DNA here is from genome assembly GCF_014193895.1 of Clostridium fungisolvens. Classification (NCBI taxonomy): domain Bacteria; kingdom Bacillati; phylum Bacillota; class Clostridia; order Eubacteriales; family Clostridiaceae; genus Clostridium; species Clostridium fungisolvens. Next base: position 82,671 of record NZ_BLZR01000001.1, on the reverse strand, counting down.
CTCCCCAGCATCCTACAAGAGTTATACTTATTAAAATTGCACTTATTAGTTTAAAAATTAATTTCATAGACATCACTTCTTAAATATATTTTTAACTATTTTTTTTATAACTTTAGTTACCTTAGAATCATTTGCTATATTTTTTGGTGCCATAGTTTTTGGTGCCATAGGTTCCATATAAGGGGTTCCAAAACTTTGTATACTACATAGATGAAATATTATAATTATTATTCCACTGATTATCCCAGGCAACCCTAACACAGCTCCAAGTATTAATATTGCATATCTCAGTAATCTTGATGCATTTGCCATAATATAGTTAGGGCAAACATAAGTTGCTATTGCAGTTAGGGCAACCAAAATTATTAATATTGGCGAAAAAATACCTGCTTCTACAGATGCCTGACCTAAAATTAGCGCCCCTACTATAGATATAGTGGGTCCAACCACTCTTGGCATTCTCACAGCAGCTTCTCTTAAGATATCAAATATTATTTCCAAAATAAAAGTTTCAAAGGCTATTGGAAAAGGAACACTTAGCCTTTGTGCTGCTATACTTATATATAAGGCAGTTGGAATCATCTCTTGATGAAAAGTAAGTATTGCGCAGTATACTCCCGGAGTTAACAGAGCCATCACATAACTTATAAATCTAATTATGAGAATAAAACTCCCCATATAATTCCTCACATAAAGCTCTTCTGTTGTTTGAAAAAAATTAATAAATACTGCTGGAAGCACAGATACAAATGGAGTGCCATCTACCAATATAGCAATCTTTCCTCTCATTAAAGCTGTCGCCACAAAATCAGGCCTTTCAGAGCTATATATAGTCGGAAATGGCGACACTTTGCTACCTTCTAGATAATCTTCTATAATTGAGGTTCCAACTACAAATTCTATATCCAATTTTTTTAATTTTTCTCTTACTTCGTCCACAATCTTTTCATCACATATTTCTTTTATATAAACTAATGACACATCTGTCTTAGAATTTGTACCTAAACTAAATTCTTCGAATACTATATCTTTATTTTTTACTCTTCTTCTTATAAGAGCTGTATTTGTTCTAAGTGTTTCAGTAAAACCTTCTTTTGGTCCCTTAATTACAGTCTGAGTACTTGGTTCTTCAATTCCTCTTTGAGCCCAATCTTTAGAATCCACTGAAATAGCTTTATTACTACTATCTATTAGTAATAAAGTCTCTCCAGCTAATATGCTCTCATATAGCCTTTCTATATCGGTTACTTCATCAATCTCACCAAAGGCTAGTGAATATCTTTTTATAAGTTCGAACCAATCTATATTATTACTACTATTAGGTAGTTTTAAATCAGAAATTCTTACATCTAGCATAAGTGTTTTTAAAATAAGACTATTTACTGTATCACCATTAGAGAGTCCGTCTATGTATATAATTGATGCGCTAATTTTCTGATCTTTTCCTATTGAAAATTCTCTAATTACTAAATCATTACTTGCCCCAAGTACATTTTTTATGGTAGTTAAATTTTCTTGAAGTTTAGAACTAATCTCATTCATAATATCTACCACCAAATACTATTATTTGCATTTAAATTTCCCTAAAAAAAGAGCTTATATACTATCAATAGTATATAAGCTCTTTTAGGTTAGAAAAACTTATTTAGCTTCTTCACCAATAATTCTAACTTCTGGATGAAGTTCCACATTAAATTTATCTTTTACAGTAGACTGTACATAATGTATAACAGCTAATACATCTTCTGCTGTAGCATTTCCTTTATTAATAACAAAACCTGAATGCTTCTCAGAAACACCGGCTCCCCCTATGGTAAAGCCTTTAAGACCTGCATCTTGAATTAACTTTCCTGCAAAATACCCTGGTGGTCTCTTAAAAGTGCTTCCTGCAGACGGATATTCTAGAGGCTGCTTTTCTTCTCTTCTAGCAGTCAATTCATCCACTCTTCGTTTTATAGACTCATGGTTACCAACTTTTAATTCAAAAGTAGCACTAATAACTACAAATCCTTTTTGCATAACAATGCTTGACCTATATCCAAGTTCTAACTCGTCCTTTGTTAAAACCTTTATTTCATTTTTATCATCTAAAACAACCGCTTCTTTTATTACAAATACAATTTCACCGTCATAAGCTCCTGCATTCATAAATACTGCGCCACCGACACTTCCTGGTATACCACAAGCAAATTCAAATCCTGTTAAGCTATTTGCTAAGGCTTGTTTAGATACATCTGCTAAAAGTGCTCCGCATTCTGCCTCTATTTCAGTGCCGTTAACTGCTATCTTATTAAGTTTGCAAAGCTTTATCACTACACCTCTTATTCCCCCGTCTTTAACAAGGATATTAGAGCCGTTACCTATAATAAAATATGGGACATTATGTTTTTTACATAAATCAATAGTCTTTTTCACTTGTTCAACATTGTTAGGATTAACTAGTATATCTACTGGTCCTCCAACTTTAAAATATATGTGCTCACTCATAAGAGAATTTAGTTCTATATCTTTTTCATCATAAATACTAAAAAGCAGCTTACTAAACTCCAAATACTTATTCATTATTAAAACTCCTCATGATTTTATTAAATACGCTCAATTAAATAGTATAAAGTAATTATTGCCCTTTAATCAAGGCTTAAATCAGAAAGTTTGCCTTTTTTCTTTAAGTAAATTAAAATTTTATTTTTATCTGTATTTAATATTAACTCTTCTGGCACCTTTGCTTCTTCTACTATCTTATGTGAAATAGGAAATTTGCCTATATCTAATGATACATGAGCGTCAGAGCTTAAGACAATCTTGACCCCATATTCAGCACAAAGTTTTACTATCTTTATACATGTAGCTTCACTACCAGGCCTTGACTTAAAAGAACTATTATTTATTTCTATTATCTTATCTTCGTCCTTGGCTTTTTTCACTACAGCTTCTTCATATATAGGAAAATAGGAGTTACCCATGTGTCCCATAATATCTATTAAAGGATTATTCATAGCATTTATTAATGCTCTTGTATTTTCCTCTCTGGTTCCCGGAGTTATACATACATCATGAAGACTAGCTAATAGGATATCCAGATTCTCTTGTGTCCTTTTAGGAATATCTAAATTACCATCAAAATCAATTATATTAGCTTCACACCCTCTTAGATGGATTACTCCATAAAGCTCCCTCGGAAGTGCCTTAATATTATTGAAGTAGAATAGATGAGGGCCTCCAGGCATATTAGGACCATGATCTGTAGTTGCTAATACTTCAATTCCATTTTCTGATGCCCATTTTATATTTTCTAACCATGTAGTATATGCATGACCGCTTACAATTGTGTGTGTATGTGTATCTAAAACATACTTCATATAATAAACTCTCCTTTTTAAATTATTTTTTTGATGCAAAATATCCTTTTATACTTTCAGCTGCCTTTTTATCTATACTAGGAGTATCAAGCAATTCCTCAAAAGAAGCATTTTTTATATTTTCCACACTTCCAAACTTCATAAGAAGTTCTTTCCTTCGTTTCCCACCTACGTTAGGAATATCTTCTAGTACTGAATGCAATGTCCTCTTATCTCTAAGAGAACGATGGTATGTTATCGCAAACCTATGCACCTCGTCTTGTATCCTAGTTATCATGTGCATCAAGTTTGAACTTCTACTTAAGATAATCTCCTCATTATTATATATCAAACCTCTAGTTTGGTGTTTATCATCCTTTACCATACCACAAACAGGAATATCAATTCCAAACTTTTTCAGCACTTCAAGAGCTACGTTTACTTGTCCTTTTCCACCATCCATCATAATTAAATCCGGAAAGCTTGAAAATTTACCCTTAGAAAACTCTAAATTTCTTTCTTGTATAGCTTTTATTTCTTCAAGACCATGAGAAAACCTTCTTTCAAGAATTTCTCTCATACTATCATAGTCATTTGCACCTTTTACTGTCTTTATTTTGAATCTTCTATAATCTGAATTCTTCGGCTTGCCTTCCTCAAAAACCACCATAGTCCCTACAGAGTCAACCCCTTGAATATTAGAAATATCATAAGATTCTATTCTCATAGGCATACTTTCAAGATTTAGTAAAACTGCAAGTTCTTCAAGTGATACTCTATTTATTTCTTTATCCTTCAATATCTTGTCTTTGAATTGTTCAAGAGTCATTTTAGCATTGTTCTGAACCATTTCCAGCATATCTTTCTTTTCGCCTTTTTTAGGTATCTTTATCCAAACTTTAGACCCTTTCTTAATTGTCAAAAACTCTTCCATTAGATCAATATCTTGTATGTCAGGTACATAAACATTTTTAGGTAGTTGAGCTGTTCCTCCATAAAAGGAAGTTATAAACTCAGATATTATCTCTGAAACATCATCATTTGCTTTATCTTGGAACATAAAGTGTTCCCTTCCAGTAATCTTTCCTTCTCTAAGGAAAAACACCTGAACACAAATGTCCTTCTCATCACTATAAACATTAATGAAGTCTTCATCAGCTTCCCTTGCAGTAAACATCTTCTGCTTTTCGCTTATAAATTCTATTGATAATATTTTATCTCTTAATTTTGCAGCCTTTTCAAACTCTAAGTTTTCAGAAGCTATATTCATTTCACTTCTTAGATTCTTTATAAGCTCTGTATCCTTGCCACTTAAAATATTGGTTATGTCTTCAATCATCTTCCCATACTCAGCTTTAGATACAAAACCTCCACAAGGCGCATTACACTGCTTTATATGATAGTTTAAACATGGTCTAGTTCTTTCTCCATCTTCCAATATAACTCTCTTGCAGGTTCGTAGTGGAAATATCTTTTTTATCATTCCTATAGTTTCATATACAGCAGGAACATTTGTATAAGGTCCAAAATATTTATTTCCATCCTTAGCATAATTCCTAGTTACATACACTCTCGGAAAATCTTCATTAGTGGTAATTTTTATAAAAGGATAAAACTTGTCATCCTTAAGAGCTATATTATACTTAGGACTATATTTCTTTATAAGATTACACTCAAGAAGTAAAGCCTCCATTTCTGAATCGGTAACTATATATTCAAACTCAGAAATATTTTTAACCAAAGCCCTAGTTTTTTCAGAGTGATTCTTAGAGTTTTGGAAGTACTGTCTAACTCTATTCTTTAACACTTTAGCTTTACCAACATATATAACTTCCCCTAAGGAATTTTTCATTATATAAACCCCAGGTTTATCTGGAAGTATTTTTAGCTGATGCTCAAAATCAAACATTTATTGTACCTCCTAATTATGTATTTACTTTATTTAAGATAATTTCAAAATGGTTGTTAAATTTTAAATATAGAAATAGTTTTAGATAAACAAATATACGTATATAAATTATTGTTTACCTAAAACCTTATTTGCTTCTTTTATTTATTTAATGCAGCCTTCATTATAGAACCTGCTGCTTGTGCTGCTTTTACACCACCAGCACCGCCACCTTCTATAATTACAGCAACTGCTACTTGTGGGTTATCAGCTGGCGCAAACCCTATAAACCATGAATGCGGAACACCATCCTGCCCATTTGATAACTGATAATCTGCTGTTCCGGTTTTTCCTGCTGCTCCAGTTCCTCCAAAAGCAGTCTTCCAGCTAGGATCCCTAGGCATTCTCTCATCAACTAGGTACTTCATATAACTTTTTATGGTGTTTGATGTATCTTGAGAAATAACATTTCTAGCAACCTTAGGGGAAGTCTTACTTATAAGTTCTCCGTCTTTATTTATAACCTCGTTAACCAATTGTGGTTCCATCATTATTCCATTGTTCGCTATAGTACTTGCCACAAGTGCCATTTGCATAGGCGTAGCTAAGATACTACTTTGACCGATACCTGATTGAGCTATGCTTCCCTTTTCATTACTTTTTAAAGAAGGGAATCTGCTATCCTCTAAAGCAATACCATTTGTTGGAATATCATTGTTAAAACCAAATTTTTCTGCCATTGTTTTTAACTTATCATTTCCTAATTCTAGCGCTAAATTACCAAATACGAAATTTGAAGAAACCGCTAAAGCCTGCTTCAAGCTCAATGTACCATACACATGGCCATCCAGATTACTTAAAGATTCCTTAGAATTAAAAACTATCTTACCAGTATCATTAAAAGTTCTATTAGTTACCCCTGGTAAATTATCAATAGCTGCAGCTAAGGTCACAATCTTAAAAGTTGATCCTGGGGGATACATCCCCATGACAGCTCTATTTATAAGTGGTGAATCCTCATACTTTCCTGCATTTGCTTGCTTCATAACCTCATCCAAGTTATTTGGATCATATGATGGCTTTGAAACCATGGCCAACACTTCTCCTGTCTTAGGATTTAGAACTACTACTGCACCTTTGTTATCACCAATTGCATCGAAAGCAGCTCTTTGTGTTTTATCATCTAAAGTAGTAACTATACTGTTTCCAACTTTATTTTCCACATTATTTCTGTTATTAAAAGCTGCAACAACATTTAAAGATTTTAGAAAAGTTTTAAGTGTAACGCTTTGATAATTGGTAAGTTGTTGATCATACTTACTTTCTAAACCTGTTATACCATACTTAGGATTTACATATCCTAATACTTGTGAGTATAACTGTCCACCCTTATATTCTCTATTCTGAGTGAGTAAATCATTTTTAGATGAAGCTGTTAAAGGGTTCTTATTTCTATCATATATAGTACCTCTAAGAACTTCATTTCTTTTAGCCCATAATCTCTGGTTTTGTGGTTTAGCGGCAATTTCACTAGATTTAAATAATTGAAAATATGCAATATATGAAATTAGGGCTAAGATCAAAACCAGATAAACAACCAATACTTTTTTTATACTGTTTGATAAATCTTTCATCTTTTAGCCCTCCTCTGAAATCTTTTGAAGTATCCCTAGTGCAAAAAACATAGTCATCATCGATGTTCCACCATAACTAACTAATGGTAAAGTAATTCCTGTAAGAGGTATTACTGCGAAAACTCCACCTATTATAACTAACACCTGCATTACTATCATAGCACTAAATCCTACTGCATTTAACTGGGAAAATTTATCATCAGTGCTAAGTGCAGCTCTCATGCCCCTATAGAATAGTAAGAAATAAAGTAACATAATTCCTATACCAAAAATAATTCCAAATTCTTCACATATAACTGCAAAGATAAAATCTGATTCTTTTACCGGTACAAAACCCGGATATCCTTGTCCAAGCCCAGACCCAAAAAAACCTCCAGAAGATATTGAAAATAACCCTTGAACTATTTGATAGCTTTGATCATTTGCATACTTCCAGATATCTTTCCATATTATAACCCTCTTTCGCACATGAGAAAAAAGATTATAGCTGGCCACTGCACCTGCTGAAAATAATAATAAACATGTTATAACATATTTCAATTTATCTGTTGCTATAAAAAGCATTGTAACTGATATCCCAAAGAATATTAAGGCTGATCCTAAGTCTTTTTGAAGTACCATGCAACCTATGACAGCCATTACAACTGCGGCAGGCTCTACAAGCTGCTTAAAATCTTGAATTATATTCTTTTTATCCTCATAGTTAGATAAAGCTGCAGATAGGTATAATACAAAAAATATTTTTCCTATTTCAGAAGGCTGGAAACCAAAGCCTCCAAACTTAACCCAGTTTTTAGCTCCATAAACTTCAGTACCTATAAAAAGTGCCATTGGCATAAATACAGCTGTTATTCCAAGATATATGTATTTATACTTAGTGAAACTTCTTAAGTCTGGCAGTATAACAACTATCAATATATAAGCAGTAATTCCTACTATAAACCAGATTAACTGCTTTACTGCAAATTGAGGATTTATTCTATATAGCATAGCTATACCTATAAAAGATAGGATAGCCGAAAAAATCAGTAAAAATTTATCTCCATCTGGAAAAAATCTTCTTATTATAAAATGCGCATAAGCAATTAAGATTATTACTATACCACCCATTACTAGCGCACCTATATCAATAGGATTCTTTAACAATGCCAAATCCACAAATAGCGCTATACATAAAAGATATGATATCAATAATAATCTCTTTTCATATTTTATTGAACTCATTTGACCACCTCAAGCCTAAAAACTTTATTTTCTTTAGTCGATAACTCTAAAAATAGTACTGCCGAATCTTATTTCATCTTCAACCTTTAGCCTTACTCTTCCACTTATCTTCTTGTCATTAACAAAGGTTCCATTTGTACTATTTAAATCCTCTAAAATAAATTCATCATTTCTTAAATATAACTTTGCATGATGCCCTGATACAAATTGATCATTTAAGACTATTGAATTATCTTCTCTTCTTCCTAATGTTATGCTATCCATCACTGGTATAACTGAACCTGGCTTAAGTTGGTGATTATCTAAAGCTTTTATAACTTCAATCCCATGGGTCTTCTTTGATGTCGAAGTTCTTCTCTTTCCACCAGTTTTAACATCCTTGTACATTATTTTTAGTGCGTAGTATATAATTACATAAAGTATTATTATAAATATAGCCCCAAAAACTGCACTCATTATCTTTTTAAAATCCATATTTTCACCTCAAACCTTATTACCCAAGATTATCCTATCTTTTATTCTCTTCTTTCTCCATATTGATTATACAATAAATTATAATTTAAATCATGACAAATTATGATTCATACGTTTTCACTGATAAATTTTATATTTTCTTAAGATTTTATACTTATATTTCCACCCCTTAAATTAACTTACACATAAATCTTTAAATATAATTCTCACAATAAATTTTTATCCTTTTTGTTTAATAAAGTCCTATAAATTTAGTGTTTTTACTGTATAATATACTTGTAACACATTATATTGATGCCTTTTATTAAAAAAATTACTGAAGCGAATTTCTTCAGTAATTTTTTTTTGCGCATCTGCCTTTCCGAATGCATATGAGGAAAATCTGGCAGGCGAATATATTTCTTTATCTTACTGTACTATTTAAAAAGATATTTTAAAATCTTGAACTCTCTAGTTTTAGTCACATTTGACATCTTACACTTACCTTTACAGTAAGATATTACTGAAGCGAATTTCTTCAGTATTTTTTTTTACGCATCTGCATCTTTTATTCTTTAACTTATATTATGTTTTAAGTTTGTTACTCATGCTTATCTTTATATATATCTGAAATATAATTTCATAACGAATAGGAAATAGCTGATAAAAATCTTATCAGCTATTTATTAATGCTATCATTTAAATTTGTATTATAAGATTTCAATATCTTTTCTTTCACCTTTTAAATTTCCTATCTTTTGGCTTCTTTTATTCAACTCTTGATATACTTCATCAACTTCAATCCCCATATCAGCCATTAAAACTAAAGTATGATATAGCAAATCGCATATTTCACTTATTCCATTTTCTTTGCTATCATTTTTACCTTCGATTATTACTTCAGTACACTCTTCTCCAACTTTTTTTAGTATCTTATCTCTTCCTTTGGAAAATAAATAATTTGTATATGATCCTTCCATAGGATTTTCTTTTCTGAACTTTATGACTTCGTAAAGTTGCTTTAATTCATCTTCCATACCTAATTCAGCCCTCCTTTATTTAAACATAAGCCTTACCTGAAACACCGCCACATACTTTGTATTATCAGTATTATAGAACTATACCTTCATTACTTTTTATAATGTTACACACCAAATATTCACTAAGACAGTTTATAAAAGTTTTCTATAAAAACAGGTTTTTTCTCCAGTATGACAAGCAGCTCCTTTTTGTTCAACCTTGATTAATAAAGTATCTTCATCACAATCAATATATATATCCTTCACTATTTGAAAGTGTCCTGAAGTTTCGCCTTTGTTCCAAAGTTTGTTTCTAGACCTGCTAAAGAACCAAGTAGTTTTTGTTTCTAATGTTTTCTTATAAGATTCTTCATTCATATATGCAAGCATTAATACTTCACCATTAGACGCGTCTACAATAATTGCTGGTACTAAGCCCTTTTCAAAATTAGGTTCCATTGTAACTCCTCCAAATAGCTTACTTTATCTATATTCTAACTTCTATTTCATTTTCTCTTAAATACTTTTTAACCTCACTTATCGCTGCTTCTTTATAGTGAAATATTGAAGCGGCTAACGCAGCATCAGAATTTGTATTTTTAAAAACATCTCTTATATGCGACATATTTCCACAACCTCCAGATGCTATTACAGGTATATTGACAGTACTGCAAATAGTATTTAAAAAGTCTATATCATATCCATTTTTTGTACCATCTGCATCCATACTTGTCAAAAGTATTTCCCCAGCGCCTCTTTTAGCTACTTCTTTAGCAAAGGTTACGGCATCAATACCTGTATCTATTCTTCCGCCATTTATAAATACATTCCATCCACTGCCATCTTCTCGCATCTTTCCATCTATAGCAACAACGATGCACTGCTCACCAAAAAGTTCTGCACCATCAGAAATTAGCTTAGGATTTTTTATAGCAGCAGAATTAATTGAAGTCTTATCAGCACCAGCTCTAAGTATTGCCTTAATATCTTCAATTGTACTTATTCCTCCTCCTACTGTTAAAGGAATGAACACTTCATTTGCAGTTCTTTCAACTACATCTAACATTGTTTTTCTACCTTCATGACTAGCAGTTATATCAAGGAAGACTAATTCATCTGCACCTTCATCATTATAAAATTTAGCTATTTCAACAGGATCGCCTACATCTTTTAATCCAACGAAATTTATTCCCTTAACCACTCTTCCCATCTTTACATCTAAACATGGTATTATTCTCTTCGTTATCAATATCCCAGCCCCTTTCTACGTAAAATCTAGGTACTGTTAAGTACCATGTTGACATCACAAAACCTAATTTTTTGAAAGCGCTATAGCCTCTTTTAAGTCAAGATTTCCTGAGTAAATAGCTTTTCCTGTTATAGCTCCATAAATCCCCAATTTCTTTAGTTCACTTATATGTCCTAAATCTTTTATTCCTCCAGAAGCTATTATATTGGCATTAGCTACATTTTCTTTTAATGCTTTCAGCATATCTATATTTGGGCCTTCTAGAGTTCCATCTTTTGAAATATCAGTAACTATAAATGTTTTTACACCGATGTTTTCTAACTCCTTAGCAAAATCTATATAGTTTTTTTCTGTTACTTCAACCCAGCCCTTAATTGCAACTTTCTCATTAGCAGCATCAATTCCTACTGCTATCTTTTCCCCGTATTTATCAACAGCTGATTTTAATAATTTACTATCGTTAATCGCTGAAGTTCCTAGTATAACTCTTTTAACCCCTATTGAAATCAAATTATCAATAGCTTCAATGGATCTTATTCCGCCACCTACCTCTATAGGTATACTTACACTTTTTACAACCTCTTCTATTATTGATAGATTTACTTGATTACCACTAAAAGCTCCATTAAGATCAACAATATGGATAAATTCTGCACCTTTGTTTTCAAAGGACTTTGCTACCTCTACTGGATTCTCTGCAACTACATGAGTTGTATCTTCCTCACCTTTATAAAGCCTTACGCACTTTCCATCTTTCAAATCTATAGCAGGTATTACTATCACTTTATCAGCCCCTTCAAGTTCTTCAATATATTAAGCCCCACATCTCCACTCTTTTCAGGGTGAAATTGAAATCCTATTACATTATCTTTTGAAACTACTGCTGGAACATCCACTTCATATTCAGCATAAGCATTTACATTTTCTTTACCTGTCTGTGCATAGTAAGAGTGAACAAAGTAAACATAGCTACCTTCATCTATTCCTTTTAAGGTATCACTTGGAACATTGAACTTAAGTCTATTCCATCCCATATGAGGAACCTTTTCTTTTATCTCAAACTTTTTCACCTGTCCATCTATAAAACCCAATCCTTCGGTATACTGAACTTCATCACTAGATTGAAAAAGCAACTGCATCCCAAGACATATCCCTATAAGAGGTTTTCCTTCTTTCACTTCTTCCTTTAAAAGTTCATCCAATTCTCTTTCTCTAAGATTTTTCATTGCAGCTGGAAAAGCTCCTACACCTGGAAGTATTATTCCACTGCTAGATTTTATCTCATCCTTATTACTAGTTATCTTTGACTCTATACCTAAACTCCAAAGAGCCTTTTCAACACTTCTTAAATTTCCAATTCCGTAATCTATTATTGAAATCATATCTTCACCTCATTTTATCTATGGATGAACCACTTCATAATTCAACTTATATTTTCAAACTCTCCTCTCAGAACCCAGAGGAGTTTTGAAAATAGATTTGGGATTGAAGTGTTTCATCTTTATGAACTACAATACACCCTTTGTGGACATAACACCTTTTATCTTTTCATCATAAGAGGTTGCTTCTCTAAGCGCTCTTCCAAAGGCTTTAAATAGTGCTTCAATCATATGGTGATTATTCTTTCCGTATAACACCTTACAATGCAAGGTTATTCCACAATTCGTTGCTACAGCTCTAAAGAATTCCTCTGTCAGTTCCACATCAAAATTACCTAAAGTCTTACTTGTATCTATTGGAGCATCAAAAACCAAGTAATCTCTGCCACTTAAGTCTAAGGATACCAATGCTAAGGCTTCATCCATAGGAACATAGGATGTTCCATATCTTTTAATGCCAGATTTATCCCCTAGTGCTTCTTTAAGTGCCATTCCAAGTGTTATACCAACATCTTCTACAGTATGATGTCCATCTATATAAAGGTCTCCCTTTGCTTTTATCTTCATATCCATAAGAGAATGTCTACACATCAAAGTGAGCATATGATCGAAAAACCCTATTTCTGTGTCCACCTCATATTTACCTTCTCCATCGATTGTCAAACTAACCTCTATATCTGTTTCACCAGTTTTTCTTTTTATATCTGACTTTCTCATATTATCTATCCCCTAGAAATTTATTTATCGCCTCAAGTAGAAGTCTGTTCTCATCTCTATTTCCAACAGTTATCCTTATGCAATTTTCTAGTCTTCCTTTTCCGAAAAACCTTACTGAAACCCCATTATTTTTAAGATATTCATAAAGTTCTTTCGCCTCATAAATTTCGATTAAAATAAAGTTAGTACCACTAGGATAAAGCTTAAAGTTTATTCTCTCAGATAAACTTAACAAACTTATTTGCAATGAAGATTTTTCTCTTAGAATTCTTGATATATTATCTTCTATTACCTGTTTATTTTCGTATATCAAAGCGCCTATTTCTTGTGTGATAGAATTTACATTGTAAGGTGGTTTTACCTTGTATAATTCCATTAATAAAGTTGAGTTAGTTATTAAAAATCCTAACCTTAATGCTGCTAACCCTATCTTCGATGCGGTTCTGAGTATTATTAAGTTGTCATAATTGTCTATCTCATCTATGACTGTATTTCCGTAAAATTCAAAGTAAGCTTCATCTATAACAACTATAGAATTCACTGATTTTATAAGTTTTAATATATCTTCTTTTTTAACAATTCCACCTGTTGGATTATTTGGTACTGAAACAAACACAACCTTAGGTTTCTCATAGTTTATAAAATCAATAAAATCATCAATATCTAAAGTAAAATCTTCCTTCAGATCATATTCAAGAACCTCGGCTCCATGCAAAACTCCATAAATCTTATACATTGAAAAATCTGGATTTAACTTAACTATTTTATCTCCACTATTTACGAAAGTGTTGCAAATTATTGATATGAGCTCATCAGATCCATTACCTATCATTATCTTTTCTTTATCCGTCCCTGAGTAGCTTCCATAAATTTTTCTTAACTTTTCTCCAGTTGGATCAGGATATCTATTTATCTCTATATCTTTGATTACACTAATTATTTCATCTTCTAGTTGCTTTTCTATATTTATAAAACTTTCATTCGCATTTAAAATTACTTTGCAGTTATTTACTTCTGCTTCATAGGGTTTAAAATCGCTTAAATCTTTTCTAAACAAACTATTCATTCTCAACCCTCACTTTTATGGAATTTCCATGAGCATCTAAACCTTCTGCCTTAGCTAAAATCATTATATCTTCACTTAATTCTCTAAGGGCATCTTCTGTATAATATATATAACTAGATTTTTTTATAAAGTCATCTACAGATAAAGGTGAAAAAAATCTTGCTGTACCATTTGTAGGTAGCACGTGATTTGGACCAGCCATATAGTCACCTAGAGGTTCCGGGCTATATTGCCCTAGGAATATTGAGCCTGCATTTTTAACTTTCCCAAGGTATGCTATAGGATTTTCTATCATTAATTCCAGATGTTCTGGCGCGATAGTATTTGCCATATCTATAGCTTCTTCTAATGATTTAACAACTAATATTCCCCCATAATTCTTAAGCGAAGCCTCTATAATTTCTTTTCTATTTAGATTCTGAATTTGTATATTTATTTGTTTATTAACTTCCTCTGCTAAAGTTTTGCTAGTTGTTATTAGCACAGATGAAGCAAGTTTATCATGCTCCGCTTGAGACATTAAATCTGCAGCTAAAAACCTAGGATTAGCTTTTTCATCACATACTATAGTTATTTCACTAGGACCGGCTATCATATCTATATCCACCTTGCCATAGCAAACCCTCTTTGCCAAAGCAACATATATATTTCCTGGTCCTACTATTTTATCAACCTTAGGAATAGTATCTGTTCCATAAGCAAGGGCTGCTATAGCTTGAGCCCCACCCACTTTATATATTTCACTTACCCCAGCTAACTTTGCCGCTACTAATATATTAGAATCTATACTTCCATCTTTCTTTGGTGGAGTTACCATAACTATTTTCTTTACTCCAGCTAGCTTTGCTGGAATTACATTCATCAGAACTGATGATGGATAAGCCGCACTGCCACCAGGAACATATACGCCCACCTTCTCCAAAGCAGATATTTTTTGTCCCATGATTACTCCGTTTTCTTCAGTGCTTACCCATGATTGTCTTATTTGCTTTTTATGAAAGTATTCTATATTTGTTATTGCTTTTTCTAAGGCATTCTTTATATTGCTAGATACTTTGCTAAAAGCATCTTCTATTTCAACTTCATTAACTTTTAACTGTTCTAATGTCACTCCATCAAACTTTTCAGTGAAAGCTTTGATAGAAGCATCTCCTTCTTTTCTTACAGCACCTATTATGCCTTCCACTGCTTCTAAAGCATCTTTGCTATCCTCTTCACTTCTTCTTTGCATTAATTGAAGAAACAGCCCAATAGAATCATTATCTTCGTATATTTTAATCATTATTAGCTTCTCCTTCACTTGAATTCAAAAACTTTTCAATCTTATCTACTAAATCTAAAACTATATTTTTCTTCATTTTCATACTAGCTTTATTAACAATTAATCTAGCACTTATATCACAAATCTTATCAAAAATTATAAGGCCATTTTCCTTTAAGGTTGTTCCTGTCTCAACTATATCTACGATAGCGTCTGCTAACCCTAAAATTGGTGCAAGTTCTACTGAGCCTTCAATTTTTATTATCTCAACATCTTCACCTTTTTCTCTAAAGTAATCATGCGCTACCTTAGGGTATTTAGTTGCTATAACTTTTCTTTTAAAGTTAGGAATAAATCTAAAGCTTTCTAATGATGCTAATGCAAAAAAACACTTTCCTTTATTTAAGTCTATTACTTCATAAAAATCAGGTGTATTTTCAAGTATGGTATCTTTCCCCACTATACCCATATCAACTACTCCATGCTCCACGTATGTTATAACATCCTGTGCCTTTGCTAAAACAAATTCCACAGGGTAGTTATCACTTCGTAGTATAAGCTTTCTTCCCTTATTCTTGAGCTCCGTAGTGTCTATACCAATACCATCAAAAATCCCTATAGCATCCTTCTCTAGACGCCCCTTAGTAAGTGCTATTCTAATATTTTCCATTTTTAAACATCTCTCCTATAAATACTCCTGTAGGGCTTAACCTATATTCAATAACTTCATTTCTGTTAACTTTCATTATCCTTTTTATTCCTTTACCCCTACAATAATCAGCCACTTCCTCAAAACTTTCTTGTATATTAAGCTGCCAATTTACGTTACCTTTATTTAATAAATTCATTATTTTTATAGCATTAGCATAAGAGTCTTTTTCAAAAAATATTACGCCTGTCACCTCATCAGTTTTTTCGGTTTTAGTTTTTTCATATATAAGCTTTTGAATAGCATCTACATTTATAGCTAAACCTGCCGCTGCACTTTCTTCTCCAAATTCTCCAACTAAACCATCATATCTTCCACCACTTAGTATTTCTTCACCTACTTCTTTTGTATAACCTTTAAATATAGCACCTGTGTAATAATTAAAACTTTGAATCATAGCTAAATCTACTGAAACATATTCTGAATATCCTAAGGATTCTAATGTATTGTATATATAACTTAAATCTCTTAACGCATTTATGGCTTTTTCCGACTTTACAAGTTCTTGCGCTTCATCAATTACATCTTTTCCTCCAAATAGTTGAGGTAAAGCTCTTAAGATTTTATACTGATCTTCGTTTAATTTATTTTTCTTTTTATTTAAAAAGGAATATAGTGATCCTAGATTTTTATTCATTATCAAATTCTCAAGCTCACTAATCTCTTCATTATCAAAATCTATGGCTTCAAGTATTCCTTCAAAAAACTTACATTGTCCTATCTCAATCTTAAACTCTTCTATTCCTATTTCTTTTATAGTATTAATAGCAGTTATAAGTAATAGTATTTCTGCTTTGATATTTGAAATACCTATTATTTCAATTCCACATTGAGTTATTTGATTATTTTTACCATGATTATGCTCATTAGCCCTATACACATCCCCAACATAGCTAAGCATAGCAGTTCCGCTCTTAATTTTAGTAGAATAAACTCTAGCAATAGGAATTGTTAAATCCGGTCTTAAGGTAAGTATTCTTCCCTTAAAATCTATTAGCTTATATATCTTTTCATCCTCTATTGGATGATTTGAAAAATTAAAAACATCATAGAATTCTAAGGTTGGTGTTTGTACCTCGTTAAAACCAAATCTTTTAAATACTTTTCTGCTTTTCGATATTATGTCATTTTTTATTTCACACTGTTCAAATAAAAGATCTTGAGTTCCTTCAATAGCATAATTTCTCCATATATTCATTTTATAGCCCACCTTTAAATACTTCATTACTTTAACCAAGTAAAACATTAAAACTCTAAATCATTAAAATAATACTACTATAAAAATTATCCTCTGTCAATATAAGGTTATATCTGTTCATATCAGAGTTTTCATAATTTTTTGTTTTTAATTACATTTCGTAAAGGATTAATCTAAACTCCTTATAGTTATATAATTCCTGTATTTCTATATATTAAACCGCCCATAAAGGAATTAATTCTTTATGGGCGGTTATATTAATATCATAAGGAATGTGACAATATAAAAACTGAAGTTGATTTTGACTGCAGTTAAACTCAAAAGCACCAATTGATCTTACTGTCATTTGAAACATGGATCTGAAGTATGAACACTTTGACGATGAAATATCTCAAAACCCTCGAGGGTCCTGACCTATGAACTTGAATCAAGTATCGATGTTAATCGAGCTTAATCAAGATGATTGATTATCTAACTTGTGCCTAAGATATTGTCTACATTCCTTTTAATATATTAAAGGGTTCAGTATTAATACTGAACCCTTTAGTGTAATAATTATAAGTATTTTTTTAGATATTTACCTGTGTACGAATCTTCATTTTCTGCTATTTTTTCTGGAGTACCAGTACACAATATAGTACCACCTTTGTCTCCGCCTTCTGGACCAAGATCTATTATATGATCTGCACACTTTATCATATCAAGATTATGCTCAATAACAACAACTGTATTACCTGAATCAACAAGTCGTTGAAGTATCTCTATAAGTCTGCTTACATCAGCCACGTGTAGTCCTGTTGTAGGCTCATCTAATATATATAAAGTCTTTCCTGTACTTCTCTTTGAAAGTTCATATGCAAGTTTAATTCTTTGCGCTTCTCCACCAGATAACTGAGTTGATGGCTGACCTAGCCTTACATATCCAAGTCCTACATCGTGAAGCGTCTTAAGTTTGTTATGTATTCTTGGAATATTTTCAAAATAATCAAGAGCTTCTTCAACTGTCATATTTAATACATCGTCTATATTCTTGCCCTTATATTTAACTTCTAGTGTTTCTCTATTATATCTTTTACCCTTACATACTTCACAAGGAACATAAACGTCGGATAAAAATTGCATTTCTATTTTTATGATTCCATCTCCGCTACACGCTTCACATCTTCCACCTTTAACATTGAAGGAAAATCTTCCTTGTTTATACCCTCTCATCTTGGCTTCAGTTGTATTAGAAAACAGTTCTCTTATTATATCAAAAGTACCAGTATAAGTAGCTGGATTCGAACGAGGAGTTCTTCCTATAGGGCTTTGATCTATATCAATTATTTTATCAATGTTTTCATACCCTGTTATTTCTTTATGTTCTCCTGGAATAACTCTAGACTTGTTTACAATTTTATAAAGTCCCTTGTATAGTATTTCATTGACTAATGTACTCTTACCTGATCCAGACACCCCTGTAACCATAGTAAGGGTTCCAAGAGGGAACTTAGCATTTACATTCTTTAGGTTATTTTCTTTAGCCCCTTTAATTGTTATAAAGTTGCCATTACCTTTTCTTCTCTCAGTAGGAATATCAATCTTCTTTCTACCAGTGAGATATTGACCAGTTATAGACTCTTCAGTATTTTCTATAACATCTAGAGGACCTGCAGCAATTATCTGTCCTCCGTGTTCTCCAGCACCAGGACCTATATCAACTATAAAGTCAGCTTCTCTCATAGTATCTTCATCATGTTCAACTACAACAAGAGTATTTCCCAGGTCTCTCAAATGCTTCAATGTTGCTATAAGCCTATCATTATCTCTCTGATGAAGCCCTATACTTGGTTCGTCTAATATATACAACACTCCCATAAGCTGCGAACCTATCTGAGTTGCTAGTCTTATTCTTTGAGATTCTCCACCAGACAAAGTTCCTGAGTTTCTTGCAAGATCCAGGTAATCTAGTCCAACATCAATTAAAAACTTTAGTCTTGAATTTATCTCTTTAACTATTTGCTGGCTTATTATCTTATTTTTCTCTGAAAACTCTATAGAGTTTATAAAATCTAATTCATCCCTAATACTTAATTTAGTGAATTGATTTATATTTTTATCTCCTACAGTAACAGCTAAAGCTTCTGGCTTTAACCTAGCACCTTTACATTTAGGGCAAGGATTATTACTCATATATTGTTCAATGTCAGTTTTTATGATATCTGAACCAGTTTCCATATATCTTCTCTTCAATGAATTTATTTCTCCATCAAAGGCATGCTTATATCTTCCCAAAATTCCTTCTTTAGTATAATCGACTTCTACCTTTTCTCCATTAGTTCCATATAATAATAATTCTACTATATTTCTAGGAAGATCTTTAATAGGAGTATTTAAATCAAATTTATATTTTTTCTCTAAAGCTTTAAGGACAGCATAAGTCCAAGCTCCTTCTGCTAATCTTCCTTCCCCCCATGAAGCTATAGCACCTTCCATAACGCTTAAATCTTTATTAGGTATAACTAAATCTTCATCAATCTCCATTAAGGTTCCTAGACCATCACAGTGATCACACTTTCCAAAAGGTGAATTGAATGAAAATAATCTTGGTGCCAATTCATCTATACTTATGCCACATTCTGCACAAGCAAACTTTTCACTAAAAAGTATATCTCTTTCTCCTAATATATTCACTATTACTAATCCTTCTGCTAGCTTTAACGCAGTCTCCAAAGAATCAGTAAGTCTGCTTTCTATATCTGACTTCACAACTAATCTATCTATTACAGCTTCTATATTATGTTTTTTATTCTTTTCTAAAGTTACTTCATCTTCAGAAAGATCATATATTTCACCATCTATTCTTGCTCTTACATACCCATTCTTTTTTATATTCTCTAGAACTTTCTCATGAGTACCTTTTCTACCTCTAATTATAGGGGCCAATATCTGTATCTTTGTTTTTTCCTCAAAACTCATAACCTTATCCACTATTTGATCTATGCTTTGCTGAGTTATTTCTTTACCACACTTTGGGCAATGTGGTACACCAACTCTAGCATAAAGCAGTCTCAAATAATCATATATCTCAGTAACAGTCCCTACTGTTGATCTGGGGTTTTTACTAGTAGTCTTTTGATCAATAGATATAGCTGGTGATAATCCCTCGATTGACTCAACTTCTGGTTTATTCATTTGACCTAAAAACATTCTAGCGTATGCTGAAAGAGATTCTACATATCGTCTTTGGCCTTCAGCATACAGTGTATCAAAAGCTAATGATGATTTTCCCGATCCTGATAGACCTGTAAATACCACAAGCTTATCTCTTGGAATCTCTAAGGATACGTTTTTTAAATTATGTACTTTTGCACCTTTTATTACTATCTTATCCTTCATATCATTTCTCCTTACTTATATATTGAATCCGATTATTAATTTAAACAGAGCACTTTAACAGTGCGTAAATTTATCTTATGATTATCTATCCATTTATGTCTAAATTGCATGAACTTAAATAATTATCAACACAATCTATCTATAGGTAAACTACTTTATATGCTAAATTAGTCTATCTATATATTCTAGTCAATATTGCTAATGCTATTCTTTTTGAACATAAGTTCGCATGTAACTATTTTAATTCTTTACAATTTATAAGTCAACTTTTAGTTATTAATTTTTACAAACAAAAAAACATAAATTTACCAATAGAAATTCATGATATCATAGAGAGTTTTATTTTTAGTTTCATAATCAATTAGTTTATATTTAAATATAAATTCATATTCCAATTGAGGTTATCTAAACTAATTTATTATAATGAAAAACCTCTAAGGCCAATAATAAGCTTTAGAGGTTAAAATTAATATATTTAAAATCAATTGTTTATAATCTTAAAATAGAAGCTAGTTTCTTCATTTATATAGTCTAAGAGAAATAAATCTTCTTTCAACACCTTTCCAATAACATTAATTCGGTCATCTTTAGGTAGTGCCTTCTTAGTTATCTGAAGTTCTCCCATATACCTCATATAACCTTCATTATCTAAAGTTATGGAACCTTTTTCTCTATTTACGCAATTATCAGCTTTTATAATTTCACTATTTATAAGCAAACTCCTGCTTTCTACTGCTCTAACTACATCTTCTGCGCAATCAGCTCTATTTGTATAACAAGGAAATTTCATATATCTTTCTGTAATATAATCTCTTACAGAAACTACTGCTCTTAATTCAATACCAATATCTTTAATAGATCCTACTGATATTATCTCATCTTTGGTAGGATTCCCATCGCCGAAGAAAATGTCATCTACTCCTAAAGCAATTAAATGCCTGGCACTTGTATATGGAGATAAGTGTCTATGAACTTCAAGTGTAGGAAGCCCTTCATAAATCGGTCCTCTTTTTCCTGATAACGAAGGTATAAATGCTGAAATTCTAATTCCGTATCTTCTTAACAGCTGATTCTTTCTTACAAGTAAAGTTTCAGAAATCCCTGTATTTTTTCTGGGGTAATAGTTATGGCATGCTTGAATATTTTTATAGTTAGGACTATACTTTTCTAACTCATCAAAAAACCTATCTGTAACAGTTGATGCATTTATTTCTACTTTTAGTCCAAAGTTATTCCTACTTAAATTTGCTATAAATTCTTCAGAATATCCAAAATCTAATCTTAAGACGTCTACCCCTAAATCCTTAACTCTTGCTAACTCATCCTCATCTATTTTAAGAAACTTATACGCATTAGGAGATATATCAGCAATTATCTTCATATTTAGATTATGAGCCAATTTTGATACTTCACTAAATTGTCCTAATACGATATCATAGTTCGCTTCTGGTATATGAAAAGACGTAAAGATTCTATCAAAGCCATTTTCTTTAGACAATCTTATATTATGCAGTATGTTATCTAAAGAATACTCCATACCTAAAAATACAGATATTCCTTTTCCCATGATTACTCCCTTTCTTATACATAAAACATTATATATGGATAAACTTCAATGTTAAAATTATTACTCTATTCCTCAACAGGATCATCAAAACCAAGTAAATAGGTAGCTATAAACCCTGCAATATAAGCAACGATTAACCCCACAATAAATAGTATTGGTTTATTAGTTATTGCTGCAAGAGGTATACCTGATAGCCCCATTGATGTTGAACCAACCTTAAATAAAGCTTGTGCTGCACCACCAAAAGCTCCTCCTATGCACGCTCCTATAAAAGGTTTTCCAAGCGGTAAAGTAACTCCATATATAAGGGGTTCTCCAACTCCCATCATTCCTACTGGAAGCGCTGATATTATTGTCTTCTTAAGTCTTTTATTCTTAGTCTTAAAATATACTGCTATTGCAGCACCTACTTGACCTGCACCCGCCATAGCTAGTATAGGAAGTAATATGTTAATACCTGCAGTTTTAAGCAAATCTACATGTATTGGTGTCAACCCTTGATGTAATCCAGTCATAACTAATGGCAAAAATAATCCGCCTAATATGAATCCTGTAATTGCTCCACCACCAGATATAGCTGTTTTAGCAGCATATCCAATTCCATCTGATATCATTCCACCTAAAGGTTGAAGTGCAAATAAAGCAGCAAAGGCTGAAATAAGTATTACTGTAAGAGGAGTCAAAAATAAGTCCAATGTTTCCGGAATAACTTTTCTCAACTTTCTTTCTAACCAGCTTGAGAATGCGACTACTAATAAAACAGCAATTATTCCACCTCTTCCAGGTAGAAGTGCTGTGCCTCCTATGGTAACCTTTGCTAAGTCCGGATGTGATATTATAGCTGCCATAGTACCACCAAGCATAGCTGATCCTCCGAACTCTTTAGCAGCATTGACACCAACAAATAAATTAAGACCATAAAAAACTGCATTACCAGTTATCTTTAGTATTCCACCAATAGTTGTATTGCCATAGTTAGGATCTATCTTTAAGACGATATTTAATATTGCAGTTACAAGTCCACATGCTATAAAAGCCGGTATTAATGGTATAAAAATATTAGATAATTTCTTTAAAAATAATTTAAATGGAGTTGCATTCTTCCTATTTATCTCTTCTTTTAAGGCTTTAGCATCATCTACTTCACCTATACTAATCCCTGTAATTGCTCCAAAAGCTTCAGTGACTTTATTTACTCTACCAGGCCCTAGAATGACTTGAAGCTGTCCTTGTTGTTCTACTACACCTAAAACACCTTCAATCTTTTTAATTTCATCAATTTTGCATAAAGAGGCCTCATTAATTCCTAGTCTGAGTCTTGTCATACAATGAGCAACTGAAGATATATTGTCTTTCCCACCAACATTTATTAGTATTTGCTCAGCAACACTTTTAACATCAATACTATTATTCATAAAACTTACCCCCATTCTCTTTTATATTAAACTTCTAAATTCTTAAGAGCTTTTGCTATATATCCTTTATTACTCTCAAGTACACACTCAGCATCCTTTTTTTGCAATCCTGACATAATCATCAGTATGGATAATTTAACATCATATCCAGTGTGCTCAAGCATAGCTATGACCTCTTCTCTAGCTACCCCTGTAGCCTCTATCAATATCCTTTGTGCTCTCTCTGTCAACTTTTCATTTGTTGATTTAACATCTACCATTAGGTTACTATACACCTTACCATTCTTAACCATAGCTCCAGTAGACAACATATTAAGCACCATTTTTTGAGCTGTCCCTGCCTTCATTCTAGTAGATCCAGTAATCGCTTCTGGTCCTACCACAGGTGCTATTGACACCTTAGCAACTTGTGAGATACTTGAATCTGGATTACATGTTAGTCCTACGGTTATGGCACCAAGCGAGTTAGCATATTCCAGTCCACCTATTACATATGGTGTTCTTCCACTTGCTGCAATACCAACTAAAATGTCTCTTTCGCTAAAGCCTATGTTTTTTAGGTCTTCTACACATAATTCTTTTGAATCTTCTGCTCCCTCCTTTGACTTAAATATTGCTCCATATCCTCCAGCTATTAACCCTTGTACCAGATCTTCTTTTACTCCATAAGTAGGAGGACATTCAGATGCATCTATAATTCCAAGCCTTCCTGAAGTTCCTGCTCCGCAGTAAATTAATCTTCCGCCACATTGTAATGCATTGGATATGTAATCAACAGCAATTGCTATGTTCTCAATTTCTTTTTCTACTGCAAAAGCTACTTTCTTGTCTTCTTCATTAATCATTTTTAACATATCAATAGTAGATACCTTGTCTATATCCAATGTATTTCTATTTCTAGTTTCTGTAATCAAGCTTCCCAAATCTAGACTCATTTCTCACCCTCCCAAAACATTTACCTTATATCTATAATTATACATACAAGAAATTTTGTTTCAATCTTTTCTTCATGTAAACGAAATAATATTTCAATTATTGTTAACTTATCTTTTTTAAACTACTATTTTTGATATTATTCCAATTTATGTATGCACTAATTATTAAAATTAAAAACCCCTTATATCTTCTCAATGTAGAGTTATCTTCCTTTACATGAACTCTTTTAAACTTATGGTATGTTTAATTGTAATGTTGAAATTCATAGGTTTAGCTAGTATTAATATTTTATTTTCTATAAGGTAAAAACAGCGTAATTTTATAAAAGTTTTAAACCTTTTATAAAACTACGCTGTTTCATTTGTATAGATATTACTACTCCTTAAGAGGCTGCACAATCTTTTTAGTTTCTCTTAAATGGTGTTCTGTTAATTCAAAGTTCTCTTTTGCTATACCCAAATATATTATATCTGTTATAAGTAGCTGGGCAAATCTCGAATTGATAGCACCTATTCTTAGCTCACCTTCGTTGTTTGGCAAAAAAATAGATATATGGGATAGAGCTGATAGTGGAGTTTTTCCCCACTTTGTTATAGCAATACATTTAGCTCCATTATCTCTTGCTTTTTTTACTGCAAGATTAACTTCCTTGGTTCTTCCACCATATGATATTGCTATAACAACATCTTTTTCAGTTATATGTACCGAAGTTGCCAACCCTAAATTGCTGTCTAAATTAAATACACATCTGCGGTTTATTCTTAGCAATTTTTGCTGTAGATCCATGGCTACCAGAGCTGACGCTCCAACTCCAAGTAAATATATAGTCTCTGCTTTTTTTATAGAGTTTAGTGCCTCTTCTAAGCTTTTAAAATTAATCAATTTAACAGTATCTTCTAGAGTATTTTGTACTCTTCCTTCTATCTTTTGAACCATCTCTTCTACAGTATCATCATGCTTTAAGATTGTATCAATTTCTTCATCATTGAAGGATTGGAGACTTTTAACAAGTTCAATTTTTAATTCACCAAAACCGTCAAAGCCTAAGCTCCTAGAAAATCTAACTATTGAGGCAGGTGATGTCTTGGTTAACTCTGCCAATTCTTGTGTTGATATATTTATTACATTCTTGCTATTTTCAATTATATAATCTGCTATTTTTTTTTCGGTTTGTGTGAAATACTCATAGTTTTGTCTAATCTTTGTAATGCAGCTCATAAAATCATCACCTAATCTTAAACTTTCTTCTTTAATCCATTTATTAAATCTCTTAACTCTGCTGCTCTCTCGAATTGAAGATTCTTAGCTGCTTCTTTCATTTCTGCTTCATATTTTGCAATAAGTATCTTAGGATCTTCTTGAACTTTATTTTCTTTACTAACTTTATATTCTGTCTTGTCTTCAGCTACCTTTGTAGCTTCAATTACTTCTCTTACATCTTTTATTATAGTTGTTGGTACAACGCCATGCTCTTCATTGTACTTCATTTGTATTTCTCTTCTTCTGTAGGTTTCTTTGATAGCCTTATCCATTGATCTAGTAATATTATCTGCATACATTATTACCTTGCTCTCTGAATTTCTCGCAGCTCTACCTATAGTCTGTATAAGTGATGTTTCAGACCTTAAAAAGCCTTCTTTATCAGCATCCAATATAGCAACTAGCGCAACTTCAGGTATATCTAAACCTTCTCTTAACAAGTTTATACCTACTAGCACATCCACTTCTCCTAGTCTTAAAGATCGTATTGTTTTCATACGCTCTATAGTTTCAACATCAGAATGCATATAAGTTGTGTTTACCCCTAAATCAGTAAGGTATTTTGTAAGGTCTTCTGCCATTCTTTTCGTTAATGTTGTAACTAATACTCTAAATCCATTAGCTATAGTTTTTTGGATTTCAGCATATAAATCATCTATCTGACCTTCTACTGGTTTAACAACAATCTCTGGATCTAAAAGACCTGTAGGTCTTATAATCTGCTCAGCTATATTAGTAGCATGATCAACTTCATACTGTGCAGGAGTTGCAGATACAAAAACAACCTGGTTTATTTTTTGTTCAAATTCATCAAACTGTAAAGGTCTATTATCATAGGCACTAGGCAATCTAAAGCCATATTCGACCAAAGCAGTCTTTCTTGATCTATCTCCGCCATACATAGCTTTTACTTGTGGTAAGGTAACATGACTCTCATCAATAAAAAGCAAGAAATCTTCAGGAAAATAGTCTATTAATGTTTTTGGAGGAGTACCTGCGGCTCTTCCATCCAATATTCTCGAATAGTTTTCTATACCACTGCAATAGCCCATTTCTCTTATCATTTCTATATCAAAATTAGTTCTTTGTCTCAATCTTTGAGCTTCCAGCAATTTATCTTGTGCATTTAATTCTTTAAGCCTTTGTTCAAGTTCATCTTCTATTTGTTTTATAGCCGCATCTATCTTCTCTTTTGAAGTTGCAAAGTGGGACGCTGGAGATATGGATATATGATTTCTTTCTCCAATTATCTTCCCAGTAAGAACATCAAATTCTCTTATTCTATCTATTTCGTCTCCAAAGAACTCTATTCTTATTCCCTTATTTGAGTACGAAGCAGGTATAACATCTAGTGAATCTCCTCTAACTCTAAAAGTTCCTCTGGCAAAATCAATATCATTTCTTTCATACTGAATTTCAATTAGTTTCTTAATTATTTCATCTCTCTCTTTAACCATTCCAGGCCTTAAAGATATGGTTAACTTGGAGTATTCCTCTGGATCTCCTAATCCATATATACATGAAACTGACGCAACTATTATAACATCTCTTCTCTCTAATAATGCTGAAGTAGCAGAATGCCTAAGCTTATCTATTTCATCATTTATAGAAGCATCCTTCTCAATAAATGTATCTGTTTGTGCAACATATGCTTCAGGTTGATAATAATCATAGTAGGATACAAAATATTCAACAATATTATTGGGAAAAAATTCTTTAAACTCTTCGCATAACTGGGCAGCTAAAGTTTTATTGTGAGCTAATATCAAAGTAGGTCTCTGGACTCTATGTATTATATTAGCCATTGTAAAAGTCTTACCTGATCCTGTTACACCAAGAAGTATTTGACCTTTTTCACCATTATTTAATGAATTAACTAAACTATCAATCGCCTGTGGTTGATCTCCCATAGGCTTAAACTTGGATACTATTTCAAATTCTGGCATACTAATACCTCCGTACATACTTTCGTATTCTTATTTTATTCTTTTAATCATTTTAAAGTCAATAGGTAAGAGTTTCTATATCGAAACTTAATTTATACTTGTTCGAAAATCTCGGCTTCTAGAGATTTTCGGGCATGTATAAATTAATAGTTGAGTTAGGAACTCAATAGTTTGAATAAGAAAAAACAAGGTTCTATAAACATAGAACCTTGTAAAGTTATTTATCTTTATTTTTAAGTTTATCCAAAACTTCATTAAAATTTTGTTTATCGTAATTTATCATATCTTTATTGTTGACAACCTTAGGGACCAATATAACTCCAAATCTTTTATTTTCAACTTGATTTATAAGAATATTTTTTATAGATCCCTTTCTATTTTTCAGCTTTACGTCTACACTAACGTAGCTTTCCTTTATTAGCTTGTATGCATGCAATTCATTGATTACTTCTTCTTCATTAATAGCTAATATTTTATCTCCGCTTTTCACACCTGCTATATAAGCTGGCGAGCCTGGAGAAACATCTAAAACTGAAACACCCTCATCATCGCTTATAAACATTGGCTCTTTACTTTGTTCTGCCTTATTCTGAGCCCTCAGCATAAATTCATGAGCTAACGGCATTAATATAAGACCTACTATTTGGAACACAATGTTAAGATTACCAAGTTGTCCAACTGCAATCATGATTAATCCATAAACTAGAATTCCAATCCCAGAGTTTCTTGCCTTTTCTTTCTTATCACTTGCAAAAGTTATCGAAGAATAACCCACCACTCCATAAAAAGGAACCAAGGATATAACAGCTGTTTCCATAATCCTCTTAAAGCTTCCACTTTGTATAAGAGGCCACCAACTCGGATTAGCTATTTCTACTGTACCTGTATCAACAACGCCCTTTATAAGAATTATTAATGCTATAGGAATGGCCCAATGTCTTTTTAGCGCAAATCCTCCAAGGATTCTTCCCTCTTTATTAGTGAATACAGGAATAGCTCCTTTAGCACCATCAAAACTTACCAGTATCCCTTCGACTATATGTAGAACTCCTACAAAAGTAATTAAAGATGCAACATTAATATTTAATGGTGCCACTATACCCATCGAAGAATAAATATAATTTAGTACAATGGCTACAATTCCAAGTATTGCAGCTGAGTATGAAAAGCAAAAAAACCTGGGTTTATAAAACATCAGTAAAAGTGATACTATAAATAAAATATCAATTCCAGAGTTTTTATCAAATACAACACCTAAATAAGTAAGTATTACACTTCCTAAAGCTCCCGCAAGTATCCCTAATACTATCTGTGATAAAGTAAGTTCTAGGGGAGAGTTAAAACTCTCCCCTAATATCATCTTTTGCATAAATGAATTTTTTCTATTTTGCATGTAGAACATTACTGCAAGTAATGTTAATATCAAGGCATATTGGGGGTCCACAATTGCATAAGCTAAAGATCTAAGTGTATATATCGCTAAATCCATGTGGATATCCTCCTATTTCATCTTTTCTTGTAATACCTCAAATGCTTTTTTATATTGAGGATCTTTTGATCTGTCATAAGGTTTTGAAAGTAATTCCTTTGGATATTCAACCTCAATATCAGGCTTAATACCTTTTTTATGGATGTTTTCTCCATTAGGAGTATAGTATTTGGAAATAGTAACCTTTAAAGCTGTTCCTTTTTCTAAAGATGGCATGTATTTCTCCTTGTATGGAGTATCATCACTGAATACAACTTGAACTACACCTTTTCCAAAAGTTGTTGTTCCTATAAGAGTTCCAACTTTATAATCTCTTATTGCACCGGAAGTTATTTCAGATGCACTAGCTGAATTACCATTTACTAGCACTACTAGTGGCATACCTACTGCAATACCACCTTTTGATTCGCTCTTGTTTTCATTCTTATATTTATCTATTGTTGATACTATAGTCTTTCCCTTTGGAATAAAATTTGATACAACATTTACGCACTCATCTAAATATCCACCAGGATTATCCCTTAGGTCAAGTATCAAGCCCTTCATTCCCTTATCTTCAAGTTCTTTAAGCTTTTTATTAAAATCATTAGAAGTCTCTTCTTCAAAGCCAGCTATCTGTATATATCCAGTTTTGGCATCAATCATTTCACCTTTAACTGAATCTATTTTAACTACATCTCTTGTAGCCTTAATATCAAAGGTTCCTCTACCTTCTCGAGATATGGTTAATTTCACTTCTGCTTTTTCAGTCCCTTTCATCATAGAAACAGCCTTATCTAATTCTTTACCAGTTACAGTAGTATCATTAACTTTTAATATAAAGTCTCCTGGTAATATACCTGCCTTCTTTGCTGGTGAATTATCAAACACTGTGGAAACTGCAATTTTATCATCCTTGGCTTCTACTTGTATACCAAGTCCCATGTAATTCCCTTTACTTTGCTCTGAGAAACTCTCATAATCCTTTTTATTCATAAAAACTGTGTATGGATCTTCTAGAGCTTCTGTCATGCCTTTTATAGCTCCCTCAACCAGCTTTTGGTCATCTATTGGACCATCATAGTTTTTATAAAGGATATCTCTTACCTCAAATAAAGATTTGAATTTTGATACATCACTTACTCCTTGAAGTGATGCTGCAACTTCTTTATCTTTTAGTGCAGGTGTGTAACCTCTAAATGCTGCTAAATTGCCAAGATAAAATGATCCTGCATTAGTGGCTATAAGGGCTATTATTATGATAGCTACTATACCTACTCTCTTAGTATAGGTCCTTTTTTTGTCTTTACTGTCATTAACCATATGTATTCACCCTTTCTGAGCAACTGTCTTCCTCTAATTATATTCTTGTCTTAATAATTTATTCTATTCCTATTTTTAAATTATACTACCAAGAACTTCCTTAGTGCAATAATACTTGCAAGAGTTCCAATTAAGGCTCCAGAAAGAACAAACTGCCAGGACATCATTGAAAAAACATATGCAGGATTAATTAAGTTTACTGTAATAAGTTGAGTTGTAATTTTAGCATATATTTCTTTATAGGCAAAGAACAATAGTACGTTAGATAATACAGCACCAACAATACCTATCACTACACCTTCCAATATGAACGGCCATCTAATGAACCAGTCTGTTGCACCAACAAACTTCATTATCCCAACTTCTCTTCTTCTTGAATAAACAGTAAGCTTTATTGTGTTCATTATTAAGAATAAAGATACACCTATTAGAACCACAAATATAACAATACCTACCCATCTTACAGTTTTGGAGAATGCTGCTATCTTATTTATTAAGTCTTGATCATTTCCGATACTTTCTACACCTGTCATACTCTTAACCTGGTTAATTACAGTCTGAGCGTACTCAGGTTTATCTAATTCAACTATATAAGAACTTGGTAAAGGATTAGATTTATCATCATCATAACCAGTAAGTAGATCTGCATTATCTTTAAGCTGCTTCTTAAAGTTGTCTAATGCCTCTTCTTTTGATTCATATGTAACATCTTTTACCCCTTCAGTCGCTCTTAGTTTTACTTCTATATCTCTTTGATCACTTAAATTTATATCCTTTACTAAAAAAACCTTTATTTGAACTTTTGATTCTACACTATTTACTGCATTATTTATATTTAAAGCTGTAAGCATAAAAACTCCAAAAACAAATAATGTTGCTAAAACTGTAGCCATAGATGCTATACTTATAGTCCTATTTCTTCTTAAACTCCTAAATGCGTCAGATATAAAATATTTTATCGTACTAATCTTCATAGATATACCTACCTTTCATTTCATCTCTTGCTATACTACCTCTTTCAATGGCAATAACTCTTTTCTTCATTGCATTTACTATATCCTTAGCATGAGTAGCCATAACTATAGTAGTACCAGCCTTATTTATATCATCTATAAGCTTCATTATTTCTTTTGCAGTTTCAGGATCTAAGTTACCCGTAGGTTCATCGGCTATAAGTACTTGAGGATTATTTACTATAGCTCTTGCTATAGAAACTCTTTGCTGTTCTCCACCTGAAAGTTCATTAGGAAACATCTTATACTTATGTGATAATCCAACTAAAGAAAGTACAAGTGGTACTCTTCTTCTTATTTCTCTTGATGATGCCTCTACAACTCTCATTGCAAAAGCTACATTTTCGTATACATTTAAAGTAGGAATTAATCTGAAGTCTTGAAATACCATTCCGATTTTCCTTCTATAGAAAGGAACTTGTCTTCTTTTGATAGATGCAAGATCTGTTCCATTCATAAAGATATTTCCATCAGTAGGCTCAATTTCTTTTAGTAACATCTTTATAAAAGTTGATTTTCCTGCTCCACTTGGTCCAACAAGGAATACAAATTCTCCTTGTTCTATTTGAACATTAACATCTGATAAAGCTTTTACGTTATTATTATAAACTTTGTTTACATTCTTAAATTCAATCATATAGACAACTCCTTAAAATTGTTTTTTCGACGGTAATTTATCTAATGCTACAAATACACAAAATTATTATAACATAAGTACTAGTGTAGTTGCGGCGGATTTTATGAATTCTTTATTAACTTGCCTTAGGGAATTATAGGAAAGATTGCTGTAACTGAGATATATTCAAAGATTCAGTATAATTATCTTTTCACTCTTTAAAAAATATTTTTAAATTATATTTACTAATTTACTAAAAAAATCGCTGAAGCAACCTTCTTCAGTGAATTTTTTTTACGCATCTGCCTTTCCGAATGCATATGAGGAAAATCTGGCAGGCGAATAAGATTTATTTTTTTACTTTATATCAATAAAAAGCTTGTAAACCCATTGAAATTTCTAGTTTTAGTATGCATAAAATCTTATACCTTATCATACTGTAAAAAAATCGCTAAAGCGGTTTTCTTCACAGTATACTATTCTTCATCTAAATCCCTAAATCCTTCTCCTAAAACTTCTCTTGAATCCGTTACAGTTATAAAAGCATTAGGATCTAAATCTCTGACTTTATTTTTTAACACTATAAATTGCTTTCTATTTACTACAGTGAAAAGCATAGATGTTTTTTCTTTGGTATAAGCTCCTCTTACATCTAAATATGTACATCCTCTCCCTAAGTCATTCATTATAAATTGAGCAACCCTTTCACTAACACCACTTATTATAAATACTGCTTTAGCTATAGTGAATCCTTCAATTACACTATCAACTAATGTTCCAGTTAAATAAACGCTCATGAGACCAAACATACCCTTATCTGCTCCAAAGGCGTATATAGCTAGTAGAGTAACTATAAAATCTGATATTAAAAGTGCCTTACCAATATCAATATGAAAATACTTATTTAGTATTTTCGCTATTATAGATGTCCCTCCCGTAGAAGCATTTTGATTAAATATAATAGCAATGCCCACAGCTTGAATTGCACTTCCAAATACTACTACAAGTATATAATTTTCAGTAAATGGCTTAGGCCCAATAAATGTGTCAAAAAGCCATAGTAGTCCAGATAATGCAAAAGTGGCATAAATACTTTTTGCTCCAAATCCACCTCCTATAAAAATAAAGGCTATTATAAATAAAAATATATTAAATATTATCATAAGCGTGCCAACAGATATTCCAGTGATAGCATTAATAACAATGGCAAGCCCAGATACTCCTCCAGCCGCTATATTATTAGGAAAAAAAAAGTATTCTAATGATATCGTTATCAAAAAAACTCCAATTGTTATATATAAATATTTTTTGAAAGTTTTCATCGTTTGTTCCTCACCAACGCTATATTAGTTTTATGTATTACTTATCTCTTTAAAACCTTCTCCTAATACTTCATGAGCTTCTCCAACAGTTATAAAAGCTTTTGAATCTATACTTTTTATATACTCTCTAAGTTTTATAAATTCAGCTCTTGAAACCACTGTATATATTATAAATGTTTCCTTACCTGTATATCCTCCAACACCCTTTAAGAAGGTGCATCCCCTTCCTAGTCCATTCATTATAAATTGCCCTATTTCTTTATTTTTACTGCTAATTATAGTTAGTTGCTTAGATGTATTAAAGCCTTCTATAACTCTATCTATAGCTATACCATTTAAAATAACTGATAGCAGTGCATATAATCCTGCATTTAAACCAAAGGTAATAGCCGCCAAAAGAGTTACAATAAAATCTACGGAAGACAGCGACTTACCTATATCCACATGAAAAAACTTATTAAGGATCTTAGCAATTATATCTGTACCACCAGTGGAAGCATTTGCATTAAAAACTATAGCCATTCCAATGGCCGACAAAAACGTTCCAAATATTGCAGCTATTATTAAGTCATGTGTAAGTGCTTGAGGATAAAAAAACCTTTCAATAATCCACATTATTAAGGAAAGGCCGAAGGATGCATATATTGTCTTAGCACCAAAATTACCTCCTATAAATATAAATGCAATTATAAATAAAATTATATTCATTATCAGCACAAGAGTCCCAGTAGATGCAAATGGAATATAGTGATTAATTACTATAGCTAAACCTGTTACCCCGCCTGCAGCAAGATTATTTGGTGCATAAAGATATTCTACTGCTATAGCTACCAAAAGGATTCCTATAGTTATAAAAAGATAGTCTTTAAAAACTTTATTTTGCATCACACAATTCCCCCTAATGCTCTAATAGTTATATTATTCGTTTCCCTTAATATATATTTTAAAGTTCTTTTATTAGAATACCCAAGTTATCCATCAAATATATATGGATGTACCACTTTGCATTAAAATTTGTAATTCTACTTTACTCTTATGTATCCATAATCCTATTTTCTCTATAATAAAACTTTTTTATCCATTATGTATATCTTTAAACCCTTGTCCTAAAACTTCATGAGCTTCACTTACGATTACAAATGCATCTTTATCAATAAACTTTATGTATGATCTTAATTTTATCAATTGTGTTCTATCCATTACACAGTATATAACCTCTTTATTAGCATCAGTATATCCACCTTTTCCAGTGAACACTGTGCAGCCTCTATTAATTTCATCTATTATATACTTCTTTATAATTTCACTTTTATTTGTAAAAACAGCAACCGACTTTACTGAATTAAACCCTTCAATTACTTTATCTATTATTATTCCATTTAACATTACACAGACAATAGCATACAAGCCTTTATTAAGTCCAAAAGTTATAGCACATAAAACAACTACAATTGCATCAACCGCCTGCATACATCTTCCCATATCCCAATGAAAAAACTTATTTAATATTTTAGCTAATATATCTGTTCCCCCTGTAGATGCATTTTGGGAAAACACCACTCCAAGTCCAATTCCAAGCAAGCCTGTCCCTATTATTACCGCAAGCATAGGATCTGTAGTTAATGCATGAGGTTTAAAAAACTTTTCAATAATCCACATTGAAACTGAAAGACCAAAAGCAGCATATAAAGTTTTCCCACCAAAACCTCCACCTACTACAAAAAAAGCAATTATAAATAAAACTATATTCATAATTATCATTAATATTCCCATAGGTAAGGTCGGAACATAATAATTTATAACCATAGCAATACCTGTTATTCCTCCACCGGATATATTATTAGGAACATAAAAATATTGCACAGCTATAGAAACTAGTATAAATCCAATCGTAATAACTAAAAATTCTTTTAACTTTTGTTTCAAAACTTATTCCTCCTCATAAACCTATGTTAGATAAACATCCTATTTATATTAGACGCTGTTAAAACACTGTGTTGAAATTAAATACTCAGTAATTTAATAAACAAAAAAAACAGTATAGGATGTCCTATACTGTTATATTACCTGGTTTACACCAAAAACTCTAGTATTTTCTTTTAATTGCTTCTTTTTTAACGCTTTATCTCAACAACGCGTTTAACTGCACTAGCAATATCTTCAGCAGTAAGGCCATATGCTTTTAAAAGCTCATCTGGTTTACCACTTTCTCCGAAAGTATCTTTAACTCCCACTCTTATTACTGGTACCGGGAAGCTTTCGCTTAATACTTCACATACTGCTGATCCTAACCCACCTATTATATTATGTTCCTCAGCAGTTACAATAGCTCCAGTAGATTTTGCTGCATTTACAATAATTTCTTTGTCAATCGGCTTTAAAGTATGAATATTTATTACAGCAACATCTATTCCAAGTGGCTTTAATATCTCTTTAGCTTCAAGTGCCTTTTCTACCATTATTCCTGTTGCAATTATAGTAGCGCTATTTCCTTCTGCTAGTTTTACGCCTTTACCTATCTCGAACTTATATTGTGCATTATCATTTACTGTAGAAACTGCCATTCTACCTAATCTTACATAACATGGACCTACATACTCAGCGATAGCCTTTATAGCAGCCTCTGTTTCAATATCATCAGCTGGGTTAATCACTGTCATATTAGGTATACTTCTCATTAAAGATAAATCCTCTATAGCTTGGTGTGAAGCTCCATCTTCTCCTACAGTTAAACCTGCATGAGTAGCACAAATCTTAACATTTAAGTTTGGATAACAAATAGAGTTTCTTATTTGTTCAAATGCTCTTCCAGCAGCAAACATAGCAAAGGTACTTACAAATGGTACTTTGTTACAAGTTGAAAGACCAGCTGCAACCCCCATCATATTCCCTTCTGCTATTCCCATATTTATAAATCTTTCAGGAAAAACAGCCTTAAAGTCTGCTGTTTTAGTAGATTTTGATAAATCTGCATCTAAAACTACAACTTGATTATTTACTTTTCCTAGTTCTGCTAAAGCCTTTCCATAAGCTTCTCTTGTTGCAACTTTCTTAGCCATTAGTTTTCCCCTCCGATCTCACTTAAAGCTTGTTCGCATTGTTCCTTGCTTGGTGCAGTTCCATGCCATCCAGCTTCATTCTCCATAAATGAAACGCCTTTTCCTTTTACAGTCTTGCATACAATTACTGTAGGCTTTCCTTTAGTGTTTCTAGCTGAATCTATAGCACTTATTATTGCATCTATATCATGTCCATCTATATTAATAACATTCCATCCAAAAGCTAAAAACTTTTCATCTATTGGAGCTGGATTCATTACTTTTTCAATATCTCCATCTATTTGAAGTCCATTATAATCAACAAAAGCTGTTAGATTATCAAGTTTATAATGAGCAGCAGACATAGAAGCCTCCCAAACTTGACCCTCTTCAAGCTCCCCATCTCCTAATAAAGCGTATACTCTGTATTCCTTATTATCTAATTTGCCTGCAAGAGCCATTCCAACAGCTGCCGATATACCTTGTCCCAAAGAACCAGTAGACATATCAACACCTGGAACATCATTCATATTTGGATGTCCTTGAAGCATTGATCCTAGCTTTCTTAAACCTTTTAACTCTTCTACAGGAAAGAACCCTTTTCTCGCAAGTACACTGTATAGTACTGGAGCTGCATGCCCTTTTGATAATACAAACCTATCTCTATCTTCTTTTCTAGGATTTTCAGGGTCTACATTCATCTCTTTAAAATAAAGAGTTGTTAGTATGTCTGCAGCAGAAAGTGATCCACCAGGATGCCCTGATGCTGATTCTGTCAGCATAGTTATAATATCTTTTCTTATAGTCTTAGCAATTTGTCTTAATTCTTCAACTTTATTACTCATATTAACCTCCTATGTCCTGTTCTTCTTAAATCTCTTCTTAAGTCTAATATGCATGAACCAATCTATTTCATTTTCACATTCCTAAATTCTTTCAGCTTAATTAGCAAAAGTTCTAAAAATGCTCATTATGGATGTACCACTTCGTAATTAAATTTATTATTTTTAAATTCTCTCACCAGAAGCCGTGAGAGTTTTAAAAATAGATTGTGGTTCGAAGTGGTACATCTTTAGTTCTAAGCAGTCTAAAAATTCAATTGGCTTATCTAGATACTTTTCTTAAGATTAAGTAATTCATACTAATTATACCATCAATATCTTCAATAATCAGCCAATAGTTATTCTACCACAACTCGCCTCAATTGGGTATACTTATTTAATGTTTTTATACACATTAATGCTATATTTTATTATATGTGCTATACAATTGCTTTTTTACAATGCACTATATAATACATATATAACAATACTCTTTAATATTATTGCTGAAATTAAGATTGGAGACAATCGTATTAATTCTTTACTCAAGCTCATTAAAGCATCGGATGCGTGACCACTTAATTTCACGCACTGTAATTTAACAGTTCCTATATAAAAAAACAAAAATCCCTAGTTTTTTCAAACTAGGGATAACGTTTAATCTAGAGCTAAACTTATTAGCAAAGCTTTATTAACTTTTTTCATATCATCATCAGTCATATGTCCAATCTTCTCTTTTAATCTCTTTTTATCCAAAGTACGTACTTGTTCTAGCAGCACAACAGAATCTCTATTAAGTCCATATTCTTCTGATGATATCTCAACATGTGTAGGTAGCTTAGCTTTATTTATTTGAGAAGTTATAGCTGCTACAATTACAGTTGGACTATATTTATTTCCTATATCATTTTGCACTATTATAACTGGCCTTATGCCGCCTTGCTCTGATCCTACCACAGGACTTAGGTCTGCATAAAATATATCGCCTCTTTTTACACTTATAACCGTCATTACATATATCACACTCCGAATAGCCATGTCTCATATTCAATAGTATCTTGAAGGTCTGATGCAACACCAAGTTCGGCAAGCTCTAGGTTAATACTTGCCATTTCTTCATAGCCTTTTTTCATTAATAAATAAAATGATGATTCTTTTTTATCCTCATTATATGATATTAAATTTGCATCATTTAATTGACTATATTTTTTATATTTTTTTTCTCGTGCACCATTTTCTCTATTCTTTGAATGTGACATGATTCTCCCATCTCCTCAGAGTTATAAAAAGAATAATATATGTATAAGTAAATTATAGCAAATTATGTCACAATGTCAAAGAATTTTCATCCTTAGCTATTCTATTTTTACTTTTTTTTACAATTATTTTACGTATTTGATATTTTCTATTATATTTATATAAATACATAAAATAATTGAAGTTATTATCATTGAACTAGAAATTAAAATTTCAATGTTTTAAAACCCACAACCATATCATATGTACATACTTTGGGAAATTACTTAAATAATATAAGCTGATAAAACTGTATACTATTAATTATTAATTTCCTCAAGTATTTGAGTTCTTATGTTTTCCATCTTCTTTCTCTTTTAAAACTTTATTTAATAATCAGTCATATCTTTATGTTCGCTACTATAGGTCAAATAACTTTTTATCCAATTTATTCGATTTCTTAAAATTACTATATTCTATCCTTCCCCTCTCACTCCCATTCTTATCATATATTAATAATTCTTTAGGGACCTTTGATTCACTATCTATTATAAGCACCTGTTTGTCCATATTTTGATTATTATTTAATATTGAAAACTCAACAATCAGGCATCTTACTCCATTTATGTCCTTATAGTAATATTTAATCTCTTGATCTAACACAATATACTTTCCAATTTCATCTATAAAAGCTAATTTATAAAATTCATCAGAGTTCTTGTCCACTTCATATTGTCTATTAGTATTAGTATCCTTTACATATATCTTGTTTTGCTTGTATAGATATATTCTTCCTTCTTTAAAATCAACTCTTGTCCCTTGTTCCCTGTCATAACATTGGGTAGTTTCATACTTTACTTCACCCCTAGAACTTATAGAAGTGTAAGTTACATCTGCAGTATATGACTTTATCTCTTTGATTTCATCTAATATTTCTTCTGGAGTAATATTATAAAACTTTTGATAAGCAGCAAATATTGAAACTGCTGCTATTATTATAAATAGTAATATTAATAATAGTCGATTTTTTTTCATAAATCCTCCTAAATTATGACTACATTAATACTATTATTAATCTAACAGCAGTTTTATTCTATTTTAATTGCATTTCTTTTATTGCCGAGGGGATATTTTCAATAATATGGCTAGCATTTACACAATACATTGATTTTGATAAACATTCGCCAATATACCCGTGCACATAAGCCGCAACCGCTGTAGCCTCAAGTGTACTAATTCCCTGAGCTATAAAACTGGTTATTATTCCAGTTAAACAGTCACCCATCCCGCCTGATGCCATAGAACTATTTCCTGTTGGATTTATGTAAGTTTTATTTCCATCAGTTATTATTGTATTATAACCTTTTAAAAGCACAACTATCTTGTACTTTTCTGCAATCTCTTTGGCAACTTCTAACCTGTTTTCCTTGATGTAATCCCTTGGATATCCAGTTAGATTTGACATTTCACCTATATGAGGTGTAATTACAATAGAACATTTCTTATCCTTAAGAATATCCGGTTCGTCCCTCAACACATTTATGCCATCGGCATCTATAACAACAGGACAGGTAGCATTATATATAATCTTTTTTAAGAGTTCTAAAGTTGTAGAACTATCTCCCATCCCTGGACCTATAGCTATGCAATCACTCTTTTTGATATGCTTATCTAACTGTTCTTCATCTTCATAACTAGAAGTCATTGCCTCTATAAATTTACATGATAATATTTGTTGTAGGTCCTTAGAAGTACTTAGAGTAACTAAGCCAGCTCCACTTCTTACAGCACTATTAACAGTAATATATGCAGCACCAGAAAAACCCATGGACCCTGCTAACACTAATACTCTTCCATAATCACCTTTATACCCATACTTATCTCTTTGAGGTATATGTTTTTTTACTAGTTCATCAGTAATCATGAAAATATCCTCACTATGTTCATCAATTACTGATTCAGGTATCCCAATGCTTTCAACTACTACTTTTCCAGTATACGTACTGGTTCCCCAGGTTAAGAAACCTTTCTTTAAAAATTCAAAAGTTATAGTTTTATTTGCATTAATACAACTCCCCATTACCTTACCATTATCACAATTCATTCCGGATGGAACATCAATAGAAACTATGTATTCACTATTTTCATTTATAACCGAGATTATATCTATATAAAATTCTGATAGATTTCTTGATAAACCAGTTCCAAATAAGGCATCTATGGTTATATCACTATTTACTAGACACTCTCTCAGCTGAGAACAATCCTCTATATTATTTAAAGGATAGACCTTAATCCCCAATTGTTTTAATATATTGTAATTTATTAAGCAGTCTTCTGATAACTTATCATTTAAATTAACTAAGAATACATCAATATCTTTTCCTAAAACCTTAAGATGTCTTGCTACAGCCAGACCATCTCCGCCATTATTTCCACTTCCACAAACTATTACGAACTTTTTATTCTTATGTAATTCCAAATTTTTTATAATCTTTAATGCTGCATTTTCCATAAGAATAATACTAGGTATACCTATTTTTTCTACGCAATACTTATCTATACTCTTTAATGCAGATGATGAACCT
Source organism: Clostridium fungisolvens (assembly GCF_014193895.1). Taxonomy (NCBI): domain Bacteria; kingdom Bacillati; phylum Bacillota; class Clostridia; order Eubacteriales; family Clostridiaceae; genus Clostridium; species Clostridium fungisolvens. The sequence continues at coordinate 41,609 of NZ_BLZR01000001.1, read as the reverse complement.
ACTCTCATTTAATTATCCCTCCAATACAGCAAATGCAATTGCATCACTTTTGCTATGAGATATACTTATATGAATTGATTTTACCCCCTTTAGCTCTGCAATGATTTTAGCTCTACCATATAAATTGACCTCTGGTTTTCCTATTCCATTCCTTACTATCTCTAAATCTTTTAATTGAAATCCTCTTATTCCTGTGCCTAGTGCTTTGCTAATAGCTTCCTTCGCAGCAAAATTCCCTGCAATAGATTCCATCCTCATACCCTTTTCTCTGAATAAAATCATCTCATTTTCACTATAGACCTTACTCATAAAGGACTTAGTTCTCTCAACAGCTTTTTTTATTCTATCTATCTCAATTATATCGACTCCTGTACCAATAATCATATGCTCACCCCTAAATATATTCAGAACAAGTTCTATAATCATATTTGCTCTATTAATATTTTATATCTTTAAAAAGATATTTCAAAGTTATAGCAGAGATAAATTAGAATTTATCGGAATCGGATCGAAATTGTACATCTTTAATCGCACATTCTGTTTAAAATATGACAAAATATTAAGGAAAGTATATAAACTTTCCTTAAGAAAAAGAATGTATTAATTTGCTATAGATAAACAGCATGTACTGAAATCTCCTAATAACTCATCTACTCTTTCTCCTAGAATGTCAATTAAATGAATTGGTGAGACTTGATTTTCATAAACCAAACTTAATAACTGGTGAACATTATCATATATTGGTGAAATCTTTTCTATGCAGTCTCTTTCTATATTGATCAAATTATTGTTATGATCATAGTCAGTTCTTTCTATTTCAATGCCGTATACTGCGCTATCTCTAAAATCTGTCTTAATTAACCTGTAAGAATAGTTATATTCTTTGTCGTCAAAATTGACTTTTCTCCATAAATTTTCAACAACCATCATAAAATTACCCCCTTAAGCCTTATAAACAAATGTTATAGAACTCATAACATTATCCTAACACTAATTATTTTATTTTTATGTCAAATGATGGTTTGTCAAAAATTTTTTTCTCTTTAAATTATGACAGAATATATAAAGAATATGCTCTTCATTTCCTATAAATGTATTTTATGATATTTATGTTCCAGCGTTATTCATATAAAATATACAAAACTTGACGAAACTCTGTCTTTCTTGTAGATATTTTTTAATTATTTTATTAATTGTTTTAATGGTATATTAATTCCTAAATATCTACACATATCTTCTACTATTAAAAGCGCTGCTATTTTCAAAGGTAAATTATCTATTGACTCATCATCAAGATTTAATGTCTTTTTATAAAATTCCCCTAAGTCTTTTTTATATTTCATTTCCATATAGATTTCATCTAGTATGCTTACAATAACTTCATAGCATACTTGAGCAAAATCCTTTTGTACGCTATCACTATTACCTATTACTGACTTAACAATATAATTTAACTTTTTATTTCCATACTTACTTTCTATTTCAGCTAAAAACCTATCACCTATATACGTTCCTAATAGATCTTCATCAAAAATGGCTATTTCTCCATCTGTATTAAAAAACATTATAAAATCTGCAGCTAAATTCCCTTCTTTCCTTAATTCACTTATCAATCTACTCATCTGACTGCTAAATCCACTAGTATATTTTGCATCCAACAAAAAATAGGATAACTCTCTAGAAGAGGCTACCCTTACAAAATCAGAAAAATTATTATATGTTTTTTTCATAAAATCATTATTTTTCATTGTTTAACCTCCCTTACAATTCAAATAGTATTTTTATCCAAAGGAGATTATTTTATTCAACATTTTATATCTTCTTTATTTCTTTAATCTTCTTTTTTAAGATTTTATATTTCTCTCTGGTTTTATTAAGTATTTCATCACTTACTTCATGAGATGAAAATTTAGTCTCATTATAACAGTCTACTATATATTTAAATTCTTCATCACCATCTATATATGGCTTAGATATGTTTAGCAATTGACTTGCTGTCATGCTTTTTTTGAATATATTCTTCTTATAAGTTTCCTTTTGTATATCGTAGAACATCTCTAGAATCTTCCCTTTTCGACCTATCCAATTATTTTTAATTGAACTATCTTTCTTCTTAAGATAATCCTCTAAACTTTCTCTCTCAATTCCAAACAACTGCTCCTTTGATTTGTGCTTAAACTTTCTTCTATTTAACACAAACTTAAACATATATAAGATGATTATAACTATGCCTATAAAGAATAGAATCTTAATAACACTCAATATGAATGTATTATCACTTTGTACTAGTTTCTGATCTTCATATGGTATGTTAGTCATTTTAATACTTACATCACTAATATTTTTGCTCTGGAACAATAATTGTATTACTTTCATTGGATACATTAAAAGTAATGAAACAATATATAAAACTTTAACAATTATCCACTGAAACTTTTCATACAATATCCCTAAAGTATCTATAGCTAAACCATAGATATATGGGTTAAACAAGACTAATGATAGTACTAGTATAAATATATATGTCTTAACTCTTTTTGAACTTGAAAGCTTATATTGAAATGCTCTTGATGCTCTTAAAAGAAGTATTCCAGTTAAAAAAAATAATATATAGAAGGGATATAAAAATGTAGTAACTTGTTTAGATTCAAACAAAGTAAAAAACATTCCTATTATTAATCCAATAATTAAGCTTTTCAATCTATTTCTATAAAAATCTCTTGTTATTGAGATCCCCTCAACTGACAATAGTAATAGCTCTTGAATAATCACTATCATCTGCAAGCTTAGATTGCTGCTCTTTCCAAAGATGCAGTATAGAACTATAAAATACAGTAGATTATGTATTGCAACTATTAGCTTAGATTTATTACTCTTACTAATCATATAATAAAACAAAAACATAAATACTACAGTAATTAGATACATATAAAAACTAGGAGTTACCCCTCCTATGACGTTTAAAAGGATTGATGAAATAACAAAGGCAAAAGTAGATACTAAAATCCCATAAAGTATCTTTATAAAATTATATAAATTCATCACTATCCCTCCCTACTTAGGTGAAGTCTTTCAATGCCTGGAATATTTACATCCCCTTTTTCAGATATATCTATAAGCTTAATCAGTATTCCTTTGCTTCTTAAGGTGTTTATTATAGCTGCTATTTCATTATCCATATAGGCAGTAATTAATATATAAACTGTATTTATATCGAACTTATCCTTCATACTATAAAGATACTCATGAAATGCTAATTTAGTGTTTATATCTATCCTTGAACAATATTCTAAAAATCTCTTAACAGATGCGGACGAGGCCGGCATCTCATTACCATGCTTCCCTGAATAGCTGACTATTTGCCCATTAGTCCATACCCCTGTAGCAATTCCACTATTTATTACTTCCACTCCTATTGTTGCCATCATATCTATTCCTTCTTCTAACTTATGCCCATTGTATACATTCCAGAAAGGAATAGTAGTTTGTGTATTAAATAAAAAAGTAATTTGCCTGTCTGAGGTAAAGTCATACTCTTTTACCATAAGCTTTCCCACCCTCATGGAAGAGTTCCAATGGATGTCCTTCATTCTATGATCAGTGGTGTATTCCCTTATTCCTTTTATATATAGCGGGTCCTGAAATATCCATCTTTTAACAATTATATCTCCAATAAGACTATTATTATTAAAGGTTATTTCAGATAGTTTTTTTAGCTTAGGATAAACTAATATCTCAACAAAATCTTCAAACTCCATAATATCTTCAGAAAACCCAAAGATATCACCTATTGATATCTTTATAGCTTTTAAATAATTTACTCCTCGCTTATTTGACGAAAACTTGTAATTAAATTTAAGTCTTTCCATAGCTCCAATATTAAAAACATTGGAATAATACTTTGCATCACTTATCTTTTCACTATCTATCATCCCTAACCTCTGTAATTCAAATGGAACTTTTTCTTCCACATGAACAAACGGGATAAAAACTTTTGAAAAGTTTTCAAAATACATTGTTGCTGATACTTCCTCACCTTGATGTATTGACCTTTTATCAATTTTTCTAAATACTGATAGATTCTTAAAAGCACTTCTTCTAATCTTTTCGGCTATAATTGAGAATACTGCTATAGAAAAAACTAACATTAATATACTACTCACATCAACACCTCACTGATTTACAGCTTTTCTAATGGAGTCTCTATTTTATTTAATATATCCTCTAACACTTTTTCCTGTGAATCACTTCTAGAAGATCCGATTGATGATCTTGTAGTCAAACGATGAGCTATTATACTTACTGCTATGCTCTTAATATCTTCAGGTATTACATAATCTCTTCCATTAATAGCAGCTAAGGCTTGTGCTCCTCTCATCAAATTCAGTGATGCTCTTGGAGATGCCCCTAATTCAATATCATAGCTTTTTCTTGTTTCAGAAATAATATCTAATATATATGTTTTTATTTCCTCACTCACAGTTATATTTGAATAGTGCTGTTGGACATATCTTATTTCATCCATAGATATTACTGATTCTAACTTTTCTAAAGGGTCATCATTCATATATTTATTTAATATAGCTCTTTCTTCCTCATATTCTGGATATCCCATTGAAAGTCTCATAAAAAATCTATCCATTTGAGCTTCAGGCAATGGAAATGTACCAAATTGTTCAATAGGATTTTGGGTTGCTATTACAAAAAAAGGATTGTCAAGCTTTAAGGTATTTCCCTCTATAGTTACTTGTCTCTCCTCCATACACTCAAGTAAAGCTGACTGTGTTCTAGGTGTGGCTCTATTTATTTCATCCGCTAAAACTATATTACTCATTAAAGGACCTTTTTTAAGTTCAAATTCTGCTAATTTTTGATTATAATAATATATTCCAGTAAGGTCTGATGGTAATAAGTCAGGGGTAAATTGAACTCTTTTAAATGTACAATTTAACGTTTTGGCCAAAGCTTTAGAAAGCTTAGTTTTTCCTAGTCCAGGTATATCCTCAAGAAGAACATGTCCCGAACAAATGAAGGCTACAATTATTTTATCTATTTTCTCTTCTTTTCCAACAATTACTTTTCCAATATTATCTTGAATTTTTTCTCTAAATTCTACAAATTTATTATTCTCCATTAGTTTCAGATAACATATTGTTATCTTTCGCCCCCTTCTATATAGCTTGATATAATTATACCTATACTATTAAAGCATTTGCAACTTTTAGAATCGTTTACTTTTGATTAATATACAAAACTTTCAAAATATTAAGTTTTTAAATAAGCTATAATTAAGGGGTTCCTATATCGAAACTTAATTTATACTTGTTCGAAAATCTAGCAGGCGAATATCATTTATTTTTTACTGTGTAGCCATAAAGAGCTTGTAAAAGCATTGAAATATCTAGATTTATATAACTTAAAAATTTTATAAATTCCTATACAGTAAAAAAACGAAAAAAGCTGGTTTGCACAGCTTTTTTCGTTTAATATCTCACCTAAATTCCCACAAATACCATAATTGAAGAAACGGTTATATATTTGTATACGTTATCATCAACTACCTTTATTATATCATATTTCATAAATATTGCAACATTATTTAGTTATTTTTGTATAAATGTAGTATTATTTATTATCCTCTCCAACTATTAACTTGTGTTAAGCCTGAATATGTCTAAATATAAATACGTATACTAACTTAAAATCCAGCATAAATTTCAAAATAAACTTATAAATTATTATAAGTTTATTTAAATATTCACAATAATAGCACCCTTAAGTTTAATATACTAAGCTAACTTTTTGCGGTATAACCTTGTATTTAATTGATAGTTGAGCTTTATAAAATTGAAAATATATTGCAGAAATTGTTAAATTTTTATCTTTACAAAAGATATGATTAGTGTATAATATATTTATAACAAATAATGATTATTAATTAATAAGATATGTATATTAATATGGATAGTTGAGGAGAGTGAGCTTAATGCGTTCTTTAGAAGTTAAAAACGATATTCATTGGGTAGGGGCTTTAGATCCCGATTTAAGAATTTTTGATATTATAATGTATACTCCAAACGGAACAACTTATAACTCATACGTAGTTAAAGGTAGTGAAAAAGTGGCTATATTTGAAACTGTTAAAGTCCAATTTTTCGATCAATATATAGCAAGACTTAAAAGTTTAAATGTTGATATAAATAATATAGATTATATTGTAGTTGATCATACAGAACCTGATCATGCTGGATCAGTAGCTAAATTATTAGAACTTTCTCCTAATGCAAAAATAGTTGGGTCTGCTCCAGCTATAAAATTTATGCGTAAGATCGCCAATACAGAATTTGAGGCAATAGTAGTTAATGATAAAGATACTCTAAGTTTAGGTAATAAAACATTAACATTTATATCTGCGCCATTCTTACATTGGCCTGATTCCATATACACTTATGTGAAAGAGGATAAAGTATTAATAACATGTGATTCATTTGGAAGTCATTTCTGCTTTGAAGGAGTATTTGATGACTTAGTACCTGCAGAAGATCATGATAGATACATGGAATCTTTAAGATACTATTATGATTGCATTATGGGACCATTTAAGCCATATGTTTTAAAAGCAATAGAAAAAATAAAAGACCTTGAAATAGACACAATTTGTACAGGTCATGGTCCAGTCCTAAGAACAACTGCATGGGATGTCGTTAATTTATATAAAGAATGGAGCACACCTGCTTCCCCAAGAGAAGACGGCAAGAAAAAAATTACTATATCATATGTTTCAGCATATGGTTATACTGAACAACTAGCTCATAAGATAGCAGAAGGTATTAATTCTACTGGAGCTTATGAAATTAAAATATACAATGTAATTCATCATGATATGAAAGATATTGTTGCTGATATTAGTGATTCTGATGGTATCTTATTTGGTTCACCTACAATAGTTAGTGAATTATTAGAACCTATTAGAGATGTGCTATCAAAATTAAACCCAGTTATACATGGTGGCAAAGTAGCAGCAGCCTTTGGATCCTACGGATGGAGTGGAGAAGCTGTTCCAAGAATAGAAACAAGATTAGAAGAACTTAAGATGAAGATTTACGGACCAGGATTAAAAATAAACTTCAAACCTTCTGAAGAAGACTTACAAAAGGCTTTTGAATTTGGAGTTGGTTTTGGAGAAATGGTTCTAGAAAAAAAAAAATCTGAATACAACCCAAACAGTAAATCAATATTAGAAAAAATCGAGGACCCGACTGGTGAATTAAAACTTTGGAAATGTGTTATATGTGGTGAAATATTCGAAAGTGAATTACCACCTGAAATTTGCCCGGTATGCGGTGCTGGAAGCGATCAATTTATAGAAGTTGAAAGAGAAACTGCTACATCTGTTAAAGCAACTAATGACAAGTATGTTATTATAGGTAATGGTGCAGCTGGCTTCTATGCAGCTAAATCAATAAGAGAAAATAATAAAAAAGGTGAGATTACAATTGTCTCTAAAGAGGAAGTAAGATCCTATTTTAGACCTCAATTATCAGATTTAATTACTAAAGATATTCCTGAAGAAAAGTTCTATATAGCTCCTGAAAAATGGTATGAAGAAAATTCTATAAAGCAATTGCTTGGAGTTACAGTTACAGATATCATATCAGACGATAAAGTTATTAAGTTGGATAATGGCGAAGTATTAAGTTATGACAAGCTAATACTTGCTAATGGAAGTTACAACTTTATTCCCCCTACATCAGTTATATCACCCAATGGAGAGAAGCTAACCGAGCTAAATTCATTTAACTATTCTAAGATTAATGGAGTGTATACAATTAAGGATCTTAATGACACTTATGAAGTTAAGAATGCTTTGAAAGACTCTAAAAATGCAATAGTTATCGGTGGTGGTTTGTTAGGTTTAGAAGCCGCATATGAAATATCTAGAAAAGATACTAAGGTCACTGTAGTAGAATTTTTACCAAGATTGCTTCCTAGACAGTTAGATGAAGATGGTTCAAAGTTATTTAAGAATATAATTGATAAATCTGAAGTAGATGTTATCTTAGGTGAATGTTGCAAAGAAGTTATTGTTGAAAATAATACTGTGACCGGAATTAAACTAGCAAGTGGAAAAATAATGAATTGTGATCTTCTACTATTTTCAGTAGGTGTAAGACCACATTGTGAATTAGCAAAACTTGCAGGGGTAGATATTAATAGAGGTATCTTAGTTAATGACAATATGGAAACAAATATACCTTCTGTCTATGCTTGTGGAGACGTTGCAGAACTTAATGGTATAGTGTATGGCACTTGGCCAGCCGCCATTGAAATGGGCAAGGTAGCCGGAACTAATGCAGTTTCTAACTGTAAGTCATTCAATAAATTTGTTTCATCAGTTATGTTTAATGCTTTAGGAGCTCATGTATTCTCTGCTGGCTCTGTAGATTTCGCAGATGAATCACTTGAAGAAGTTGCTAACAATGTTCCTAAAGATCAGTATAGTAAATTATTCTTTAAAGATGACAAACTTGTCGCTGGCATACTTATCGGTGGGCTAGGAAAAGCAACTAAAATCCTAAGCGGAATAGGTAAAGGATTATCAAAAGCTGAAGCTTTATCCTCAGGTTTGATATCCTAATGATATCTTTTTATAAATAAAGTTTTTATATGTTCAATTTAAGTAAAGATAAGTAATATACGTTTTATTATTGCTTTATTTATGAAAATAGAAAGGTAAAGATTAAAAAATCTTTACCTTTCTATTTTTTAGTTGTTATCTTCATTTACTATTTCATCATCGCTATCTATATTTTTACGATGCCCAACAAATCTAAAGTCTTCAGCCACTACCTCAGCTATGTATTTTTTGTTTCCATCTTTATCTTCATAGCTTCCTGTTCTTAGTCTTCCACTTAGACTTATTATACTTCCTTTTTTCATATATTTACAAACAACTTCAGCTTTCCTTCCCCAAAGGGTAACAGGAATTAAATCAGATTTTCTTTCCCCGTCTGAAGATTTAAAGTTTCTTTCTACAGCAATGATAAATTTAGTATATATTTTCTCGCTGTCTTCAACTATTCTTAGTTCAGGGTCTCTTATTAATCTTCCTAATAAAACAATTTTATTCATATTTTAACCTCCTGAAAATTCATATTGTAAATTCTAACCACTCAGGAGATTTTTATACATATTTAGCTAATCACTTAAAATAATTCTTTTTCACCTTTATTCCTCTGCAAGAACTGCATTTATTTCCCCACCTAATAATAATATTAATGATGTTATAAACAACCAGGTCATAAGTATAAACATCGCTCCAAGACTTCCGTAGAATCTTGAATAATTATTAAAATGATTAACATAGTAGGAGAATAAATATGATACTAATAGCCAGCCAACAGTGCTCACAACTGCTCCTGGAAGAACTTCAGACCATCCTAGTTTTCTATTAGGCGTAAAATGATATAACGATGCAAATACTAATATCATCATAGATATTAAGAACATAAATCTGACCATATCCCACATAAACTTTATGGTTTCATCAAATGGAAATCTAGCCATCAAAAACTGACCAATCAAATCTCCAAATACCATAAGAAATAATGTTATTACTATCATTAGCGCAAACACTACTGTGCATAAAATAGCTATAGAGGTAACCTTAAAATACGATCTACTCTCCTTTACCTCATATGCCTTATTTAAACCTTTTATAACTCCACTAAACCCAGAAGAAGATGTCCATAATGCAAGCAACAAGCTTATCCATAACAAGTTTTTCTGCTGGACTTCGACTACTTCTATTACAGTAGATTTTATTAGATTAAATGCACTTACTGGTAATACTAAACTCAAACTTGATAAAATTTGCTCGCTTTTTAAGCTACTCATCCCTACAATCGTCATTATAAACATCAAGAATGGAAAAAATGAAAGTATTAAGTTATATGCTAGCTGAGAAGCTAAAGCAAAAATATCATCATTCATTACTTTTTTAATAAGTGTTTTTAAAATATCAGTCAAACAACCTTTTTTTACTAAACAATCTTTATTCATCAGACCACCTTTTTTAATGCTCATAATAATAATATATTGTACTAATATATATTATTATTACCTATAACATTTAAATTATATATGGCAATTTATATATAACGTGTTATTAACTATTAATAGTATTATAAAGATTAAAATTTAAGCAGCACCTTTTTATAATAAAAAGGTACTGCTTTCCTTTAAATACTATGTGCCTTCTTAAAAAACTTATTTATAAAAGCTTTTAGAACTTTATCTTTTGTTATATACAAAAGTACTAAATAATAAAGTACATTAATTGCTACTGCAATAAAAAATACTGGAACAACTCTATTGGTTATCATTCTTATACCTAAAGTTATAGGAACAAACATCAAAGAATATAAGAGATATTTAAGCTTCTCAAATCTAAATAAATTCAGCTTTACCTTAAGAACAAATATTGAATACATTAGTTCCATGCTAATTAACAGGAAATTAGCTAACGCAGTTGTATAAATAGCAGTAACTGCTGAAAATATGCCAAGTTTAATTAGTGTTATATTAAATATTAAATTCATGATACCTGCCGCTAAGATGAATAACACAAGTCTTCTCTCTCTTCTTTTTACATATAGTATTTGATTAGTAAATACAGACTCAAATGCTGAAGTTATCATGAACAAACAAAAACCTTGTAATACAGGAATAGTATCAACATACTTTGCTCCACCATAAATAAGCACTATTTCTCTTGCTACAACAAATATGCCCACTGCAGCTGGAAATATAAACGCAAATAGATTTTCACAAACCTTATTTAAGAGATTATGATAACCTTCTTGATCATCTTTTGCAATAATATTTGCCAATCTCGGTATTGTTACATACACAACTGATAATATTAAAGTATTTACCATAGATGTTATATATGAAGATAAGGTATAGTATGCTACGGATCTATCATTAACATAATTTCCTAGCATAACTCTATCAAGTTGTATATAGAGCATATTAGCATTTCCCATTACTAAAGACATCAATAGATATTTTATATGTATATTTAGCTTTATTCCTTTAAAGTCAAATCCTATTTTTCTTTTTATATAAATAAAACTCACAAAATAATTTAAAAGAGTATATGCGTTTATTATTAATGTATATATAATATAATCTTTTTCAGTTCTCACAAAAGCAAAAAGACAAATAAGGTATATAATCCTGACAATTATTGTTTTAATAGCTATAAAGTCATAATTTTCTAAAGCTTCATTTGCCCATTCAATATAAAATACATTTGCAAATATATTTATAGAATACAACATTAATACAGGATACTTTATAGTTCCTCCGTACTCCATATTGGTAAATATAATAAATATGCTTAAAACTATTATATTTGCTATAACTCCTATAACGAATAAACTAGTAAATACCGTCTTAAGCTTATTTTTATCATTTCTTATTCTGCTCATTTCCCTTAACCCATATTGATAAATTCCAAAGGTCGCAAAAATATAGAAATAATTATATATAGCATCTGCGTGATTGATCATTCCCATATGATCATCACCTATTACTCTATAAGCATAAGGTCCGATTATTAATGGCACAATTATATTAAAAGTACTTAATAACACTTTAAAAATTACATTTCTTGTTATAGATTTATTCTTTTCCATTGGCTTAACCTTCCGTAATTAAAAGTAAAAATTTATTCTATACAACAAGTAATTATATTTTATTGTTATAATATTGTCCATTAATAAAGTGTTACATTTATGAATAAATTAATACTTATAGCTAATCGCTATTAGACCATGTTGAAATAAAGTGATTACGCATCCGATGCTTTAATGAACTTGCGCAAAGAATTAATATGATTTTGTCATATTCCATGGCTAAAACTGTAAACTCACTACGTTCGAACAGTACAGTTTATTAACGCCATTCCATCTGACAAGATCATTTAATTCTAATTGCTCGCTCATATAGCATCTCCTGCATAACCACTTTATTTTAATAATATATTAAGCATAATCTGTACTAAAATCTCTGTACCAAGATCATGTCCTTGTAATTATAAATAATTTTATTTTGTTTATACACTTAGTAAGTAGTATAATTTACTTGTTATGCAAATGTTAATTTATACATAATAAAAAAACCCAAGACCTACTGTTTTCGAAACTGCTATGGGTTCTGGGCATATAACTAAAAATATGAATTGTATTAGATTTAGAGAGGATGACTTGTATGATAAATACTATAGAAAATCAATTTTTAAAAATAAGTAGCTCAACTCATGGTGGTGAACTTCATAGCATATTATCAAAAATAGATGGAACAGAATTTCTTTGGAACGGTGATGAAACCTTTTGGAAATACCATGCTCCAATTCTATTCCCTATCGTAGGAAAAGTAAATAATAATGAGTACTCAGTTGATGGAGTTAAATATACACTGCCTCAACATGGGCTTGCTAGAGTAAAGGACTTTGAACTAATAGAAAAAAGTGAAAACTCCTTTACATATGAATTAAAATATTCTGAAGAAACTTTGAAGGTATTTCCTTTCAAGTTCTCACTTAAAATTATATATTCTTTATTTGAAAATACTTTAAATATTAAATATGTGGTAACCAATGCTGATTCTAAAGATATGTTGTTCTCAATAGGTGCACATCCTGCTTTTATGTGTCCTTTATATGACAATGAAACAATGAATGATTATTATTTTGAGTTCAGTGAAAATGAAACATGTTCCTTAATGCCTCTAAATAGTAATGGCTTTTTCAAGAGAGAGCAAATACCATTCTTGGAAAATGAGAAAATCATTCCTTTATCCAAAGAATTATTTAAAAATGATGCCTTGGTGCTAAAAAATTTAAATTCAGAAGTAATTTCCTTAAAGTCTAAAAATCATTCCAAATCACTAGATTTTAATTTTTCAGAATTCCCTTATCTAGGGCTTTGGTCAAAACCATCAGGAGCGCCTTTTGTTTGTATCGAACCATGGCTTGGACACTCTGACTTTGAAGACTTTACTGGAGACTTTTCACAAAAAGAAGGGATTTTAAAGCTTGCAGAAAAAGAAACTTTCTCTTGCAATTATTCAGTAAAATTTAATGTTTAATATATTGATAACATTAAAGTGGTACACCATTTCATATTGGTGTACCACTTTATTATTTAACTTCCGTATTCCAAAATTCTTGCAGCCCAGCTTTTAATGAATTTGGGTCCTTTATAATATTATATTTACTTACCCATTCCCTTGGCATCAAAGTCATATATTTATTTGTTGCAAACCTATCATCAATAAGTAATACTGCCCCTATATCATCTTCTGTTCTAATGACTCTTCCAGCAGCTTGAAGAACCTTATTCATGCCAGGATAGGTATAGGAATAATCATAACCTGTAGAATTATCATCGAAAAAGTTTCTTATTAATTCCCTTTCAGTGCATAATTGAGGAAGTCCAACACCAATAATTACGGCACCGATAAGCCTGTCATTTGTTAAATCTATCCCTTCAGAAAATATCCCTCCAATTACACAAAAAGCTATCATAGTATTTTGAGGATTGTTGCTAAATCTATTAAGAAACTCTTCTCTTTCGTCTTCATTCATTTCACCACTCTGAAGTAGAGTTTGTAAATATGGGTATGTTTTTATAAATTCTTCATATACATTAATCATAAATGAGTATGATGGTAAAAACACCATATAATTACCTAGTTTTGAACTTGTAAAATTATATATATAATCAACTATACTTTTTATATTCTTTTCTCTATGCTTATATCTTGTGGAAAGTTTAACTATATTTAAACTCATGTTTTCTCTATCAAAGGGTGATGCTAATCTAAGCTTATAACTATGTTCATTACCTCCTAATATATCAATAAAATAATTTAATGGTGTCAATGTTGCCGAAAAAATTATTCTGCTACTTGCTCTCTCCATTGAATTTATCATTTTATTTCTAGGATAAATACAAAATAACTTTAATGTAACTTTTTTATTTGAGCAATCTACATAACTTATATAACCATCATCATAGCTTTCGCCTATACTTATAAAAGAATTTAATTGAAAATATAATTCCAATATGCTCTCGTAACCTTCAGTACCTCTACTTTTTATTAGATATTCATCACATTCTCTTAGAAAATTTCTTATCAATGGATATATTTCTCTAGGATTTTCATCAAGTACCAGATGATCTTCCTGTATTTCTTCTGTTCTTCTTCTCAGCTCAATCATAAAACTATTTAATGCGTTAAGACTTTTATGCATTCCAGGTAATTTACCCTTGGCTATTTTCTTACACTCCATTATTTTACTTTTATCTATCTCAGCAGAAAACATTTCTCTTGCACGTTCTACCAGATTATGTGCCTCATCAATTAAAAAAATATATTTCTCACTTATATCCTCAAAAAATCTTCTTAAATACACCTTAGGATCAAAAGCATAATTATAATCACAAATTATAGCATCACACCAAAACGTTAAATCTAAAGAGAATTCAAAAGGGCATAACTGGTGTTTCATAGCATATTGCTCAATTGTATTCCTTGTTAGGGAATCCTCATTTGTTATTATATCTAATATTGCCTCATTTACTTTATCATAGTAGTTCTCCGCATACTTGCATTCTTCAGGATTACATGCAGCTCCTTTGTTAAAACATATTTTATCTTTTGCAGTAATTGTAATTGATTTGCAACTTAAACCCTTTTCTCTTAATCTTTCAAATCCCTCTTCTGCAACTGTTCGAGTTATTGTTTTAGCCGTAAGGTAAAAAATTCTATCGCCATGCCCTTCAGCTAATGCTTTTACTGCAGGGAATATTGTTGATATTGTTTTCCCTATGCCTGTAGGAGCCTGAACAAATAAAGTATCTTCCTGCTTTATTGTGTTGTACGCAGCAACTGCAAGCTCTCTTTGCCCTTTTCTATAAGTACTGAAAGGAAAAGTAACTTCATAAATGGAATTATTCCTTTTCTCCTTCCACTCTGCTTCTCTCTCTGCCCATAAACAATACCTTTCTACTACACTCATAACAAAACTTTCAAGCTCATATTCACTAAAACTTTTTCTTATGGATTTAACTTCATTTGTACTCAGTTGGTAATAACTAAGTTGAATATCAATCTTATCAAGCTTGTTGTCAATCAAATAAAAGTAAGCATAAAATTTAGCTTGAGCCCAATGAAGGGGGTTATAATCCTCGTCTATAATAGTTAAATTACTATTAGTACTTTTTATTTCCTCAATAATAACAGCATTGCTATCCTTAATTATCCCATCAGCTCTTCCTTCGATAATGATATCGAATTTATCAAATTGAAACTTATGTTTCATATAGACTTCTTTTTGGTAATCTGAAAGTTCCTTTTCATTTTGCTTTTGAAGTTTCTGATGAGCTTTGATACCTTCCTGAGCCCTCGACTTGCTCATAAATCTATTATCTATACTTCCTGTTCTAAGTATAAACTCTACTATATTCCTAACTGATATCTTAATATCCTTTTTTTCCATATATTCATCCTTTTTCTCAACGATGCAACTTTAGTGGTATAATAAAAACACGATAAGTTAATTATAGAATAACAAATGTGTATGTCAAAGGGAGATTTTTCAACATGAATTTAAGTCTTTTAAAAAGATATATCCCTGTTTTATTTGTAGTAATATGCGGCCTTTTTGTTGGGGTATATCTATCTTTCATATATGATAATCAAAATGCAAGTGCTACAATAATTAAAGTTAAGTCTTTCTCACTTAAACAACACTCTCCATTTAGCTCAAAAGTCTCATATAATGGATTAGTTCACGTGGTTGATTATGATACTTCTATTGTAATTGATCTTAGATATGCTACTGATAATAACTTCACCAAAAAAAAGGTTTATCCAAAAGATATATGCCTTCTACAAAAAGGAACTCTTGATAAGCTTATTGCTGCAAATAATGAGTTTAAAACGCTTGGATATAGAATAAAAATATGGGATGCATACCGTCCACCAGAAGTACAGCAGTATTTTTGGAGCATAGTTCATGATACTCGCTTCATTGCAAGTCCTTATGCAAATTGGTCTAGACATAATAGGGGGGCTGCAGTTGATATCACATTGGTTGATGAAAATGGAAAAGAAGTAGAAATGCCTACTGGTTTTGATGAGTTTAGCACCAATGCATATAGAAACAGTACTTCTATGAGCATAAACGCTAGAAATAATATGAATTTGCTTACTTCCATAATGGAGAAACATGGTTTTAACCCGATACAAACTGAGTGGTGGCACTATGATGATACAGATGCAGATAGTTATCCAGTTGTAAATTTATCTTTAAGTGATATACAATAATAAAAAATTGACTAAAGTGATCTTCTTTAGTCAATTTTTTTGCGCATCTGCCTTTTCTGAACGTAGTGAAGAAATTCTGGCAGGCGACATGTTCTTCTTTTTTATTCTTTAAATTATATTATATTTTAAGTCGTTACTCATATTTATCCACAGATATACTTGAGTTGTAAATTTTTAAAGAATAAAAACTTTATAATTTCCTATACAGCAAAAAAATATGCATGCGCAAATTCTAGAATTCTGTGCATGCATATTTTTCAACCAGGATAAAAAATTACTAAAGCGGTCTTCTTTAGTAATTTTTTTGCGCATCTGCCTTTTCTGAACGTATGTGAAGAAATTCTGGCAGGCGATATATTCTTCTTTTTTTATTCTTTAACTTATACTATGCCTTAAGTCTGTTCGCATAATTATCCACAGATATAATTGAGATATAATTTCCTAAAGAATAAAAAATTACTAAAGCGGTCTTCTTCAGTGAGCTTTAACAGTGAAAAATTTATTCAGCGTGATATTCATTTACCAATTTTTGAACTAACTTTTTAATTACACTTGCTTGTGCTATAAGGGACATCACCATTAAAAATATTCTTATTCTTTCTTCATCGGACGAAGCGAGTTTCAAGTTTTTTACGAAATCTTCTATCTTCTCCTCATTTAACAAAGGCGCTTTCAAAAAGTCCTTGAAAGTATCTGTTTGGACCTCAGAAAATACTTTATATGCATCTTCCCATGATATGATATCATCAGTTCTGTCATTTATCTCATTAAATGCTAGTCTAAATACTTTCTTTATTTCCTCTGTTGTTAATAATGGCCTCATGTAACTTAGAAGCATCAATTGTGCAAGGTGTAACTTTGTATAGCCTCTCTTTTTTCCATCCTCTGGTTTAGTTATTACTTCACTTTTTATATAGTTTTGAACAATATTGTTTGTATATTTATCATCTATAAACTTATCATTTAAATAATCAATAACTTGCGATAAAAATAAATCATATTTCGGTAACTCATCATAAGAAACCATACTGTTCTTTGACATTTCTTCTGCTAATTCTATAACATAGCTTAAATCAAAACTCTTGTCGTCCATAATAACACCTCTAAAATATACTCAATTTACTTTATCTTTTAATAATATTATATAGTAAGTATAAACCTATTACAAGTTAATTCCACCTATTTATTTTACTTATTAATTCTATAGTTAAACTACTTCATATTAGAATTTATCCAAATAAAGATTCGTAGAACCATCGAAATCTTTATTTGGAGTTTAATGACTGAAGTAGTTTATCAGTTCAGTGGAATAGATAATCCAGTTCTATCTAATAAAACTAAGCTATAGTTTTGTTAACTATTAATAGTAATAGGATTATGAAATATATATTTTATTTGGAACTAGTTTATCTATAATTAACTCTATCAACTTCTGACAAAATATCTTAACATAGCAAAAACAAATTATTACAATAAAAATTATTTGTGATTTAATTTTTATTGTTAGTAAAATATTCAACTATAGTATTTTTCCACACTAATCCACAGTTATTCACAGGTTATAAACAGTATATGTTGATAACTTAACACAACATATTGTGTTTATATTCAAAATACAATTTTTTTTGCACATTATCCACAATTCTCATGTGGATAACCTGTTTATTACATGTGGAAATACTGATAAAATAATTCGTTATTCACCAAATTATTTTATTTTAATACATTTAAAATATTACATTATTTTTACAGCATAATTGTTTTTTGCATTTATTAATTATTTGCGCTATAAGTATTTTGTTAATTTTATAATATTATTGGCTTATTTTCCATATAAACATAAACAATTTTTATTTTTTTTACATATACTATTAATATAGAAATATAAATGTCTATCACAAATAGATTAATTTCGACAATACTAATCTACTATTCCAACAAATTACTTTTTTTATTTACTAATTTTGTTTTTTTAATAAATGCTCATTTTTTTCAATAATTTACTATTAATTTCTTTAAAAATATTAATTTAATTATTTATTATTGAAGATATAGTAAATTTATTGAAGAATTATGTATTTTTGATGCTATTTAGTAGTATTGACTTTTGAAAAAAATGGTAGTATATTATGGATATAAGTTTACTAAATAAAACTTTTGTAAAAAACTTAAAAATATTATCAATTAATATTGACTTTATATTACATTTTTGCTAGTATTATAATATAATTTGTCGAAAGATGTAGGATATGAGGAGGAAACAAAAATGAAATCAACAGGTGTAGTTAGAAGAGTAGATGAGTTAGGAAGAATAGTTATTCCTATAGAATTAAGAAGAACTTTAGACATAGCAGAAAAAGATGCTCTAGAAATATATGTAGATGGTGAACAAATAATTTTAAAGAAATATGAACCAGCTTGCATATTCTGCGGAGATGCAAGAGATGTTATAAACTACAGAGGAAAGAATATCTGTAAGAACTGCTTAGTAGAACTTAAAAACGATAACAAATAATTATATATAGTTTTAATTTTTACTTTAAATAAGCGCTTCAACTCCCCTTGAAGCGCTTATTTTTTGTTTTATATGAAAACATATAAATTTAAACCTAAGTTATTAAGATATTTTATTTAATTTATTAACTTTTTACTCCGAAAAAAACTTCAAATTTTTACCCACTACATATTGGTAGAATACTTATAAACCTCTGATTTAGGAAGTTTTCGTTCCTTTGCCACCATCTTTATCGCTTCTTTCTTTTCCATACCATTATTTATATTTCTCAATATATGCTCTTCAATACTTAAGTCTTCCCATGTTGCTTTTTTCTCATTTTCAATATCTTCTTTAGATTTACCTTCTAAAACTAATACAAATTCGCCCTTAGGTTGTTTATTTGAAAAGTATGAAATAGCTTCGCTAATAGTAACTCTCACAATTTCCTCATGCAGTTTAGTGAGCTCTCTGCATATAGCTATTCTTCTATTGCCAAACGCTTCTTTCAAAAAGTCTAATGTACTTAAAAGTCTATGAGGAGCTTCATAGAATATTATAGTTTCACTTCTATCCTTAAGCGTATCAACTACTTCTATCCTATCCTTGTTCTCTCTAGGTAAAAATCCTCTAAACATAAACTTAGTGGTATCAAAACCTGAATAAACCAATGCAGTAGTAGTTGCAGTAGCCCCTGGTAACACTTCAAATTGTATATTTTCTTCAATACACCTTTTCACTAGTATTTCACCTGGGTCTGATATACCAGGCGTACCAGCATCCGATACAATAGCAACAGATCTTCCCGAATTAATTATACCTATTATATCTTCGCTCTTTCCATATTCATTATGTTTATGGTAGCTTATTAGAGTTTTTTTGATTTCATAATGATTAAGAAGCTTTAAAGTTTGCCTAGTATCTTCTGCTGCTATTACATCAACCGTCTTAAGAACTTCTAAAGCTCTTAAGGTTATATCTTTTAAATTTCCTATTGGCGTAGGAACTAAATAAAGCTTTGTCATACTTATTACCTTCTTCCATAGATTTTTTCTATTTCATCACTATACTGTCCATTGTCATTATATACATAAAGAGGTGCTTCCCATTTCATAAATTTTCCACCATCTCTCTGACCTTCTACTAGAACTATATTAGGCTCTCTTGTTGTATTAGGGTGAACCATCCTAACTCTTTTAGGCTCAATCCTATGCTTTCTCATCAAACAAAATATATCAGCAAGCCGTTCTGGTCTATGTACCATGTAAAATCTACCGTTATCCTTAAGGAGCACTCTTGCTGCAATTATTACATCTTCTAATGTACATAATATTTCATGCCTTGCTATAGCCGTTTTATCACTTGGATTAATTATCCCTGAACTAGCTAATTTATAAGGTGGATTTACAGTAACCACATCTGCCTTTTTTATACTTTTCAAAAGTTGTAAGTTTGTTAAATCTCCACATATAAAATCCATCTTGTCTTCAAGTGCATTTATCTTAATACTTCTGTTTGCCATCTCGACCATTTCTTCTTGAACCTCAAGTCCAGTTATGCTTGATGCCTTAGTTTTTCCAGCCAATATAAATGGCACTATCCCCGTACCTGTGCACATGTCTATAACTCTGCTGTTATTTTTTACATTTGCGAAATTGGCTAATAGGACTGCATCTACGCCAAACCTAAAGCCATCTTTTTTTTGTATTAAGTGTATTCCGCCTAACTGCAAATCATCAATACTTTCATCATTATTTACAATTTTCTCTATTTCATCTCTATTTATATTTATATCTAACATTATCTTCCTCTCTCTTTTCAATATGATATACAAATTAATATAATCGTAAAATCTACAGATGTATCTACAATATATCATTGCCATTTAATACATTTATATATTATACATAACAATAACAAATATTTAAACAAATCATTTTATCATAATTCTTCCACATATAATCTCAATATTAGCTGTAAATCACGTCATCTTAAATAAATATCCTACAAAAACTTAAGTTGTTTAAATTTATTATAAAATTAACTTCAACATTTACAATAGACATTCACATAGTAGATATACTTTGCATATCTATATATTGGTAAAAGATAAAAAATTCGCTAAAGCGCTCTTCTTTAGTAATTTTTTGCGCATCTGCCTTTCCGAATGTATATGAGGAAAATCTGGAGGCGAATAAGTTTTATTTTTTGCTGCATAGCCATAAAAAACTTATAAAAGCATTGAAATATCTAGGTTTAACTAGCAAAAAGTTTTATACTTTCCTTAACAGTAAAAAATCCAATGAAGTCATATTGACCTCATTGGATAAACTATTTACTAACTATGCTCTCATTTTTAAATAATTATTGCACTCTTCTTGATGCAACATAACCATAGATAGGTCCTACTTTTACATCTTCACCAGTTCTAGGCGCATGAATCATTTGACCACCACCTACATATATACCAACATGTTCTGGTCTTGATGCAGTTCCTCTTGTAAAGACCAAATCACCTGGTTGTAAATCTGCGTAAGACACTGCAGAACCAACATTTATTTGATCATATGTCGTTCTTGGAAGGCTAATTCCAAACTTTCTAAATACATAACTAGTGAACCCTGAACAGTCAAAAGAACTTGGTCCAGTAGCCCCCCATACATAAGGAGTACCTAAGTATTTATAAGCTTCTGATAAAACTGAAGAAGATGAAGCCGGTACTGCTCCTCCCCTACTGTATACTGGAGCTGCAACTGTAGTTCTACTCTTTACTGTATCTTTAGCCTTTTCGATGTAATTTACTATTTCACTATCTAGATCAGAACTTACTACAGTTTTTCTAACTTGTCTTAACATATCTATAGCAGAGTTCAAGTCAGAAGTTGAGCTTGAAGTGTTCTGGATTATAGATACTGGATATTGTATAAGCATGCTCTCAGATTGTTTTAAATCTTGAGCAACTTTCTTTTGTTGTTCTTGTAAATCTGCAACCATTTTAAGCTGATCACTCTTCTTAGCATTTAATTCATCTAACTGCTTTTGAGTGCTTTCATTTAATTTAGCTAATTGATCATTTTTTGCTTTTAAATCACTTACCTTATCATCAAGCTTCTGCTTTTGGTCTTTTAATTCGGTTATTATTTGCTTATCTAAGCTCATAAGTTTTCCAACAGCTTCCATTTTGCTGACAAAATCACTAAAATCTCTTGAACTTAAAATTACTGCTAAATAACTTTCCTGTCCTCCAGTTTTGTATATAGCTCTCATTCTTTCTCCAAAGACTTCTTCTTTGGCATCAAGATCAGCTCTAGCCTTATCAATCTCATCTTCAGTGTTTTTAATTTGCTTTTCTACGCTCTTAATTTCATTCTTATTCTTATCAATCTGTATTACTAATGGTTGTATTTGGTCATCTAATGCATCTATCTTATTAGTCAAATCACTTATCTTGTTTTTTACATCAGAGTATTTGTCTCTACTATCTTGTATTTGTTGCTTTTGATTATCAGTAAGTGGCTCCGCATGTGCCTGTACACCAATCCCAAATACCAAACTGAATACGATTAACGTTGATATTGCTCTTTTATTCATGCGTATTCTCAGTTTACACATATTATCGAAAATACTATAACATATGAAAACTGCTCCCCCCCTATCATTGTTTTATACTAAAATTATAACATTAAACACTTTTCGATAACAATATAAATATTTACCAATTTGTTACCTTTTATGTTTTGTTAACAATTTGTTAATCCTTTTAACTCCTAAAACTGCTATATAACTGGACAAATTGTATATCCAGACTAAAATTATAATTTTTAGTTAACACTTATAATATAGTTGTTTATAATGGTGTTTTTTATACATGCCTTTTACTGGATGAAACACCAATTAATATTTACGTATAATTTAACAACATAATTGGAACTTTAAAAACATTAGAGAATTTTTTTCATTATAACCTACTTTATATAAACTAGTACAATTTGTTTTGTAATATATATATTTGATGCACTTTATATACCTGATGAATATTAAATTCTTGAAATAGTTAGTCCAATAGTATTAAAATAGTGTTATGCGTAAAATCAAATAACATTAGTGCAAATGCATTAAGGAGGAATTTATTTTGTATAGATTTAAGGAAGTAAACCCTTCTCAGATAAATGAGTTTAATTCCATTAATAAAAAAGGGCATATATTTCAAACATCGTATTGGGCTAGTATAAAAAAAGAATGGACTCCAAAATTTATTGGAGGTTTTGATGAAGATGGCAACCTAGTTTTGTGTGCTACTATGCTTCTAAGAAAAGCACCATATGTAAATGCTTATATGGGCTACATGCCTAGAAGCTTTACTTGTGATTATAAGAATAAAAATCTTTTAATAGAGTTTACTGACTTCATAAGAAGTTATGCAAAAGATAACAAGATATCTTTCATAACTGTAGATCCTGATATACACTTATCTGAAAACGAAAAACTTTTAATTGAAGGCGAAGAAATAAAGGACTTTTTAAAGAGTTTAGGTTTTAATAACACTGATTCAAAAAACTTTGAAGCAATTCAGCCAAACTTTGTTTTTAGACTAAACCTACCTCAACTAGAGAATAAAGAACAAGAAAAGAAAGATGTTTTTAAAACTTTTTCAAATAAGACTAGATACAATATTAAGGTAGCTGAGGACAGAGGCTTAACCGTAGAAGTTTATGATAAGAATAATATCTCTGATGAAGTATTATCAAGATTTCACGAGATAATGGTTACAACCGGAAAAAGGGACAACTTTATAGTACGTAAAAAAGATTATTTTAAAGATATGATTGACAATCTATCACCTTATTGCAGATTATACATGGTTAAATATAGCTATGAAAAGGACTTTTCTACTGTCAATGCAAAACTACAAAAACAAGAGCAAGTGCGTGAAAAGGCACTAATTAAGATTGATGAATTGAGATTAAAGCTCTCAGAAGAGAAGGATGAAGATAAATCTGCTAGAATTCAAAAGAAGATAGACGACCAAGATGGAAAGTTAAAAGAATCCGAAAGACAAATAGAGGGATTTAAAACTCGTCTTAAAGATATTGAGCCATTTAAGGGTCAAGAAATATATCTTTCAGGCTCTATATACCTTTATTATGGTGGTAAGGCTTGGTACCTTTATGGTGCTTCAGAAAACATTTTAAGAGATACTATGCCAAACTTTGCTATGCAGTGGGCTATGATAACAGATAGTATTGATTTGGATTGCTATCTATACGATTTTAGAGGAGTTTCTGGAGATCTTAATCCTGAAAATCCATTGTATGGTTTATACAAATTTAAAAAAGGGTTCAATGGAGACTTTGTAGAGTTTATTGGTGAGTTTGATCTTGTTATAAACAGCTTCATTTATAATCTATATAAAAAAGCATTCCCTAAATTTAAAGAAATAAGAAATAAAATAATGAATAAGAATCAGTAACTAAAAACCAGCCTTCTTAGTAATTTCAATATTCTAAGAAGGCTGGTTTCTTTATTTATTAAATTTCACTGTTATATTAACAATTTCACTTCTGCTTCCTAGTCTAATCGGAGGTCCCCATGTACCATAACCTGATGAGACTATTACATTTAAGTCCTTTTTCTTTAGATACCCATAATCAACCTCAAATATCCTACTGGTTATTAAGTTATTAGGGAAAAATTGCCCCTTATGAGTATGACCTGATACTTGTATATCTATATTATTTTCCTCAGCCTCTTCTAGAGCTGAAGGTGTATGATCAATTAATAAAACAGGTTTTGTCTTATCAACATTTTGTAATATGTCATCTATGCTCTTTCTCTTTTTTTCAGTTCTATTTATAGAAACATCATCTCTTCCAACTACATAAAATTGATTATTAATTTCCTTCGCTTCATCTCTTAGTACTTGAACTCCATATTTGCCCAACTCTTTAGTTATAGTTTCTTCCTCGCCTCTCATGATATCGTGGTTGCCAAGCGCAGCATAGGTTCCATACTTTGAATTAATCTTATTAAATTCAGCAGCCATATTTCCATTTATAAAGGGTTTAACTTCAGTATCAACTATATCTCCTGCAAACAATACAATATCTGGATTTAGCCGATTAATCTCCTCTACCATCGTACTTGCTCTCTTACCATCTATAAGATTCCCTAGATGTATGTCAGAGACCATAACGACATTTAATTTATCTATTCCTTCTACGGTTTTATTGATTTCTAATTCATACTTTTTTACATATGAATGACTACCATTCCATGTTCCATATATCATCACAAATGCTATAAATAAAACTATTGCTAAGGTTGTAACAAAAAGCAAATTATTACTTCCCCTCATACTTGGTATAAATGAATATCGTCTATTAACGAATGCAATTATATCAACAACAGGCAATATAATTATTAAATAAAAAAATATACCTATCCAATATACTCCTATTAAGTTGAATATATCAAAAATCTTTCCTGACACATAATTACCCAAAAGCATAGTGACGATATAAGCTACTGCTACAACCCAAAATATGCCCCAAAATATAATACTATTTACAGGAATCTTTACTGTAATCCCTTTATATATTCTAGTACCAATATAATAATTGCTCAAAGCATATATACCAAAGAATGCTATAATGAATAATACTATCTTATAGTTCAACTGACCGCCTCCTATCATAATTTTAAAAATTCACTCTATGTTTAATATCAACTTATAAATTGATGTACTACTTAAACATAATTAGAATTTAAAATAAGAGTTACCTTCTCAGGCAACTCTAGATAATTACGTACTATTTTATAAACTTCTTACTCATCTTTGCTTGTATAACCGAAGAAGCAAGCATTATCACCAAAAATACACCAATCCAAACCTTAGTCAAAGACGGGAAGAAATAGTCTAATCCTCCAATTACAACTCCAATTATACCTAGTATTAAATTAAACTTACCATTAAATGCAATATATCCATTTATATCCTTTGCATTGCTTCTTTCAACATTCTTTCTTAATCCTTTACTAAAAAGTACGAGTATGCCAAAAATTATGTATACTATACTTGCTATTTCTATTATTATAGTTGTAAGCTTCATTGATAATCCCTCCATCTAATATAATTCCAATAATTATATATTATACATCATAAAATATTAAATTTATATCCTATATTTTTCATTTTGTGTGTTGACATAAATATAAAATTGCTTTATAATTAACAATGTGCCACGGGGTGTAGCGCAGATGGGAGCGCGCGTGGTTTGGGACCATGAGGTCGCAGGTTCGATCCCTGTCACCCCGACCAAAAAGGAATTGTATTTATACAATTCCTTTTTATTTTACCCTTGTATTTATAATATTTAATATATCGTCAATCACTTCACCGTACTGCTTAACTTTTTCTGTCAAATCACTATTTTCCTTTAGCAATCTTTTATTTTCATTATTTTTATCTTCTAGAATTTTATCAAAGTTTTCAATAATTAAAGAGAACTCTTGATATCTCGTCCTTAAACTATCTATTTCTTCTGAAAAGCTATTTAATTTTTCTTTAACATTCTTTATTGTTTCTTCATGTTCTGATGTATTTTCTTTTTGTGGCTCTTCATAAATCTTATTATTTTCAAAACTATCAACAACTATAGTTCCTTCCATAGCAAACATCAATTGTAGTATCTTTAACCCATAATCTTGGGATGCTGCCCAATTTCCTGAAAGATCCTCTACATATTTAACCTTTCCAGTTAAATATGAAAAGTGCCTAGGATCTGAAGTGTTATCACTTGGATATCCTTCTGCACCTGCATATAGAGCCAAATGATCAAATTGCGCTGACACTCCGTCTCTCCAACTAGCAAACTTTACAAAAGAGTCAGCTGTGTCATCCCTACCACTTGTGCTCTTCAATCCAGCCGGATTCTTATAACTTTCATCTATACTACCTCCAAACTTCCCAAATCCAGTTTCTAAAGCAGCTTGTGCATAGGCTATTGTAGGATTTATATTTCCGTGATATGGATATAAGGACCAATATAAATCTGCTAAAGATATAAACAAATCTGTTGCTTGATTATTTTTCGCCCATTGCTTAGCTTGATCCTTCGAACATGATGTCTTTGATATTAAAGGTGTAAGTTTATTATCAATAGTGTAAATTGAATTAGTACTCTCATTATATGGCTTACCGATATAATTAAGAAATCCTTTAGCTATAGAAAGTGCAACTTTATCCTTAAAACTATCTTCTCTTAACAAGGCTTCTTCACTAGAATTACTTATAAAACAGGTCTCTACCAATATTGCAGGCATATTGGTTTCTCTTAACACAGCAAAATTCGCAAATTTAACTCCTCTACTACTTAAATTTATCCCACCTACAATACTATCTAATACCCTTTTGGCTAACAGTTCTCCTTCTCCACCTTTTACTAATGCATATACTTCCGTTCCATTTGCAGACTGAACGTCTGCACTGTTTATGTGTATACTTATAAAGTACTTACTATTAGCATCATTAGCTAACTTTGCTCTCTCTGAAAGCCCTAAGTAAGTATCATCTTCCCTTGTTTGTTCCACTGTTACACCTTGTTCTTTTAATATTTGTCCACATTTTTTAGCAATATAAATGTTACATTCTTTTTCCTGCAGACCTGTGGGCCCTATAGCGCCTGGATCTCTCCCACCATGACCAGCATCCAATACTAAATCTATCATCTATAAATTCATCTCCATATAATATTCAACTATTATATGTATATTTAAATAACCATATATTATTAATTATTTTTTATTTTTTCTCTCTAAATTTTCATAAAAATTTTCTTCTTTTGATGCAGCTTTACATAAAGATATACAAAAGAGCACAACTAGGATTGAAAAAGTTATTGCTATCATATAAAACATGAATATCACCTTTTCTTTAAATATTTAGGAACTATAATTTCATATTATGGTTATAATTAGTATGTGTAATGAAACTTATTTTATTCACATTAATTCATTATTTTTTACAATATATGCTTACATTCAATGAATTAATTAACATTATAAAGAAAATAATATTAGTATATTTGTCATAAATATAATCATATTTATTATATTTACCATTTAATAATTAGGAGGAGTTCAATGAAAAAAGAATATGAAGCTTTGTTCAAGAAAATTGTTAAAGCATATTATGAAGATGACTTTGACAAAGTAGTGAACGAGATAATCAGTGACCCTAACTTTGATAGGGAAGAAGCAAAATCTATTATAGCTACATTATGTGGAGTGGATGTTGATAAAGATGACAATTACCTTTACAATCTAAAAAAAGCAATAACTGATTACAAGGTAAAAGAAAGAATAGTTGAAAAGGTTGGCAGTTGCTCAGATCATTGTAAGGATAAAGATTCAGGGCTGACAAAATGCCAATTAGCTTGCCCATTCAATGCTATTATTGAAGACAAGAACTTTGGTAACACCTATATAGATGACACACTTTGTGTTGATTGCGGACTATGTATTGATGCTTGCGATAGCGGCAATTTCATTGATAGAATAGAATTTATTCCAATCATGGAATTATTAAAAAACAACAAAAAGGTAATAGCTGCGGTAGCACCAGCTATTTCTGGCCAGTTTGGTGATCAAGTAACCTTAGATCAACTTCGTTCTGCATTTATCAAACTTGGCTTTTCAGATATGGTTGAAGTTGCATTTGCTGCCGATATGTTGACTATAAAAGAAGCTGCTGAATTCGATAAGCATGTTAGCAAGGATGGTGGCTTACTTATAACTTCTTGTTGCTGTCCTATGTGGGTTGGAATGTTAAAGAGAGTTTATAGCGACTTAGTAAAAGATGTATCCCCTTCAGTCTCACCTATGATTGCTGCTGGAAGATTAATTAAGACATTAAATCCTGATGCTAAGGTGGTGTTTATAGGGCCTTGTATAGCTAAAAAGGCTGAGGCAAAGGATAAAGATATAGATGCTGCAATTGACTATGTTCTTACCTTTGAAGAATTAAAAGGTATTTTCGATACTTTAGATATTAAGCCTGGTGAATTACATGGCATCCCTTCCATCGAGTACGCTTCAAGAGGTGGTAGGCTTTATGCTAGAACCGGTGGAGTATCAATAGCTGTTTCCGAAGCAATTGAAGAACTGTTCCCTGAGAAACACTCTATCTTCAAAGCAGTTCAAGCAAATGGAGTGAAAGAGTGTAAAGAAATTCTTGAAAAAGCTCAAGCCGGTGAAGTTGATGCAAACTTTATAGAAGGTATGGGCTGCATAGGCGGCTGTGTAGGTGGCCCTAAAGCTCTAATCCCAAGAGAAAATGGAAGAGAGTTTGCTAATAAAGTCGCTTATGATTCTCCAATAAAAGTTGCTACACATAGTGATATAATGACTCAGGTATTAAAAGAACTTGGAATAAACTCGTTAAAGGATTTTCAAGATAAAGAAAAGATAGAAATATTCGAGAGAACATTTTAAAAACTACAAAACAAATTATATTTTAAAAACCACTATCAAATTAGTTTATGTCTAATATTATGATAGTGGTTTTTGTTTTATTTTTTACTTAATTGATAATTTTCACTATTATTTGCACATTTTTTACCCAACACAATACACTTTTAATATTTTTATGATAATGTTATTATTAAATATTTTTAAGGAGCGTTTTTACTATGATTGAGAAAATATTAGCACAAGATCAACTTATTTTAATCAAAGTAAACAAATCATTTAGATGCAGCTTTTTCAATTTTCTGATGCCCAAGCTAACCTATCTAGGATCAGTACAGTTCTGCATTTTATTATCTATATTTGCTATTATTAATATAAATTCACCACAAAAATTATTAATATCGCTTATATGTAGCACTATAATATGTCATATAATAAAGGTTTCTGTATGTAGATTAAGACCATTTTTAGTTATTAAAGATTTATATATTAATAAGATAGGGATAGATAGGTACTCATTTCCATCAGGTCATACTACAGCTGCTTTTTCCATTGCAACATCTTTTTGTTTTATATCTCCTCACTTCTCAGTTATATATATTTCTATGGCAGTAATTGTGGGATTCTCACGATTATATCTTGGAGTACATTATATTACCGATGTATTTATAGGAATGCTCATAGGTACTGTAATCACATACCTACTGAATGTCAATATGTAAATTTTACATTGATATATTTATTAATTTGCACTAAAATTATTATACAAGCTTCTAGCAAGCTATTAATCTTAAGTACAATCTTAACTTGATCTTTTCTATAATGATATTTAAGCATTTATATATATCAAAAAGTGTACAACCTAGATTATCAGTTTGTCTATACTAATAGTTTTACTTTTGGAATTAATGAATTTTAATGAGGTGATTTTTAATAATGTTTAAAGATATAAAAGCGGCAATATTTGATTTAGATGGTACTCTGATAGATTCTATGTGGATATGGGAAAAAATCGATACTGATTATCTAATAAATAAAGGTTATGCAAAACCTGAAAATCTTAAAGATGAAATAGGCCACCTTAGCTTTGAGCAAACAGCAATATATTTTAAAAACAAATTTAATATCCAAGATACAGTTGAAGAAATCATGAATGACTGGCACTCTATGGCTGTGGCTCATTATACCACAGACGTAAAGTTAAAGCCTGGCGCAAAGGATTTTTTAATCAAACTAAAGTCTATGAATATAAAAATCGGATTGGCTACATCAAATTCTCATGAATTGCTAAAGGCTGCCTTGGAAGCTAATGAAATTTATGAGCTATTTGATTCTATTACAACAACAGATGAAGTAACCCGTGGAAAAAACTTTCCTGATGTATATCTTCTTTCATCAGAAAAGCTAGGGGTTAAACCTGATGAATGTGTTGTTTTTGAAGATATTCTTCCTGCTGTTCAAGGCGCAAAGGCTGCTGGAATGAAGGTTATAGCCGTCTATGATGAATCATCAGAAAATGATAAAGAAAAGGTAATCTCTTTAGCAAATAGTTACATTGAAAGTTATTTAGATATTGTTATTTAGTTTATATAAGATGCCTTATATAATAATCAAACTATTTTACTCATATTATCTACTTATATAGTACGTTTAGCAGTAAAGACTCTCGATTAATTTTGAGAGTTTTTATAATGTTATAGGAAAATGTAGTATATATGTTTTAGGTATTATGAAATTAGGCCAAAATATAAAAGGACATTATCCCCACTATACTACTTTTACTTAATCGTATGTATTATAGATGTACCATTTCGATCCGAAATCTATCTTTAAAACTCTTACGGCTTCTGGTGAAAGAATTTAAAATATAAATTTTATTACGAATTGGTACATCCATATAAGAAAGGCAGAGCATGGAATCTAAAAATTCTATTACTAAAAATATTTTTTATAAATTGTTACTTAATGTGTTCAATATAATAATACCTCTTATAATAGGTCCTTATGCTGCCACAGTAATTGGGCCAAAGTATCTAGGTAGAATATCTTTTAGTGAATCAATATATACATATTTCTTAATAATTGCGACTTTTGGCATATACAACTATGGACTTAGGGAAATTAGTAGAATAAGAGATGATAAAGAAAAACTCTCAAAACTTTTTACTAGTTTATTTCTTATTGGTGTAATATCTAATTCATCAGTTTTAATTATTTATATATCATTTGTATTTCTTCATTATTCTTATCAGCCTCAGTTCCCTGTATTGCTAATTTATAGCTTTACTCTATTTAGTAATATATTCTATGTAGAGTGGTTATTTGAAGCAACTGAGAGCTTTAATTTTATTACTATAAAGACAATAATAATACGAATTTTTTATGTAATACTTTTACTTCTTCTTGTAAAAAAACCTTCGGATTATCTAATATACGCAGCTTTAAATTCATTACTATTTTTCTTTAATTACATCGTCAGCTTCATTTACATAAAGAAGAACATTAAATTTAATTTTAATAATTTGAAATTGAAGAAACATATTAAACCATTATTTATAATTTTAATTATGTCGAATGCTTCTATACTATATACTCAATTGGATAAATTACTTCTAGGTTCTTATGTAAGCGAAATTTACGTTGGTTATTATAATATAAGCCAGATGTTAGCAAATATGATCAACACTATGCTGCTTTCTATAATACTTGTTACTATACCTAGACTATCAAATATTCTCGTATCTAATGGGGCTGAGCCCTATGAAAAATTATTAAATAAGATAAGCAAAACATACTTAGCCTTTTTATTTCCTTCAGCAATAGGAATGATGGTTTTATCTAAAGAGATAATACTTCTCTTATATAAAAGTGCTTACCTTGAAGCTGTAAACGTCCTTAAAATATTTAGTATTTTTATAATCTTTAGCGGACTAGATTTTTTACTAGTAAATAGTATCTTTTATATAAAGAAGAAAGAGAAGTTTGCTATGATTATAGTTGCTTCTTTTGGTTTCATAAACCTTATCATAAAATTAGTGCTTATATATTTAAATTTATTAAATCATGTTACCGCAATAGCTTCCACAACTTTGGTCGAATTCTTTTTGGTTATAGTCGAATACACTTTTATTGTAAAATTCCTTGATGTAAATATAAAGCTAATCTCCATTGATAAATTAAAATACTTGATTATATCACTTTTATTTATCCCTTTATCCTTAGTAATTAAGCTTTTTATTCATCAAACTCTTCTTACCATTTTGTTTACTGTTCTTATATGTTCATTGGCATATGGATTAGTTTTATTTATTATAAAGGATGAAATTCTAATTGAGATACTTTTAAAATTCAAAACCTTTTTTAGGTTAAACAAATAGGATTTATTCCAACTGAAAAAATCGCTGAAGCTACTTTCTTCAGCGATTTTTTGCGCATCTGCCATTCCCAATGCATATTAGGAAAATTACTGGCGACAAATTCGTATTTTCTATTTATTTAAATCCTTCTTGTATAGAAGCAAACCTAATGTGCTAGATACTAACCAATATTTCTTATCCAAAAGCTCACGCTTTAAATCAATAGTTTTTAGACCTTTATGGAATCCAAACCTAAAATAGTTTGCTTTATACCTTATCACGGTCTTAGGTGGAAGTCCATAGGATGATAGTAAGTTATATGCATAACAAGTACCTTTTAGGTTCTTCAGCCTTATGTTAAAAGAGTTTTGCGTCAATCCATCTTCTCTATATTCGCATAGATAAATGGCTTTATTAACCCACCTCATCTTATACCCTTCATCAGCTATCTTCAATCCAACTACAGCTTCAGTCATGAACTTCTCACCATCAAATACTGGATATTTATATTTCTTAAACAGTTCAGTTACATATATCTCAGCTTTATCTTGATTGTGTCCCATATTGAAGGCAAAATCTATATGTGTAGCATCAATCCAACGGTCGTTAAACCCCTTAGTTATTGTCTCATTATTTAGTCCAGCCTTAAGCGCCCCTACCCCTGCAAATTTACTTTTTTCATTTGTAGGTATACTTCTCCATGTGTCTACAACAATTTCTATTGCATCCTCTGTTAATATATCATCTGAATCTACAACAAAAAACAGCTCACCTTTAGCAGCTTCTATTCCATTATTGATAGCTACATGCTTACCTCTATTTTCTGATTTTATATAATCAATATCTATTAAGCTTTGCTTCTTAAATTCATTTATAATTTCCTCTGTATTATCAGTTGATCCATCATCATATATTATCCATTGAAAATTTTTATGATTTTGTCTAATTAAAGAATCATATAAACTTGGTAATAATTCTGCTCTATTGAAAGTTGGGGTAAAAACAGTTATATCTTTTTTCAAATCAATCACCACCAATCTACTAATTGCTATCTTTTTACCATTCCTTTAAATTTGTACATCAAACAAATTAGTGGTATCTCTAAATAATAGTGTATATATTGAGATAACTTTAAAGTAAGTTTTGATAAAGCATTATCACTAACGAAATTCTCCACATAATATGTTTGCGACTTCATATATATCTTATAATCAAGTTTCTTTTTTGATATATTAGCTAACTCAGTATCCTTACTTCCATGTTTATGTACATAAGATTCAGTGATTAATATCGCAGACTTTAGCCCTCTACTTTTAATCTTTCTAGCTAATATTTCTTCTTCAAAGTACAAAAATACCGCTTCATCTAAATAATTAAACTCTCTAAAAATATTTTCTTTCATAATGAAAAATGATCCCGGCATGACATCTGTGTATCCCAACTCGTAATCATCACTCTTCATTTCTAAGGATTTATATGATCTAGATGTTTTTAATACTTTAGACAATAAACTAAAATTTGATAAAACTAAGCTTTTTACATTATTAACTCTCCATCCTAAATTACCAAAGCTTAATCTACCATTCAATAGGGTTACACCTGTTATCCCAGCTATCTCATCATACTGCTCTAATTTAGAGCATATTTTTAATAACATCCCTTTAGTATTTAAAAAAACATCTGGATTCATTATACCGATATACTTTATATTACTAAAGTTTTTTATAGCAAATTTTATACCTTCATTATTTCCGTAAGAGTATCCACCATTTTTTTCAGTTCTCATTATATACACATTATCTAATCCTGCTAATTTATTAGACAATATTGAAAAAGAATCATTAGGGGAATTATTATCAACCACAATAATCTTAGAATCAATATCTAAATTTTTTAAATTATTTACACAATCAATAGTCATATTATAATCTTTATAATTCAATACAATTATAGCAAGTTCTTGAAGAATCCTATCATCCATCAATGTACTCCTTTTACTAAAACCTTAGACTAAATAGATATCTTGCCATAGATATTATTTCTATAGTCTTTAATACCCTTTATAATCATTTTAAGTTTTATTTTTTTATCTTTTTCTAAAAGTATTACTTTTACAATCTCAGTACAAAATGCTCTCTTATCATTTTTAATAAATCTACTATCAATGTCTTTATACTTATTCCATAGATAAAATCTATTTCTAGTCATATAATATCGTCTTAAATAACTATGATTTGTATATCCTGTTTTAAAAAACAATATCTCTTTTTCAGTTGCATCACCACATTTATGTAGTAGCTTAGCACCTTTTGTTTGAATTAGCTCATATCCTTTTTGCTTTAACTTAAAGCAAAAATCAAAATCCACACTATCAATAAACAGCTTGTCTTCAAAATAATTTACCTCTCTAAAAACTGATGTTTTAACTAAATTCCCAGAAGTAATACAAACATCTATTTCTACAAACTCATTATTTTGTAGTTCTGATATCTTATCACCTTCAGATATCTCTGTATATCCAGTTTCTATATGTCTCGGAGTTATGCTTACAACCTTTTTCTTTTTGTCCTCATTCAAATGATTATATACATTGATCATAGAATCAACCATATTTAATGTTGATATACTATCATTATCCATCGTAAGAACCCATTCAGTTCCACACTCTTCTGCATACTTAACTCCTATATTTAAAGCAGTAGCAATACCAAGATTCTCATCATTATATATAATCTTTACTCTTTCTTTTCCTTCTAAAGCTTTTAACATTGAAATAGTTTCACTATCAGATCCATTGTCTACAATTACTACATTTTTAACCTGATCCACTATTGAGTTAAAGCATTTTAGAAAATCATTTCCTATATTATATGTGACAATTACACAACAAACATCATTGTACATAGTAATTCTCCTAGTTTATTAAATTTATATATTTCTAATTTCCTTGTAAAAATTAGCTCCTACTATATCTATGTCAAACTTTTTTACACTGTTTTTTATTTCATCTTTATCAAAAACTGCACCAATAGAATTATCAATTTCATCTTGAATAATCTTCTTCAAGGTATCTATACTATCAAAAAAGAATCCATTAATATCTTCTTTAACGATATCTTTAGGCCCCTCAGCCTTACTATTTACTATAACTGGTAGTCCTCTGCTCATTGCTTCAATTAAAACTAAGCCAAATCCTTCATTTATAGTTGGTAGTACTAAAAATGCCCCGTCACTAATCTCATTCCATGGATTATCCACCCATCCTTTAAAGCTTACTCTTTCACCTAAGTTGTTTACTTTAACAAAATCCATATATCTATTTAAATCAATTCCAGTACCTATAACTGTAAGATTCCATTGGCCATCTAATCCGATTAGAGAATTGAATAGTATATCAAGATTCTTAGTATAATTATCAACTCTTCCAATATATATAAATTCACTTTTTTTATATCTTATAAAGCTATTATTATTAATTTTAATGCCATTAGGTAATATCTTAATGTTATTAGTACCTAACTCTTCAGATAACTTATCTCTCGACCATGAATTAAGTACATATATTAAATCTGCATTTCTAAATGTAAATCTATTATATAACCATGTCTTACTGTTCAAATAAATATCAACATTAAAATGACTCCACAAAATACTTCTAACATTAACATGCTTTTTCTTTATCATATTTCCAACACCTAAAGTCCAAGGATCTGTAGCAATCAAAATTGTTTTTTCGTAATTTATATCATTTTTAATTATTTTTTTTAACTGATTGTAAGCACTGATTTGACTTATAAATTTCTTATATCCACCTAGCCTATATATATCAAGAAGAAGAAACTTATCTTCAAATAGTTTTCTTATATTATCTTCATTTCCACTGAAAATTATAATTTCTACATCAAGATCTACTTTTTCCGATAAATATTTATACATATTTAAGATTGCCATCTCCATTCCGCCTAATCCAGTTAAGCATGCAGACATCAAATAAACCTTTGTCTTCAAAAAATCACCTCTTTAAGATTAAACTAATGTTTTATATATATGGTTCAGCTTATCTGTATAAACATCTATAGAAAAGCAGTGTTGCATCTTGCTGTATGCATTAGTGCTTAGATAATTCCTCAAGTTTTCATCTCGTAATAAATTCTCAATTGCTTTAGACAGTTGTATATAATCTTCAGCTTTAACTAAAATTCCACTTTCCATATCAGTTATTATCTCTGGAATGCCTCCAACTTCAGTTGCAACAATAGGTACTTGCTGTGCCATTGCCTCAATTATAGCCAATCCAAATCCTTCCCATCTTGAAGGCAGTGCAAATATTTTAGATTTACTTAGATAGCTATTAACATCTTTTTGGTTTCCTGCAAACTCAACAATTTCAGTCAAACCTAATCTATCCCTTAAAGAAACCATTTCATTCATTAAAATACCATCACCGACAATACAAACCTTTTTAACTTTATTTCGTATGAGCTCTATGGCTCTTAACAATAAATCAATTCCTTTTACATTACTTCTCAAAGATCCAACTAGTATAACATCATAAATTTTCTCATTACTCCGTATAGGATATTGCTTTATTCCTCCATATAAGACTTCCGAACTACTTTCTAATTTAGGAATAAATTTAACTAAAGACCTTTTTGTCATTTCACTTATACATAAAATATTATCATATTTGCTGTAAGAAAACTTTTCTAAAGGGTAGAATACTTTTTTATCTCGCCTCGTGTTACTATCGCTATGCTCACTGAAAACAAACTTTACATTATTATTAATTATTTTAAGTATTGCACCATAATATTGTCCAGGGAAAAGATGCATATGAACAACATCAAATTTATTTTTTCTTATTATTTTATTTAGCTTTAGTAATGCACTTACAAACATATACTTATTTTTTAAGTTTAAATTATATACTTTGACATTATTCTTTTTTATTTCTTCTAGTATAAAACTATCATTTCCTTGTAACAAACAGATTGAATTTTGTATGGATATATCTTTGTTATTTAAAACATAATTTTTTAATAAGGTTTCTGCTCCACCTATATCCATATTATTAATAACTTGTAATACCTTCATATTAAATTCTCCTCAATCTTTACACATGAACCCAATTATTTATTCAGAAACTTCATCCTTTAAAATTAAACTATTAGCGTATACAAGTGAAATAATATTAATTACTTGTATTAATCCAATTTCACCAATATATACTTCTTCCATCTGCATATACAATAAAATTGATAATTGAAAAACCATTACTATCAAATAACTATATTTTAGTTTCTTATCTTTTATCATCTTAAACAGTAACATAAAAGGACCATATAACATAAGCATTAGAAATAGTATTAAGCCCAATAACCCGTTGGATGCATAATATCTAATTAATGTGTTATGGTAACTTATTCTTGTATTCTTATCACTACTTTTATTTATAATCTCATTTATATTTGTTTTTTTAACTACATTATAATTTAATCCATCACCAAGAAGCATATAGTCTTTATAATTTCTTATAACACTTGACCATATCTCTCCCCTATAATTCAATCCTTTGCTATTCTTTTCCTCTAGCATTTCTAGAGAAGTCTTTGGATTTTGATTAGTATCATTAATATTCGCATCAATATTTGGACCAATATCAAAAACAACTACTGCCATTATTATATTTGCTATAACAAAACCTATAATGACACCTTTATTTATAACTCTAAACAACTCTGACTTTTTCATGATCAGAGTTATTAGTATACTCATCACAGTAAATAGAATGGCAACTATAATACTTGTTCTTGCCACAGTTAAGTAAAGTACATAGTATTGTACCACCAATAGAGCTGAATTTAATCCACTATGTCTTCTTTTATTATACATATAAATAAGACCCGAAATTATTGATAGATATAAGTACATACCAAATCCATTAACATTTTGATAAAAAGCTGCTGGATTAAATGGTGGCCAAAAGGTTAACTCATATCCCAATATATAATTAGTGTTAAATATATACTGATACAAAGCAACTAAACAAAGAATTCCTCCAAATTTAAAAATATAGGATGAAACCATTAGTATAGTATCTAAATTTTCTTTTTTAGTTTGAGTATATAAATACATGCCTAAAATAAAGAAATATATAATTATCAGGAAGTCTAACTTACCTATATAAAGAATAGTAGACAAGTCCCTGCCATTCATAAAATATGATATAAATATCCAAACCATATAGCAAATAACCAACAAGTTAAAACCATTTTTTATATATCTTTTATTTAACTTTTTATCTACTAGACAGCTCTTTATTATAAGAACAGCTGCTACACAGCTCAATATAGCAAATACTGCCCAAAATCTATTCATTCCAAAACTCTCAATTACGTACCATCCTGGTATACACGAAACTATTAAACTAATTGCTATTAAGATATCAATTAATTTTTTATTATTTATTGTGTAATTCATGAAATCACTCCTAATCTTATCGCCTTACTTTTTAGATAAACTAATTAATTAGTGCTTTTATAAATAACATTATAGATATAGAAAATTAAATATCTATTATAGCATTTAAAATCACTTAGTTTCTTAAGTAAAACATACTACTTTTATTACAAACTTTAAATTCTTTACTATTTCTTATCTACAAAAGACGAAACACTTCAATATCTAGACTCAAAATAAATATCTTGATGAATCCACGAATCTTTATCTTGATAGATTCAAATCCTTTCAAGTCCATATAATGATTAGATTAAATTAAATTATTAATTTATTTATACAAATTACTTGAATTTTCTTCATACTATCTAATAATACCATAGAGAGATATATTTAAAAAAGGCTTTTTTGGTTACTGAATACTAATATTCATATAATCTATCAGTTTATATAAATCAACTATTTATAATTTTCTCCTATTTTTATAAATTTAGACTTAATTAGACTAAGTATTTCCTCATTTATTATAATTTCCTAAATAACAAAGGAAGTGATAATAAATTATCACTTCCTTTGTTATTTAATCAAAATGTATTTTATTTTCTTTCAACGCCATATTTAGAAGCTAATTCTTGAACAAAATCAAGATACTTTCTCTCTTGTCTTTGTTGAATTAATTCATTTACTACATCCTTTTTTACTTCATCAAAGCTTTTAACTAAAGCTGGGTTCTTTGAAGCTACCTTTATTAAATGGAATCCAAATTGAGTTTTTACTGGTTCACTTACTTCTCCTACAGGTAAATTAAACGCTGCTTCTTCAAACTCTGGAACCATCATTCCCTTTGAGAATGCTCCTAAATCCCCACCTTGTTCGCTTGAAGGACAAGTTGAATATTCTGATGCTGATTGTTCAAAAGATTTCTTTCCAGAAATTATATCTTCTCTTATTTCCTTTAATTTATCTTCAGAATCTAAAAGTATATGCTTAGCTGAAACAGTTTCTGGTTCCATATAAGCTTCCTTATTTTCTTCATAATATTTAAGCGCTTCTTCGTCAGTCACTGTTATTTCTGAAAGTACTTTATTAATTATTATCTGAGTCAATATATCCTTCTTAACTTTTTCCATTTGGCTTAAAAACTCTTGTGATTTATCGAATTCATTATCTACGCCAAATTTATATAATAATTCAAAGCTTATAACTTGCTCTAACAACTGTTTTTTGCCCATTTCACTTGCAAAAACACCTCTTCTATTTTCAGGGTATCTTTCTATAACATCCATTAGATCTCTTTCAGTTATTTCATTTCCACCAACAATAGCTAGTATATTTTTATCCATAAATAATCTCCTTTTCTGAGTAAAAGTTTAATCTTTATAATCATATCACAAATAGATTAATATTCATATTTTTTATTATTAGGTATCTTTAATATATAAATCTACATACAGGAAATTTATATATTAACTTAAATTCTATAAAAAGATTGTAAAACCATTAAAATTTATAGGCTTAGGCAACATAAAAATTTTGTATTTTCTTATACAGTAAAAAGTGCTTAATAAATTTATGAGCCTACTAATAACTAATTATATAATATAGAACATCTATATTATATAATTACCTTATTGATATATAATAACTATTATTATATAATAGTTAAAAACACTATTTGGAGGTGCTAGCTACCAATGGAATTAAATACATTAGCTCAAGACTTTTCTATCGTAGGTTCCGATGGAAATATTCATAAATTAAGTGATTATAGGGGAAAGAAAGTAATATTATATTTCTATCCTAAGGATAATACACCTGGCTGTACAAATCAGGCTTGTGATTTTAGAGATAATTACCAGCAAATTTCAGACTATAATGCTATAGTTTTAGGAGTTTCTAGAGATTCCTTAACTTCTCATGATAAATTCATAACTAAATTAGGGTTGCCCTT
Source organism: Clostridium fungisolvens (assembly GCF_014193895.1). Taxonomy (NCBI): domain Bacteria; kingdom Bacillati; phylum Bacillota; class Clostridia; order Eubacteriales; family Clostridiaceae; genus Clostridium; species Clostridium fungisolvens. The sequence continues at coordinate 484 of NZ_BLZR01000001.1, read as the reverse complement.
TATATTATTAAGTGATGAGAATGAAGAAGTATGTAAATTGTATGATGTTATAAAAGAAAAAAACATGTATGGTAAGAAGTCACTTGGAATTGAAAGAAGCACTTTTATAATAGACGAAAATGGGATTCTTATAAAAGAACTAAGAAAAGTTAAGGTTAAAGATCATATAAGCGAAGTATTAGAAATCTTAAAAGATATGTAAAATATATATCTATATACTTATATATATAATCGAAGGCTAAGAATTGATTTAATTCTTAGCCTTTAACTTTTCATAATAAAATTGTCTATATATTTTAGTATATAATTTGGTTAAAAATTCCTAAAGAATAAAAAAATTCGCTGAAGTGACCTTCTTAGCTACAACAAATAAATAAAGCATAGTACTAAGTACTATGCTTTTGGTGGCCAGACCAGGAATCGAACCAGGGACACGAGGATTTTCAGTCCTCTGCTCTACCGACTGAGCTATCTAGCCGTATCT